>NZ_CP146022.1:611869-917803 GCF_036967205.1 Streptomyces sp. Q6
GAGCCTGGACCCGCTCGTGACGGCGCACGCCCTGTCGGTGATGGTGAGCCGCATGGCGTACCTGGTGTTCGTGCTCGGTCAGCGCATCCCGTTCGAGCGGCTCGTGACGACGCTCAACACGATCTGGGCGAACGGGTTGCGGCTCACGGACCCTCCCGCCGCCGACTCCGACGCAGGCTCCGCGTCCACGTCCACGTCCACGTCCGGGTCCGGGTCCGGGTCCGGGTCCGGGTCCGGGTCCGGGTCCGGCAAGGCCTGAGGCGCGGGGCGTCAGAAGTGACGGCGGAAGTCGTCGTCGTCCTCGATCGTGTCGCGCAGTTCGAAGAGCACTTCACCCGAGTCGCCGGAGCCCTCCGCACCGGCGAGCACGGAACGCACGGTGGCGCCCACCCACACCAGGTTGGGCGCCGTGCCCACGACGCGGCACGGCACGACGAACCCCTCGGGGAAGCGGACCAGGGACTCGTTGCGGGCGGTCCCGGTGCCGCGGTGGACCACGCGGGACTGGACGACGACGCCCGGCCCCTCGCTGTACTGCCGCTCCAGGTCGCTCGCCGCGCAGACCGGACAGAGCAGCCGGCGGAACGACGCGGTCCCGCACCAACGGCACCGCTGATAGGCGAATCCCTCTTCGGCCTGCTTCGGCGCCATGACGCCGAACCCGCTCATGGCCATCTCCGACATCCTTCGGCCTCCCGCGCTCGCCCGGTGCGCGTCGGGCTGCGGCCACGACGCCTCCGTCAGCGTATGGCACTCAGTGCCGCTCGGTAAAGACACTGAGTACCCTCAGTCGTCGCGCAATGCGGATTCGACCTGCTGGATGACCCGCCACATGGGGGCACCCTTCGGCGCGACCATGACGACGACCTCCTCGTTCGGGTCACCGGCGGGCTGCCGCGCCGCCTGTCCCCACACCTGCCGTACGAGGGCGAGCGCGGCGTCGACGGCCATCTCGGCGTCACCCTCGCCGCCCGAACGCAGCCAGGAACGCAGGCCGTTGTTGTGCGCGGCGACCACGGACGCGGCGACGACCTCCGCCCGCAGCGCGCCGTCGGGCTCACTCTCCCAGCGTCGGCGCAGATAGCCGGCGAGGGTGCGTTCGTAGCGCCGCACGACCGACAGCTCGTACGTCCGCAGCCCCGGCACCTCACGGGTCAACCGGTAGCGCTGAACGGAGAATTCGGGGTTCGAGGCGTACATCCGCAGAACGATCCGCGCCCCGTCGCACACCACGTCGACGGCGTCGCGCTCGTCGCTCGCGGCGTCGAGGAACGCGGTCATCTCGGCCAGGCAGCTCTCGTGGTCCGGGAAGACAGCGTCTTCCTTGGAGGGGAAGTACCGGAAGAACGAGCGCCGTCCGACCCCGGCCCGCGCCACGATGTCGTCCACGGTCGTCCGCTCGAAGCCGCGCTCCAGGTACAGCTGGAACGCCGCCTCGGCCAGCACCTCCCGCATGGGCGCTTTCTTCCGTGAACCATTGACCTCGCGTGCCTCGCTCATGCCGGGAACGTAACACCGCCGCGCCCGTTTTGGCACTACGTACCTTTACAGAGGGAACTGAGTGCCATACGTTGACCTTCACAGGACTGAGTAAGGAGAGCCGGCGTGAGCTTGAGGATCGTTGTCACCGTGAAGTACGTGCCGGACGCGACGGGGGACCGGCATTTCGCTGATGATCTGACCGTTGACCGGGATGATGTGGACGGTCTGCTGTCGGAGCTGGATGAGTACGCGGTGGAGCAGGCGCTGCAGATCGCGGAGAGTTCGGATGACGAGGTGGAGGTCACCGTGTTGACGGTGGGTCCCGAGGACGCGAAGGACGCGCTGCGTAAGGCGTTGTCGATGGGTGCGGACAAGGCGATCCATGTGGAGGACGACGATCTGCACGGTACGGATGCGATCGGGACGTCGTTGGTGCTGGCGAAGGCGATCGAGAAGGCCGGGTTCGATCTGGTGGTCTCGGGGATGGCGTCGACGGACGGTACGGCGGGGATCGTGCCGGCGCTGGTCGCGGAGCGGCTGGGGGTGGCGCAGGTGACGCTGCTGTCGGAGGTGGCGGTGGCGGACGGTGCGGTGTCGGGGCGCCGGGACGGGGACGCGGCGTCGGAGCGGTTGTCGGCGGCGCTGCCGGCGGTGGTGTCGGTGACGGACCAGTCCGGTGAGGCGCGTTACCCGTCGTTCAAGGGGATCATGGCGGCGAAGAAGAAGCCGGTCCAGGCGTGGGACCTGTCCGATCTCGGGATCGAGGCGGGGGAGGTCGGTCTGGAGGGTGCCTGGACGAAGGTCGAGGCGGCCGCGGAGCGTCCGGCGCGCACGGCGGGCACGATCGTCAAGGACGAGGGTGAGGGCGGTAAGCAGCTCGCCGAGTTCCTCGCGGGCCAGAAGTTCATCTGAGTCCCGGTTCCCTCCTCTCGCCCCCCTTTTTCCTTTGTGATTGCAGGAGATTGAAGTCCCATGGCTGAAGTTCTGGTCTACGTCGACCACGTGGACGGTGCCGTCCGCAAGCCCACTCTGGAGCTGCTGACGCTGGCTCGCCGGCTCGGTGACCCGGTCGCTGTCGCTCTGGGTGCCGGTGCCGGTGCTACGGCGGGGGTGCTGGCCGAGCACGGTGCGGTCAAGGTCCTCACCGATGAGGCGGCCGAGTACGCCGATTACCTTGTGGTGCCGAAGGTGGAGGCGTTGCAGGCGGCGGTCGCCGCGGTGTCTCCGGTGGCGGTGCTGGTGCCCTCGTCGGCGGAGGGCAAGGAGGTCGCCGCGCGGCTGGCGCTGCGTATCACGTCGGGCATCATCACCGACGCGATCGATGTGGAGGCCGGGGAGAGTGGTCCGGTCGCCACGCAGTCGGTGTTCGCGGCGTCGTTCACCACCCGCTCCATTGTGACGACGGGTGTTGCGGTCATCACCGTCAAGCCCAACAGTGCCCCGGTCGAGGCGGCTCCCGCCGCGGGTACCGTGGAGGCGCTGACCGTCACCTTCTCGGCGCAGGCGACGGGTACGAAGGTGACCGGGCGTACGCCGCGTGAGTCGACGGGGCGTCCGGAGCTGACCGAGGCCGCGATCGTGGTCTCCGGCGGCCGTGGTGTGAACGGTGCGGAGAACTTCGCGGTCATCGAGGCCCTGGCGGACTCGCTGGGGGCGGCTGTGGGTGCCTCGCGTGCCGCGGTCGACGCGGGCTGGTACCCGCACTCCAACCAGGTCGGTCAGACCGGTAAGAGTGTCTCGCCGCAGTTGTACATCGCTTCGGGTATCTCGGGGGCGATCCAGCACCGGGCCGGTATGCAGACCTCGAAGACGATCGTCGCGATCAACAAGGACGCCGAGGCCCCGATCTTCGACCTGGTCGACTACGGCGTCGTCGGCGACCTCTTCGACGTCGTGCCCGCCCTCACCGCCGAGGTCAACACCCGCAAGGGCTGAGCCACTTCACCGGCCGCTCCGCACGGCCGACCGCGCCGCCGCGTCCGGGAGCCCTACAGCTCCTGGGCGCGGCGGCGCGCGTAGTATCCGGCCGCTCCCACGGCCCCGGCGACCAGCAGCGATCCGAGCACGAGCTGTCCCGTGCCGATCCGGCCCAGGGATCCGCCGTCGCCCGCGTGGGTGCCGCGGAGTTCGGTGCGGCCCTCCCCCGTCACCTTCAGGGTCTGACGCACCACGGTGCCGTTCTCGCAGCTCACGGAGATCGGGTACGTGCCGGGGCGCGCCCCCGACGGCACCTGGAACTGCCCGACGAGGTCGCCCTGGTGGGTGCCGGTCCGCAGCGGGAAGTCACCGGCGCCGAGGCCGCTCGCGTCCCCGGTGGCCTCGGTGTCGCCCTCGCAGCCGGTGGTGTTCGCGGTGACGGTCGTGCCGGGGCGGGCGCTCGCGGGGACGAGTTCCAGGGTTCCCGGGACGGCGCTGTCGACGACGGAGCTGTCCCACTCGGTGTCGTCCCCCTCCGCCCACGCGGGCGCGGACAGCGGTACGCCGACGCCGAGCAGGGCGGCGGCGAGGGCGGCGGTCGGCAGGGACGCGGTGCGACGCATGCGGATCCTTTCGGGGCGGGCCGAGGTCCCGGCCGGGCGGCCGGTACCCGGCCGATCCCATCGCGCCCGCCCGCCCCGCGCCCGCCGGGGCGGCGAGTCGGGTGACGGACGGGACACGCGCGGGTGACCGCACCCCGCCACCCGCGCGACGCCCGCCCGGCCTGATCCGCCCGTGCGCCCCGGTGGACCCGTGCGTCTAGATACGCCCGTGCGTCCGATGCGACTCGACCAGCTTGACCCGTGCCGACACCAGCCGGTGCGCCATCACCTCGGCCACCCCGTGCAGCAGGGCCACGCCGAGGGCGGGCTCCAGGTCGCACAGGGCGCGCACCGCCGCGGCGTCGAACTCGTAGGCGCGCACCGGACTGAACGCCTCGGCGCCGAAGTCCCAGGCGTACGGCGTGAAGAGCCAGGACCAGCCGAGCAGATCGCCCGGCCCCAGCGGGTCGATGGGCAGCCGTTCCCGATCGGAGACGCGCACGTCGAGCGTGACCATGCCGGTCCGGATGATCCAGAACCGATCGGCGTGGTCCCCTTCCTCGAAGATCCGGGTGTCCTGAGGGAACGAGACCTCGCGCGCGAGAGCCATCATCCGGTCGCGATAGGCGCGCGGGAGTCGGTTCAGGAGTCGTGTCTGGGCCGTCATGGCGGACCACCTCCACCGTCGTGTCATCCCAGCGTACGTACGTGACGCCGCGAGCTCCGCCCGACGGGTGGTGGCCGAGGCGCCACGGGAGGCCCCGCGAGGGCCCGACGGCCGGATGGCGTAAGCGCGTCGCGGGTGGACGATCATGACCCTACGTTTCCGGCATGGCGAAATTCATCGGGTTCTCCCCCGGTACGACCGCGGCAATGGTGACGTCAGGACTCTGCGCGACGCTCATGATCGGCGCCGCGGCGCCGGCCGGTGCCACGGCGCCCGCCCCGGCGCCGCCCGCGCCGCCGTCGGTGTCGGCGCTGTCGTGGGAGGTCATGGACGCCCGCACCGGGACCGTGCTGGGCGCGGCCGCGCCCCATCGCAGGCTGCCGCCCGCCAGCACGCTGAAGACCCTGTTCGCCGTGACGGTGCTGCCGAAGCTCTCGCGGACCACCGTGCACCGGGCCACGTCCGCCGACCTCTCGGAGGTCGCCGAGGGCAGCAGCATGGTCGGTGTCGACGAGGGCTCCCGGTACACGGTGGCGGATCTGTGGCGCGGGGTCTTCCTCAGCTCGGGCAACGACGCGGTGCACACGCTCGCCCGGATGAACGGCGGCCTGTCCCGGACCCTCGCCGAGATGCAGGCGACCGCCGTCCGGATCGGGGCCCGCGACACCCAGGTCCGCTCCCCCGACGGTTTCGACACCCCGGGCCAGTACTCGTCCGCCCACGATCTGGCGCTGATCGCGAAGGAGGGCATCAAGAACGCCGACTTCCGTCGCTACATGGGCACGAAGTGGGCGCTCTTCCCCGCGTCCGGGGGCCCGAACGCGTACGAGATCCAGAACACGAACCGGCTGCTGGTCGGCTCGCACGGCGTGGAGCCCTACCCGGGGCTGATCGGCGTCAAGAACGGCTACACGTCGCAGGCGGGCTGCACGCTCGTCTCCGCCGCGACCCGGGGCGGCCGCACGCTCCTGGTGACGGTCATGAACCCGCAGGACGAGTCGTTCAACGCCGTCTACGAGGAGAGCCGCGCGCTGCTCGACTGGGGTTTCGAGGCCGCGCCGCTGCGCGCCCTGCAAGGTTCCGGGCCCCAGCACCCCACCACCGCGCGGACGTCGGCGCCGGCGACAGCGGGTCCCGCCGCCGCTCCGGAGCGGACGGCGGACACGGGCCCCGGTCTCACCCGGCACATCGGTGCGGCGGCCGCGCTCCTCGTCCTGGCGTGTGTTCCCGCCCTCGTACGGCGTCGGCTGCGCAAGCGGCGCACGGCCCGGTGACCGGCGGGGCCCGTGCACCATTCGGCCCCGTTTGAATGGTCGGTGCATGCGGGCCCTCTTAGCGTCGCAAGGGCCGCTCCCTACGGCGCCCTCTGGAGGATCCGCATGCGTTCCATATCCGTGCTCTCGTCGTTCTCGACCGCGCTCGTCTGCGTGACGGCCCTCGGCGTGGCCGCGCCCGCCGCCCTCGCCGACGACGGCGGCACCCAGCCGAACGTCACCTCGTTCGGCTTCACGGTCTCACCGAGCACCGTGGCGGCCGGGGGCACGGTTACCCTCGGCTCGACGGAGTGCGACGTGCCGACCGTGCACGTGAGCGCGCCGATCTTCGACCCGGTCGAGCTGAACGAGGGCCACTCCGCGACGGCCCGGATCTATCCGGACGCCAAGCCCGGCGCCCAGTACAACGTCACGTTCGAGTGCGACGGCGAGAAGGGCACCACGCCCCTCACCATCGCCACCGGCAACACCCCGGTCCCCACGACCGAGCCCCGCGGCGTCAAGGCCGGGATCGGCGGCGGTGCCGGCGGGACGCATCCGGGACTGGTCGCCGCCGGCGGCGCGCTGATCGCGGGCGCGCTCGGCGCGGGCTACCTGCGGATGCGCCGGCGTCGCGACGACGCCGCCTGACGGACGGGACCGCACCGGTGTCCCCGGCCCCCGCGAAGACCCGCCGCCCCTCCTGGTCGCTGCTCGCCGTGGTGCTCCTGGCGGGCGTGCTGCTCGTGCACCACGGTGTCTCGCAGGCGGACGGCCCGCCGCAGCCCGAGCCCGGCGCCGCGAAACTCGGTACGACGACGCCGCCCGCCGACCCGTTGCCCGCCTCGACGCCCGTCCGCGTGCGGATACCGGAGATCCACGTGAACGCGCCGCTGACCCGGGTCGGCCGCGACAAGGAGGGGTGGCTGGACGCGCCCCCGCCTCGTGACGCGAACCTGGCGGGCTGGTTCACCGGGGCCGTGACGCCCGGCGAGCGCGGCACGGCCGTCATCGACGGCCATGTCGACAACGCGGACGGGCCCGCCGTCTTCTACGGTCTCGGCTCCCTCAAGAAGGGCCAGCACATCGAGGTCGACCGCGCCGACCGCACCACCGCCGTGTTCGAGATCCACGGCATCGACGTCGTCGACAAGACCGACTTCCCCGACCGCCGGGTCTACGGCAGCACGGGCCTGCCCGAGCTGCGTGTCATCACCTGCGGCGGCAGCTACGACAAGCGTCGGGGCTACACGGGGAACGTCGTGCTGTACGGGCTGCTCACCTCGGTCCGCGACCGCTCCTGAACTCGCCTCACCGGCGCGGACGTCGGCTCTCCCACTCAGTCGTGCGGAGCCTGCCCGGTCACCCGGTGGTCCGCGTGGCTGAGCGCCTCCGTGACCAGGCGGCGCAGATGGCCGTCGGTGAGCCGGTAGTGCATGTGGCGGCCGTCGCGGCGGGCCTCCACCAGGCCCGCGAGCCGCAGCTTCGCCAGGTGCTGGCTGACCGCCGTGCGGGAGGCGGCGACGCGTTCGGCCAGGGAGCCGACGTCCGACTCCTCCAGGGCGAGCAGCCACAGCAGATGCAGCCGGGTGGCGTCCGAGAGCAGGGCGAACACCCGGGTCGCCTCGGCCAGCCGGACGCTGTCCGGTTCCCGCAGATGCGCACCGGCCGCAGATGACAGGGGGTCGCTGTGTGGCATGGGCCCAGCCTAGAGCGGGCGCGTACCACCGGATCCCCGCGCCGCCCCGATCGACACACTCGTCATGTGCGCAGATGCGCACATGACGAGTATGGTGATGCCCGCGCCCCGCCGTCCGTGCTCGGAACCCGGGAGAGACCGTCGCATGCTCACCGCTCTGCGCCACCCCGTCTACCGTCGCCTGTTCGGCGCGCAGGTCGTCGCCCTGGTCGGCACGGGCCTCGCCACCGTCGCCCTCGGCCTGCTCGCGTACGACCTCGCGGGCCCGTCCGCCGGTGCCGTCCTGGGCACGGCGCTGGCGATCAAGATGACGGCGTACGTGCTGATCGCCCCGGCCGTCGGGGCGTTCGCGGACCGGCTGCCGCGCCGGGCCCTGATGGTCGGGGCGGATCTGGTCCGGGCCTGTGTCGCCGCGGCGCTGCCGTTCGTCGGCCAGGTGTGGCAGGTGTACGTGCTCGTCTTCCTGCTCCAGTCCGCGTCGGCGGTCTTCACGCCGACGTTCCAGGCCCTGATCCCCGACGTGCTGCCGGACGAGCGGGACTACACACGGGCCCTGTCCCTGTCACGGCTCGCGTACGACCTGGAGAGCCTGTTCAGCCCGGCGCTCGCCGCCGCGCTGCTGACCGTGCTCACGTACGACCGGCTGTTCACGGGGACACTGGTCGGCTTCCTCGGGTCGGCCGCGCTCGTGGCGTCGGCCGCACTGCCGAGGGCCGCGCCCGCGCCACCGCGCGACGCGGGCGGCCACGCGCGGGCGACGGCGGGCACCCGGCTCTTCCTCGCCGTGCCGCAACTGCGGTCGCTGCTCGCGCTGAACCTGGCCGTGGCGGCGGCGAGCGCGATGGTGACGGTCAACTCCGTCGTGTACGTACGGGACTTCCTCGGCCTGTCCGCCGGAGCGGTGCCGTGGGCACTCGGCGCCTACGGAGCCGGATCGATGGCGGTGGCGTCGGCGCTGCCGCGCGTCCTGGAGCGGATCGGCGACCGGCCGGTGATGCTGCGCGGGGCACTGCTCCTCGGGGTCGTCTTCGGCGCGCTCGGGTTCATCACGGCCGCCGACGAAGGGAGTTGGCGGCTGCCCGCGCTCCTTTCCGTCTGGGCCGCCTTCGGGGCGGCGTGCTCGATGGTGCTCACCCCCGCGGGGCGCCTCGTGCGGCGGTCGGCGCCGGAGCGGGAGCGCACGGCGGCGTTCGCGGCGCAGTTCTCGCTGTCCCACGCGTGCTGGCTGCTCACCTATCCGCTGGCCGGATGGCTCGGTGCGACGGCCGGGCTGCTGTGGGCGGTGGCCTCTCTGGGCGGCGTGGCGCTGGGCGCGGCCGTCGCGGCGGTACGCCTGTGGCCCGCGCCCGCCCCGGACGTCGAGGTCGAGGTCGAGCACGAGCACGCCGGGCTCACCGCCGACCATCCCCATGTGCGGGACGCGGTGCGCGTGGGCGACGGCTGGCGACACCGCCACGGGCACACACCTGACGCGCTCCACGCGGCACACCCCTGACCCACCGGCGGCCGGGTCGGTCACCATGGGGGGCGGTCACGGACGACACGGGGGTGCGGCACATGAGCGAGAACATGGCTGACGGCACGACCGAGACCGAGCGGACGGTCACGATCCAGGGCACGGTGTTCGCCCTCGACGAGATCGTCGAGGCGCATCTGTCGCGCGGGCTCACCGGCGGTGTCCTCGACCTGCGCACCGCCGACGGCGAGGAGCACACCTTCCACCTGTGGATCCGCGACTCGGCCGCCGACCACGCCGCCTACGTGACCCTCACGTACGACTCGGGGTGCTGTACGGAGACGCGGCCGCGCGGGTGGGGCGGCTCGGGCGGTTGACGGTCAGCCGCCCAGACGGGCGGCGCGGACCCGGGCCTTGTCGTCGCCCCGGTCGGCGGCGCGGCGGAACCAGAGCGCGGCCTCGCGGGCGCGACCGGTGCGCTCCAGCAGGTCACCGAGGCCGTAGAACGCCGGGTCGACGTCGTTCTCCGCGGCGGTGCGGTACCAGCGCTCCGCCTCCTGGAGCCGGCCGTCCCGGTCGAGGATCACGGCGAGGTCGTTCATGGCGTGGCCCACGCCGCCGTCCGCGGCACGGTGGAACCAGCGCTCGGCCTCCGGGAGGCGCCCCGCGTCCTCCATCAGGTGGCCGAGGGGGTGCATCGCCTGTGCGTTGCCCTGCTCGGCGGCCGGGCGCAGCCACCGCTCGGCGTCCTTGGCCCGGCCCGCCACCCAGGCGATGACACCCGCGCCGAACATGCCCTCCACGTCGCCCTGTTCGGCGGCGCGGGCGAACCAGCGTTCGGCCTCCGCCTCCGAGGCGCCGCTGCGCAGCATCCAGGACCCCATGGCGACCATCGACGGGACGTACCCGAGCTCCGCGGCCCGTCGGTACCACTCGGCCGCCTCGTCCTCGTCGCTCATCCGGATGTGGATGACGGCCACGTTGTGCATGGCCATGGCGGAGCCCTGCTCGGCGGCCCGGTAGAACCAGGTCGCGGCCTCCCGCAGGTCGCCCCGTTCGAGGAGATGGCCGCCGAGCCGTATCTGGTCGTCGGCGTCACCGGATCGCGCGGCGTACCGCAGTCCTGCCTCGCGGGTGTCGAGTCCCGGGTCGCCGGTCAGTTCCACGACCGTGCGCAGCAGTGCCTCCGAAGGTGTCCGTCCGCGGTGCGCGTCGATTGCCATGTGGTCGCTCTCCCCGTGGTCGTCCTCGATGTGCGGTGCTTCGTGCGGGTGCCGTGCCGGTCAGGGGTGGGCGCTCAGGTCCCAGTCGAGTTCCCAGAGTCTGACCTTGCCGTCGGCGCCGCTGGACAGCGCGTACCAGCCGTCGGCGCTCAACGTGCCCAGTCGCAGGCCGCTCTGATGTTCCGTCAGGTCGTGTTGGCGATGTCCGGTGCGGGCGTCCCAGACGGCGACCGAGGAGTCCTCGCCCGCCGAGAGGGCGAACCGGCCGTCCGCGGTGAGCCGTACCGATCTGCTCTCGTGGGGCCGGGCCACGCCGTCCCCCGCTGTGTCGAACACGCCCAGCGGCGCCCCGGTCGCGGCGTCCCACAGCCGGACCGCGCGGTCGTCGTAGCTGCCGCAGGAGAGCAGGAGCCGCAGGTCCGGGCTGACGTGGACGGAGCCGGCCGTACGCCGGTGCCCGTGGAACGTGCGCACGCACGCGCCGGTGGCGAGATCCCACAGCCGGATCGTCCGGTCGCCCGGACTCGACGCGGCGAGGCGGCCCTCCGGGTCGAGCCAGAGGCCGCACGGCGTGTGCGGATGGTGCCCGCCCTCGGCGAGCGTCCTGACGTGCCGGCCGCCGTCCAGGTCCCACAGTTGCAGGGACTCGTCGCCGGAGGTGAACAGGGCGAGACGGCCGTCGGCGCTGAACCGGGTACCGAGGGCTCCCCGTGGCACCTCGGCGCGGCCGACGCGCTCCCCCGTCTCGGCGGACCAGGCGTCCAGCACGCCGGTCGGACTGGACACCATGACGCGCAGACCGTCCGCCGAGAGCGCGAGGACACCGCGGGAGGTCCGGTCGCGCGGGGTGTCGATGACCCGCGTACGGGTGCCGGTGGAGACGTCCCACAGGTGGATCCCGGCCCCGTGCTCGGGAGCGATCGCCGCGGTCCTGCCGTCGGCGGACAGGGCGGCGTGCTCGACGGGGCGGTCGTACTCCGCGACGACGCGCGACGCCCAGCCGCCGCGCAGCCCCGTACGGACGGTCTGCCGGCCGAGTGCGCGCCAGGCGGCCAGGACCAGCGGGGACCGCTCGTGGCCGGGCAACGACCGTGCGCGGACGAGGAGTTCGCGGGCCCGCGCGGGACGACTCTCCCGTACGGCACGGTCGGCGTCGGCGACGAGCGCGGCGACCCGGGCGTCCGTACGGCTCAGTTCCGCCGCGCGGCGGGGTCTGCTGAGCAGGGGCGGTGCGAGGTGGTCGGCGGGCAGTCGCCAGCGGCGCGCGGTGTCGTCCTGGCCGGCGGACACGGCGTGCCGGCCGCTGTCGGTGATCCGCAGATCGAGGACGGCGCGGTGCCCCACGGGGTCCTCCGGGGCCGTGTGTCCGTGGAACGTGCGCAGGCAGCGTCCGGTGTCGAGGTCCCAGAGCCGCAGCGCGGCGTCCCGGCCCGCGCACAGCGCCCGGCGGTGGTCTCTGCTGAGCGACAGGACCTGCGTGCCACGGGTGCCGTCGGGGAGCGTGCGCAGCCGTTCGCCGGTGTCGAGGTCCCACAGGGCGAGCGGCCAACGGTTGCCGACGAGCACCGCGCGACGCCCGTCGTCGCTCAGGCGCAGGCAGTCGACGGGGAACTGGCCTTCGTACCCGGGCAGGGTCCGCAGGAGTTCGCGTGTGTGGACGTCCCACAGCCGGACGGATCCGTCCTCGTGCACGCCGGTGAGCGCGCGCCGCCCGTCGGCGGTCAACTCGACGTGTGCCGCGCGGTGTCGGAAGCCTTCGAAGGTCTGCCGCACCCGTCCGGTGCGGGTGTCCCAGAACAGCACCTGTCCGTCGTTGGTCGCGCCGGCCACCAGTCGGCCGCCCACCGCGAGGCGGGTGGCGGTGATGGCCGTGGTGCCCTTCAGGTACTGCGGCGTGAAGGTCTGGAGGCAGGTGCCGTCGATGAGGCTCCACAGCCGCACGATGTCCTCGGTGCCCGCCGCCACCGCGAACCGTCCGTCGGGGCTCAGGTCGGCGGCGTGCGCGGCGCGGTCCCGGTCGAGGGTCAGCAGGCACCGTCCGCCGCGCGTGTCCCACAGCCTGACCGCGCCGTCGCAGACGACGAGGGCCCGGCCGCCGTCCGCGGTGAGCCGGATGTCGATGCGGGGCGGCGGCGCCGGTTCCCGCTCGGTGCTGCGGAACATGGAGACGGTCCGTGCTTCGTAGACGTACCAGGGCACGGTGGTGATCCCGGTGCACTCCGCGGCCGCGGGCCGCCCGGCGGCGACGGCCGCGAGCGCCGTGCGCGGTTCGGGTTCGCCGGGTCGCTCGCGCGCGAGGCCCTCCAGCAGGGCACGGGCGGCGGAGACGTCGCCGCGCTCCAGATGGACCTGGGCGAGCGCGAGCCTGGCCTCCCAGGAGTCGCCGGTGTCGCCGCGCACCGTGGTGAGGGCGGTGAGCAGGTCCTCGTCGGTGATCTCCCCGCGCCGCCAGCGCGCGAGACCGGCGTTGTACGTGGCCGGGGCGTGGCGCGGGTCCGCCGTGAGGGCGGCGGCGAAGGCGTCGGACGCCTCGGCGTCGCGGCCGAGGTCGAGGAGGGAGAGGGCCCGGTTGTTGTACTCGTCGGCGAGCAGCTCGGACACCGTGGGTGCGGTGCGGTGGTAGGGCCGGCCGAGCTCTTGTTCGTACACGCGGATCAGTTCGTCGGCGATCGCCGCCATGGACCCGGGTCTGGATCTCGGGGCGTGGCGCAGGCAGCGCGTCAGGAGACCGGCGACGCCCAGGGGCAGGGGCGGCGGGCCGCCGTCGCCGGCCGGGCGCCGGGCGGGCTGTGCCAGGTACGCGTCGAGGGCTTCCGCGGCGGCCACGCCGACGCGCCAGGTCAGGGCGCCGGTGAACATCTCCAGGAGCGACACCGCGTAGCTGTAGACGTCGGTGCGGCGGCCGAGCGGCGCGCGGTCGAACTGCTCGGGCGAGGCGTACGCCCGGGTGAGTCCGCCGAAGGAGACGAGGACGCTCTCGTCGTCCGGCGCGGCGTCGTCCGTGGACTCGTCGAAGGCGGCGGCGCGGGCGCGGGCGAGCCCGAAGTCGGTGACCTTCGCCGTGATGCCGTGCTCCCCCGCCGTCCCGATCAGGACGTTCGCCGGTTTCACGTCCTGGTGGACGAGTCCGTGGCTGTGCGCGTGGGCGAGGCCCCAGGCGCACTGCACGGCGACGTCGAGGACGCGCGCCAGCGCGTCCCGCGCGTCCCCGCGATAGAGCCTGCGGTCGCGGATCCAGTCGCCGAGACTGCCGCCGTGCACGTACTCGGCGAAGACGCGCGGGACGCCGTCGAGCGTGCGGACGTAGTGGCAGGTGCAGACGTGCGGGTGCAGGCCGAGGGAGACCCATGTCTCGGCCTCGGCGACGAACTGCTCGCGTCCCTTCTCGGTCCAGCGTTCGGGGCGGGGGCTCTTGACGGCGAGGTCGACGTCCCAGGCCAGGTGCCGTACCTGGTGGACGACGCCCATGCCGCCGCGGCCGAGGACGCGCGTCACCCGGTAGCGGTCGTCGAGGACCTCCCCCGGGGCCCATGGGGCGGGTGGTGCCGGGGGCGCGCTCACGCGTAGTCCGGTTCGGCGGCAAAGTCCGGGTCCACGACGGCGCTCTCGCGCACGGTGCGGGCCCAGGTGCGGGCCGTCGTCAGGGGGTGCTCGGGGAGCAGGAAGTCCCAGGCCGCGTCGTCGCTGGGGTGGAAGCGCAGCTCCGGGGCGTAGGGGTGCCTGGGGTCGTCGTCGAGCGACACGCCGCGGCGCAGCAGGACGAGGCTCTCGCGCATGCCGGTGATGTCCCACTCGTCGAACTGGCCCCGCAGGACGACGGTCCTGGCCCGCTTGGCGAGCAGGAAGGACGCCCGGAACCTGAACCCGTGCTCTCGGCCCGGAATCGGCTCCTTGACGAGCGTGTACAGGGCGCGCACCGCGCCCACCGACACCGAGTCCGCCTCGATCAGCTGCCCCTTCGCGGCGTACCGCCTCGCCAACTCCCCGCGCATCACGTCGAGTTCGTCCAGCCACGCGGCACTGGGCGGCAGCGCGTCGTGGGCGGTGAGGACGACGACGTACGGATGCCGCGGCACGAACCACTGGCCCCGGCCGCAGGGTTCGAAGCCGGCCGTGTCGAACGTGACGAGGGAGGAAGACGTCATGTGTGCATTGAAACAGTGCCCGCCGGGCGACGCGGACGATCGCGCCAACTCCGCATCTGCCTCAAGGCGGCGCCGGCGGGCCCGAGTTGAACGGACGACACCGGTGGAAGGCGCATAATTGGCGTGCGTGCCGCCGCGCCCCGGGTGCTGCGGCGTCCACGAACAGCGGGGGTGAGCCTTGGCCTTTCGAGCCGGCCGAAAGTACCGGAACTATCTCTACATCAGCGACAGCAAGGTCGACATGCTGCTGCCGCAGGTGGCCCCCGGCTTCGGCCGCAGGCGGACCGGCGAGATCGGGGTGAACGCGCAGGTGGTGGCCTTCCGGCACACGCGGGAGAGCGCGCCCTCCGACGACCGGGTGCGGCGCCTGGACGCGGTCGTGCGCGGCCTGGAGAAGCGCGGCGACCTCGGCACACCGGATCAGCCGCAGTCCTTCTTCCGGGGTCGGCTGTCGATGCGCTGGGGCGTGTTGGCGAGCGGCGAGGACACCTCGCTGGTGTACTTCGGCGGCACGACCGGGCGCACCGTCGTCGGCCTGGGCGGTTCCCGCGCGCACACGCTGGGCGCGGCCCCCGACGCCGAGGGCGCCCCGGCCCTCGCCCGCTCGCTGCTGCCCTCGCTGCTCGGCGGACTGCAACTGAACCCGCACGTCCGAGCCCTGCTCGACCAGGAGGATCCGGAGCTGTCGCCCGGCGGGGACGCGGCGGACCTGGCAGCCGTGTACCGCGGCGTGGAGGCGCTGCTGGGTCCCGCGCAGACGGTGGAGTTCCTGGCCAAGCGGCTGCTGCACGGCCCGCACCCCGATCCGGCCGTGGACGCGTCGGTGCTCCTCGGCTCGCCCCTGTACGTCGCCCAGGTCGACTGAGGCCGCCGTGGGCACGGAGATCCGCATCGACGCGGTGCCGAACGACGGCACCGGCGCCCGGAGTTACACGTTCCGCGAGACGGAGACGGTGGTCGTGGGGCGCGCCGCGGACTGCGCGATCCGGGCGCCGGGGACGGAGCGGCGCGTCTCGCGCCATCACTGCGCGTTCGACCTCGCGCCGCCGACGGTACGGGTACGCGACCTGGGCAGCCGCAACGGCACGTACGTCAACGGCGTCCTGCTGCCCGGTCCCGGCGGCGACGGCGGCGACGGTCCGGCGACGGAGCTCGTCGACGGGGACGAGGTGCGGGCCGGCCAGCTGCGGCTGCGCGTCTCCACGGCACCGTCCGGCCTCGACGGAGGCCGCATCCCCGGCTACACGCTGCTGCGGGAACTGGGCCAGGGCGCGCAGGGCACCGTCCATCTGGCGCGGCGCTCCGGCGCGGAAGAGGATCTCGCGCTGAAGATCCTGCGGCCCGAGTGGGCCACCCCCGAGGCGGTGAGCGGCTTCCTCCGCGAGATCGAGGCGACCCGGGCGCTGCGCCACCCCCACGTCGTGCGGTTCCGTGACGCCGGGTCGAGCGCCGAACTCCTCTATCTGGTCTGCGAGTTCTGTGACGGGGGCGATCTGGGCGGCCTGGTGATGTCCCGGTCCGCGCCGCTGCCGCCGGACGTGGCGGTGCCGCTGACGCTCCAGGTCCTCGACGGCCTGGCGTACGCGCACGACGCCCCGCTGCCCGCGGTGCGGGACGCCGACGGCACGTTGACGCCCGTACGGGGGCTCGTGCACCGGGACATCAAGCCGGCGAACCTGCTCCTGTCCGGGACCGGCCGGGACATGGTCGTGAAGATCGCGGACTTCGGGCTCGCCAAGGCCTTCGACCGGGCGGGCCTGTCGGGGCACACGCACACCGACGCGCTGGGCGGCAGCGCCGCGTTCATGCCGCGCTCCCAGGCGGTCGACTACCGGTACGCCCGGCCCGCCGTCGACGTGTGGGCGGCGGCGGCCTGCCTCTACTGGATGCTGACCCGCGCGACGCCCCGTCACTTCCCGCGCGACGTCGACCCGGTCCTCGCGGTGCTGCGCGAGCCGGTCGTCCCGATCGCCAAGCACGACGCGACACTGCCGCCGCGGCTCGCCGCGCTGCTCGACGACATCCTGGGGGACGACGCGCCCGACGACGAGCGAACCCCGACGGCACGGGAGTTCGCCCGCGCTCTGGAGGAGACGGGCTGACCGGAATACCGCTCGCTCGGCGGAACTCATCTCCCTGACAGAAAGGGAGCGTTCCGCTTAATGTCGCGCGCATTCGGAGTGTTCACGTCACGCCGGGGAACCCGATGGGCCGGAAAAGAGGAAAAGGAGCGCGCAATGAGTCACAGCACCTCTCCGGCCGCCTCTTCGCGGTCGGGTTCCAATGGTCTCGCCATCGCCGGACTGGCCTGCGGGATCATCGGCCTTCTGTTCCTCCCCATCGTCCTGGGTCCGCTCGCCGTCATCTTCGGCGCGGTGGGCATGCGGCAGTCCGGGGCCAAGGGGGGCGGCGGGATGGCGAAGGCGGGTGTCATTCTGGGTGTCATCGACATCATCATCTTCATCGTCCTGATAGCCGTCGCGGCTTCTTCGGGCGGGTTCAGCTGGTATGTCGGCGGCTGATCCGACGTCCCTTCGTATTTCGCGCGGCCGTTAATCGAATTTCTCCAGGCGTACCGGCAGGGGAATTCCCCCCGGCCTCCCACCGTTCTGTCGCCCACGTTCCGAGCCCTCTCCGGGGCCGGGGCGTGGGCACACGCCCGTCGAGCCGCGGACGACGAGTTCGGGCTCGAAGAGCAGCTCGCCGCGGTGCGTCGGCGTGCCCTGGATCTGGGCGCTGAGCAGCTCGACCGCGGCGCGCCCCATCGCCTCGATGGGCTGGCGCACCGTCGACAGCGGCGGATCCGTGCACGTCATGAACGCGGAGTCGTCGAACCCGACGACCGACAGATCCTCGGGTACGGACAGGCCGCGGCGGCGGGCCGCCCTGATGGCTCCCAGGGCGAGCGGGTCGCTCGCGCAGACGATGCCGGTGACGCCGCGCTCCAGGAGGCGGGTTGCGGAGGCCTGGCCGCCCTCCAGCGAGAAGATCGACCGTTCGACGAGGGCGTCGTCCACCTCCGTGCCCATGGTCCGCGCCACGATCCGGGCGGCCGCGAGCTTGCGGCGCGAGGGCACGTGGTCGCCGGGCCCCAGCAGCAGGCCGATCCGCTCGTGCCCCAGCGAGGCCAGATGGCGCCAGGCCTGTTCGACGGCGACCGCGTCGTCGCAGGCGACGCAGGGGAAGTCGAGGCCGGCGAGCGACGCGTTGACGAACACGGCGGGGATCTTCCGCTCCGCGAGCCTGCGGTAGTGCTCGTGCGGGGCGTCGGCCTCCGCGAAGAGACCGCCGGCGAAGACCACTCCGGACACCTGCTGCTGGAGCAGCAGGTCCATGTAGTCCGCCTCGGAGACACCTCCCTTGGTCTGTGTGCACAGCAGGGGTGTCAGCCCCTGCTGTGCGAGCGCGCCGCCGATGACCTCGGCGAACGCCGGGAAGATCGGGTTCTGCAGCTCCGGCAGCACGAGGCCGACGAGGCGTGAGCGTTCGCCACGCAGTTGGGTCGGGCGTTCGTAGCCGAGCACGTCCAGTGCGGTGAGCACCGACTGCCGGGTGGCCTCCGAGACGCCGGGGCGTTCGTTGAGGACCCGGCTGACCGTCGCCTCGCTCACCCCGGCCTTCTTCGCGACGTGAGCGAGTTTCTGCCGTGCGCTCACGTCTGGAGCCAGACCGCCGTGTCACTGGGCAGTCTTCCCTGCCCGTCGAGCGGTCCGCTGCTGAGGATCAGCCTCTCGTACGGCGGGAGCGCGGCGGGCTCGGCAGCGAGGTTGACGACGCAGACGAGGCCGTGCGGCCGGGCGAACGCGAGCACCGCGTCGTCCGAGGGGAGCCAGGTCATCGGCCCGTCCCCGAAGCCGGCCACGGAGCGGCGCAGCAGCAGGGCCGTGCGGTAGAGGGCGAGCATGGAGTCGGGGGTCGCGAGCTGCTCGTCGACGGCGTAGCGGCCCCAGTCGTCGGGCTGCGGCAGCCACGGCTCGCCGCGGGAGCCGAAGCCGAAGTGGGGTGCGTCGGCGGTCCAGGGCAGCGGCACCCGGCAGCCGTCGCGCCCCGGGTCGGTGCCGCCGGAGCGGAAGTGCATCGGGTCCTCGATGCGGTCGCGCGGGATGTCCGCCTCGGGCAGGCCTAGCTCCTCACCCTGGTAGAGGTAGACCGAGCCCGGCAGGGCCAGTGTGAGCAGGGCGGCGGCGCGGGCGCGCCGGGTGCCGAGGTCCAGGTCGGTGGGGGTGCCGAAGGCCTTCGCCGCGAAGTCGAAGCCGGTGTCGGCGCGGCCGTAGCGGGTCACGGTGCGGGTCACGTCGTGGTTGCACAGGACCCAGGTCGCCGGGGCCTGGACGGGGGCGTGCTCGGCGAGGGTGTCGTCGATGGTGCGGCGCAGCCGTCCGGCGTCCCAGGGGCAGGCGAGGAAGTTGAAGTTGAAGGCGGTGTGCAGTTCGTCGGGGCGCAGGTACCGGGCGAAGCGTTCGGCGTCGGGCAGCCACACCTCGCCGACGAACACGCCCCCGTACTCGTCGGCGATGGCCCGCCACGAGCGGTAGATGTCGTGGATCTCGTCCTGGTCGATGTACGGGTGCGGGTCGACGCCCTCCTCGAAGTCGGGGAGCCCCGGGTGCTTGGCGAGCAGGGCGGCGGAGTCGATGCGCACGCCCGCGACACCGCGCTCGAACCAGAAGCGGAGCACGTCCTCGTGTTCCTTGCGCACGGCGGGGTGGGCCCAGTTGAGGTCGGGCTGCTCGGGGGTGAACAGGTGCAGGTACCACTCGCCGTCGGGGACGCGGGTCCAGGTGGCCCCGGCGAACTGGGACGGCCAGTTGTTCGGCGGGAGTTCGCCGTGCTCGCCGCGGCCGGGCCTGAAGTGGAACAGCTCCCGCTCGGGGCTGCCGGGTCCGGCCGCCAGCGCGGCCCGGAACCAGGCGTGCTGGTCGGACACATGGTTCGGGACGATGTCGACGACGACCCGGATCCCGAACTCGGCGGCCTCGGAGATCAGTTTCTCGGCCTCTTCGAGGGTGCCGAAGGCGGGGTCGATGGTGCGGTAGTCGGCCACGTCGTAGCCGCCGTCGACCAGCGGGGACACGTACCAGGGGGTGAACCACACGGCGTCGACGCCGAGTTCGCGCAGATACGACAGGTGGGCGCGGACGCCCGCCAGGTCCCCGGTGCCGTCGCCGTCTCCGTCCGCGAAGCTGCGTGGATACACCTGGTAGATGACGGCGTCGCGCCACCAGTCGTCGGTGCGGTGGGAGGGAAGGGCTGCCACGTGAGGTCCTTTCGGGCAGGTGGGACTCCGCCGCCGGCCGGACGGGGGCATGGGCAGATGCGCCGGCGGCGGAGCGTTTCGTGGTGGTGGCGCGGCGTCAGCCCTTGAGGCTGCCGGCGGTGAGGCCCGCCATGATGCTGCGCTGGAAGAAGAGGAACACGATGATCATCGGGACGCTGGCGATCACGAGCCCGGCCATGATCTGGTTCTGCGTCACGGCGCCCGCGGTCTGGGACAGGCCGACGCTGAGGGTCATCTTGTCGCTGTCGGGCAGGACGAGCAGCGGCCAGACGAAGTCCTTGAAGACCAGGACGACCGTGAAGATGGAGACCACGCCGAGGATCGGCCGGGAGATCGGCAAGATGATCGACACGAGGACACGCCACGGGGGCACGCCGTCGATCTCGGCCGCTTCGAGGATCTCGTTCGGGATGGAGTCGAAGAAGCGCTTCAGGAGGAAGATGTTGAAGCCGTTCGCGGCCACCGGGAACCAGATCGCCCAGGGCGAGTTGAGCAGGTGCCAGCCGAAGATCGGCACGTCGGTCACGGTGATGTACGCGGGGATCATCACGACGATCGGCGGGATCATCAGCGTGGCGAGCATGCCGGCCAGGATCACGTTGCCGAACATCGGCCGGAGCTTGGACAGCGCGTAGGCGGCGGACACGTCCACGGCGAGGGCGAACAGCCAGGCGCCGACCGCGTAGAACAGCGTGTTCTTCAGCAGGGTCCCGATGTCGAAGAGTTCCCAGGCGTCGGTGAACACCGAGAAGTCGGGTGACTCGGGGAACAGGGTGGGCGGCATCTGGGCGATCTCCTCGCCCGTCTTCATCGCCCCGGTGACCATCCAGTAGAGGGGGAAGACGAAGATCAGGGTGAAGCCGATCAGTACGGTCGCGAGCAGCGTCCAGTAGATCTTCCTGCCCCAGCGGGACTTCAGCTCCAGCGGCGAGACGATGGTGCGGGCGTGGCCGTCGGCCCAGGCGCCCCGGCGTTTCGTGTGCGGCATGGCCCTAGTTCTCCTCTCGGGTCAGCCGGAGCTGGACCGCGGCGACCGCCAGCAGGACGACCATCAGCATCAGGCCGAGCGCGCTGCCGGCCCCGTAGTTGCCGCCGTAGACGAAGGCGTACTGGTACATGAGGTAGACGACGGTGACCGTCGCGTTCTCCGGGCCGCCGCCGGTGAGCATGAACGGCTCGATGAAGACCTGCATCGTGGCGACGATCTGGAGCATCAACATCAGCAGCAGGATCAGCCGGGTCTGCGGGATGGTGACGTGCCAGATCCGCTTCAGGATCCCGGCGCCGTCGAGTTCGGCGGCCTCGTACAGGTCGCCGGGGATGTTCTGCAACGCGGCCAGGTAGATCAGCACGCCGGAGCCGAGGTTCATCCACGTCGAGACGATCACGAGGGAGATCAGCGCGGTGCTGGTGGAGTCGAGCCAGGACAGGGTCGGCAGGCCGACGAGGTCCAGTGCCTGGTTGAACAGGCCGGGTCCGGGATCGTAGAACCAGCGGAACAGCAGCACGGAGACGATCGGCGGCAGCATCACCGGGAGGTAGACGACGAACCTCAGGTAGGCGCGGGCGTGCCGGAGTTCGTTCAGGACGATCGCGACGGCGAACGGCACCACGTAGCCGCAGAGCAGCGCGAGCAGCGTGAAGACGAGGGTGTTGCGCCAGGCCTGGCCGAACGCCGGATCGTCCACGACCGTACGGAAGTTGTCCAGGCCCACCCACTCGGGGTCGTCGACCAGGTTGGTCTGCTGGAAGCTGAGGACGACCTCCCTGATGATCGGCCACCAGGCGAACATGGCGAAGCAGAACAGCGCGGCGCACAGGAACCCGTAGGCGATCAGGTTCCGCCGTGCGCCGCGGCGGCGCTTGGTCGGCGGCCGTGGCCCGCGGGGCGGCGCGGCCTGCCGCGTCGGCTCCTTGGTGAGTGTTTCCATCGTGATCTCCCGTTCCCGGCCACCGACGTCGGTGCCGACGCGGGGTGCCGCGTCCGTGCGCGAGCGGCACCCCGAGGGCCGTTGCCGTGACAAGCAGGCGTCAGCTCTTGGCCAGAATCGAGTTGGCCTTGGACTCGGCGTCCGAGAGCAGCTTGTCGATGTCGGCGTTCTCCCTGGTCAGGACCGCGGACATGGCCACGTCCAGGACGGCGTACAGCTCCTGGGCCTTCTCGGGCTCCAGCTTGGGCGTGATGCCGGTGGCGGCGACGTAGGGCTCGTAGTTCTCGACCGGGAGGGCGGCGTTCGCCTTGCGGCCCTCGATGATGGCCTTGCCGGTCGCGGAGTCACCCATGTAGTCGTTGTTCGGGACGCCGACGGCCTCGCCGTTGGCCTTGCCCCGGGCGAAGTCGAGGCGGCCCTTGCCGGGGGTGTTGAACTCGAAGTCGATCCATTGCAGCGCCGCCTTGGTCTGGGCGGCGTTCGCCTTCGGGTTGATCATGTAGGCCTCGCCGCCGGTGAGCGACGCCTTGCCGTCGGGTATCGCCGTGATCCCGTAGTCCTCGGCCTTGCCCTGGAACTTCTGGACGACGTCGGTGACGACGTCCGGGGCGCCGAGCATCATGCCCGTCTTCCCCGCGGCCATCTGCTGCATCAGCGACTCCCAGCCGATGAGCACCTTGCTGCCGGTGCTGTCGTCCTTCCACCGCATGTCGTGCAGGGTCTGCAACACGGCTTTGCCCTCGGGGCTGTTGAACGCGGCCTTGTGGTCGGTGACCATCTCGCCGCCGCGGCTGAACAGGGACTGCGCGAAGTGCCAGCCGCCGACGTTGCCGCCGCCGTACTCGCCGTAGCCGACGTAGCCGTCGCCGAGGCCCGCGACCTTCTTGGCCGCCGCGCGCACCTCGTCCCACGTGGCGGGCGGGGTGTCCGGGTCGAGTCCGGCCTGCTTGAACAGCTTGCGGTTGTAGACGAGGCCCACGCTGTAGCTGACGTTGGGGATGCCGTAGACCTTGCCGTCCTTGGTGACCATGTCGCGGACGTCCTGCTTGATGTCGCCGTAGTTCTTCACCAGCTTCGTCTGGCCGGTGATGTCCTTGGCCTGCCGCTTGGCGATGACGTCGGCGTAGTTGGTGACCGGCACCACGAAGACGGTCTCCATCTGGCCGCCGGCCAGCTTCGCGGCGAAGGTCTTCGGGTCGAAGCACGGCTGCTGGTCGGTGCTCTTGACCCGCACGCCCGGGTGCGCCTTCTCGAACGTGGCGACATCGTCGTCCCACGCCTTGCGCGTCTTCGGCGCGGTCTTGGCCGGCTGGCACGCCACGGTGATCGTGACGTCTCCGCCGGCATCGCCGGACGAGTCACCCCCGCAGGCGGTGGCGGTGAATGCGAGACCTGTCGCGAGAAGGATCGCGAGGTTACGGGGCTTCATTACGGCTCCTCTGGGGGTGACGCCCAAGCACTGCCCTGATCGGTGCGTCACATTAGGACGGCGTGCAGAAGTACGCAAGATTCCGATCCAAGATTGCAAGATTACGACTGCATCACGACGGTTCAGCGGTCCGCGCCAGCCCTACTGAGATCTTGCGCAAGTCTGTCAATTAATTGCGATGCATGCCCGACATCTTGTGCTCATCTGGTGGCAATGCTTGAGTGAGCCCCGCCGAGCGGCTGTCACCACCACCCCCTCCCCCACCAGGAAGGTGCACCCGCAGATGAATCGCAGTGTCATGCGCACGTCATTTCCCGCGCTTCCGCGCAGTTCGTACGTCCTCGCCCTCGCCGTCGCGCTCGTGGGCACCGTCGTCGGCGCCGCGGCGCCCGCGGCCGCCGCACCGTCCGGCGCGAGCCTCCCCTTCACCTCCGTGGAGGCGGAGTCCGCCACCACCACCGGGCAGAAGATCGGCCCCGACCAGACCCAGGGCACCCTCGCCTCCGAGGCGTCGGGACGGCAGGCCGTCCGCCTGGACGCGGGCCGGAGCGTCGAGTTCACCCTGACCGCGGCCGCGAACGCCGTGAACGTCGCGGCCAACGTGCCTGACGGACAGAGCGGCACGCTCACCGTCTACGTGAACGGCACCAGGCTCGACCGATCCCTCGCCGTCACCTCCAAGTACAGCTATGTCGACACCCCGTGGATCGCGGGCGCCAAGACGCATCACTTCTTCGACAACGCCCGCCTCCTGCTCGGCCGCGACCTCCAGGCCGGCGACAAGGTGAGATTCGAGGCGGCATCCACGCAAGTCACCGTCGACGTGGCCGACTTCGAGCAGGTGGCCGCCCCGGCCGCGCGGCCCTCGGGGTCCGTCTCCGTCGTCGACAAGGGCGCCGACCCCACCGGCCGACAGGACTCCACGCAGGCCTTCCGCGACGCGATCGCCACCGCCCGGAGCAGCGGCGGCACGGTGTGGATCCCGCCGGGCGACTTCACGCTGGGCTCCGAGCTGAGCGGCGTGGAGAACGTGACGATCCAGGGCGCCGGAAGCTGGCACTCGGTGGTGCGCTCCTCGCGGTTCATCAACCAGTCGAGCTCCGCGGGACGGGTCCACCTCAAGGACTTCGCGGTCATCGGCGAGGTCACCGAGCGCGTCGACAACAACCCGGACAACTTCGTCAACGGCTCGCTGGGCCCCGGCTCCTCGGTCTCGGGGATGTGGCTGCAACACCTGAAGGTCGGCCTGTGGCTGACCGGCAACAACGACAACCTCGTCGTCGAGAACAACCGCATCCTCGACACCACGGCCGACGGCCTCAACCTCAACGGCACGGCCAGGGGCGTCACCGTACGGAACAACTTCCTGCGCAACCAGGGCGACGACTCGCTCGCCATGTGGTCCCTCAACACCACCAACAGCGACTCGACGTTCGCGAACAACACGATCTCGCAGCCCAACCTCGCCAACGGCATCGCGATCTACGGCGGCCGCGACATCACCGTCAGGGACAACCTGGTGCAGGACACCAACGCCCTGGGCAGCGGCATCGCGATCTCCAACCAGAAGTTCCTCGACCCGTTCCTGCCGCTCGCCGGCACCATCACGGTCTCCGGCAACACACTCGTGCGGACCGGCGCGATGAACCCCAACTGGAACCATCCGATGGGCGCGCTGCGCGTCGACGCGTACGACAGCGCCATCGACGCCACCGTGAACATCACGGACACCACCATCAAGGACAGCCCCTACAGCGCCTACGAGTTCGTGTCCGGCGGCGGCACCGGCAAGGCCGTCAGGAACGTCACCGTCAGCGGGTCGACCGTCGACCGCGTCGGCACGGTCGTCGTCCAGGCCGAGACACCCGGCGCCGTGAAGTTCAGCGACGTCAAGGCCACGGGCGTCGGCGCGGCCGGTGTCTACAACTGCCCCTATCCGTCGGGATCCGGCACCTTCACCCTCACCGACGGCGGCGGCAACGCGGGCTGGGACACCGTCTGGGCCGACTGCGCGAGCTGGCCCCGGCCGGGCGGCGGGAACCCCGACCCCGGCCCCGATCCGACCGTGAACCTCGCCAAGGGCCGTACGGCGACCGCGACCGGTGCGACCGATGTCTACACGCCCGGCAAGGCGGTCGACGGTGACGCCGGCAGCTACTGGGAGTCCACCAACAACGCCTTCCCGCAGGCGATCACGGTCGACCTCGGCGCGTCGAAGGCCGTGCGCCGCGTCGTCCTGAAGCTGCCGCCGTCGGCGGCCTGGGAGGCCCGGACGCAGACGCTCTCCCTCCAGGGCGGCACCGACGACTCGTCGTTCACCACCCTGGCCGCCTCGAAGGACTACCGCTTCGACCCGGCGAGCGGCAACACCGTGACCGTCACCCTGCCCGACAGCGCGCCCGCGACCCGGTACCTGCGGGTGCGCGTGACCGCCAACTCGGCCTGGCCCGCTGCCCAGTTCAGCGAGGTCGAGGCGTACCTCGGCTGAGCCGCCTCCCCCACCCGCGCACCATGAAAGGACATCCGTGAGACGCAGACCACGCGCCCGACGGCTCCTCGCCGTCTGGCTGGGCGCCGCACTCGCCACCGCCGGGTTCCTGCCCGCCGCCGTGGCGGCCCCGGCACCGATCGCCCAGGCGGCCACGAACCTGGCCCTGAACAAGCCCATCGAGGCGTCGTCGACGATCCAGAACTACGTCGCGACGAACGCCAACGACGGGAGCACGAGCACGTACTGGGAGGCGGGCGGCAGTCCGTCGACGCTCACCGTGAAGCTCGGCGCCGACGCCGATCTCACCTCGCTCGTCCTCAAGCTCAACCCGGACCCGGCCTGGTCCACCCGCACCCAGAGCATCGAGGTGCTGGGCCGCAAGGCGTCGGGGAACACCTTCGGCACGGTGAAGGCGCGCGCGGACTACACGTTCGACCCCGGCGCCAACCAGAACACGGTGACGATCCCGGTCTCCGGGAGCTACGCCGACGTCCAGTTGAAGTTCTCCGCCAACAGCTCCGGATACGGGGGCCAGATCGCCGAGCTCCAGGTCAACGGCACCGCGGCGCCGGCCCCCGACCTGACGGTGTCCGCGCTGAGCTGGGAGCCCGCACAGCCCAGCGAGAGCGACGCCGTGAAGGTGAAGGCCACGGTGCGCAACAACGGGACCGCGCCGTCCGCCGCGACGACGCTCGACGTCAGTTTGGGCGGCACCGTCGCGGGCTCCGCAGCGGTGGGTGCGCTCGACGCCGGCGCCTCGGCCACGGTCACGGTCGACATCGGCAGGCGGGCGCAGGGCAGCTACACCCTCTCGGCCCTGGTGGACCCGGCCGACACGATCAGGGAACTCGCCGAGGACAACAACAGCAAGGCCGCCGACACGAAGTTGACGGTCAGTCAGAGTCCGGGCCCCGACCTGGAGGTCACGGGCATCACCTCCAATCCGGCCAGTCCCGCCGTCGGCGCGAATGTCACGTTCGCGGTGAAGGTCCACAACCGCGGCACCAGCACGGCCGCCGCGGGCACCGTGACCCGGCTGACGGTCGGCGCCACGACCCTGAACGGCACGGCGCCCGCCGTCGCCGCGGGCGAGACCGCCACCGTCGACCTCTCCGGTGGCTGGACCGCGACCAGCGGCGGCGCCACCCTCACCGCGACCGCCGACGCCACGAACGTGGTGAGCGAGACGAACGAGAACAACAACGTCTTCGCACGCTCGATCGTGGTCGGCCGCGGCGCGGCGGTGCCGTACACGGAGTACGAGGCGGAGGACGGCCGCTACGACGGCACCCTCCTCAAGAGCGACGCCGCGCGCACGTTCGGGCACACGAACTTCGCCACCGAGTCCTCCGGCCGGCAGGCCGTTCGCCTCAACTCCACCGGCCAGTACGTGGAGTTCACCTCGAAGAACGCGAGCAACTCGATCGTCGTGCGCAACTCCCTCCCGGACGCGCCGGGCGGCGGCGGTCAGGAGAAGACCCTCAGCCTGTACGCCGACGGCACCTTCGTGCAGAAGCTGACGCTGTCCTCCAAGCACAGCTGGCTGTACGGGACCACGGACCAGCCCGAGGGCCTGACCAACACCCCGGGCGGCGACGCCCGCCGCCTCTTCGACGAGACGCACGCGCTGCTCACGCGGACCTACCCGCAGGGCACGACGTTCCGGTTGCAGCGCGACGCCGGTGACGACGCCGCGTACTACGTCGTCGACCTGATCGACCTGGAGCAGGTGGCGCCCGCGGCGAGCAAGCCGGCCGAGTGCACGTCGATCACGGCGTACGGCGCCGTCCCCAACGACGGGATCGACGACGCGGCCGCGATCCAGAAGGCCGTCACCGCCGACCAGAAGGGCGAGATCGCCTGCGTGTGGATCCCGGCCGGGCAGTGGCGCCAGGAGAAGAAGATCCTCACCGACGACCCGCTCGACCGCGGCCAGTACAACCAGGTCGGCATCCGCGACGTGACGATCCGCGGCGCCGGCATGTGGCACTCCCAGCTGTACTCGCTGATCGCGCCGCAGAACGCGGGCGGCATCAACCATCCGCACGAGGGCAACTTCGGCTTCGACATCGACGACAACACCAAGATCTCCGACATCGCGATCTTCGGCTCGGGCACCATCCGCGGCGGCGACGGCAACGCGGAGGGCGGGGTCGGGCTCAACGGCCGCTTCGGCAAGAACACCAAGATCAGCAACGTGTGGATCGAGCACGCCAACGTCGGCACCTGGGTCGGCCGCGACTACAGCAACATCCCCGAGCTCTGGGGCCCCGGCGACGGCCTGGAGTTCACCGGCATGCGCATCCGCAACACCTACGCGGACGGCATCAACTTCACCAACGGCACCCGCAACTCGACCGTCTTCAACTCCTCGTTCCGCAACACCGGTGACGACGCGCTCGCCGTCTGGGCCAACAAGTACGTCAAGGACACCTCGGTCGACGTCGGCCACGACAACGCCTTCCGCAACAACACCGTGCAGCTGCCGTGGCGCGCCAACGGCATCGCGGTGTACGGCGGCTACGGCAACAAGATCGAGAACAATCTGGTCTACGACACCATGAACTACCCGGGCATCATGCTGGCCACCGACCACGACCCGATCCCGTTCTCCGGGCAGACCCTGATCGCGAACAACGGTCTGTACCGCACCGGCGGCGCGTTCTGGAACGAGGACCAGGAGTTCGGCGCGATCACGCTGTTCGCGCAGGGCCCGGACATCCCCGGGGTCACCATCCGTGACACCGACATCCACGACTCGACGTACGACGGCATCCAGTTCAAGACGGGCGGCGGAGCGATCCCGGACGCGAAGATCACCAACGTGACGATCTCCCGGTCCGTCAACGGCTCCGGCATCCTCGCCATGGGCGGGGCGCGCGGCAGCGCGACGCTCTCGAACGTCACGATCAGTGACTCGCGGGACGGAGACGTCCTGGTCGAACCCGGGTCGCAGTTCGTGATCAACGGCGCCGCCAACCGATAGGAGACGCGCTCACGAGGCCGCCCGGACCCCCGGTGGGGGTCCGGGCGGCAGGCCTGAGCGGCCGCTCGGTGTTAATCTCAGTACTTTGCGTTCCTGCCGGGCCTTCCTCGGTACGTCTCCTACGCGGAAGGCTCCTCATGGACTCCTCGAACCCGGCGGTGCCGACCGTCACCACCTTCGCCGAACTCGATCTGCCGGCCGCTCTTCTGCACACCCTGGACGAGCAGGACGTACGGGAGCCCTTCCCGATCCAGGCGGCCACGGTCCCCAGCGCCCTCGCGGGGCGCGACGTCCTGGGGCGCGGGCGCACCGGCTCGGGCAAGACCCTCGCGTTCGGCCTGCCGCTGCTCGCCCGCACGGCCGGCCGCCGCGCGGAGGCGAAGCAGCCCCTCGCGCTGGTCCTGGTGCCGACGCGCGAGCTGGCCCAGCAGGTCACCGAGGCGCTCACCCCGTACGCCCATGCGCTGGGCCTGCGGACGGCCACGGTCGTCGGCGGGATCTCGATCGCCCGCCAGATCGCGGCGCTGCGGGAGGGCGCCGAGGTCGTCGTGGCCACACCGGGACGGCTGCACGACCTGATCGAGCGCAAGGCCTGCCGCCTGGACCGGGTGCGGATCACCGTGCTCGACGAGGCCGACCAGATGTGCGACATGGGGTTCCTGCCGCAGGTCACCGAGGCGCTCGACCAGGTGCGCGCCGGCGGCCAGCGGATGCTGTTCTCGGCGACCCTCGACCGTGACGTCGACGAGCTCGTGCAGCGCTACCTCCACGACCCCGTCGTGCACGAGGTCGACCCGTCCGCGGGCGCCGTCACGACGATGGACCACCACGTCCTGGTCGTGCACGGGCCCGACCGGTACGCCGTCGCGACGGAGATCGCCGCCCGCGACGGCCGGGTCCTGATGTTCCTCGACACGAAGCACAGCGTGGACCTGCTCACCCGGCACCTGCGGGCCAACGGCGTGCACGCCGCGGCGCTGCACAGCGGCAAGTCGCAGCCGCAGCGGAGCCGGACCCTGGCGCAGTTCAAGAGCGGCGGGGTGACCGCGCTGGTGGCGACGAACGTCGCGGCGCGCGGTCTGCACGTCGACGACCTGGACCTCGTGGTGAACGTCGACCCGCCCACCGACCCCAAGGACTATCTGCACCGCGCGGGCCGTACCGCGCGTGCCGGCGAGTCCGGCCGGGTCGTCACCCTGGTCCTGTCGGGGCAGCGCCGGGAGACGAGCCAGGTGCTCACCGACGCCGGGATCGCGCCGAAGGTCACCAAGGTGCGCTCGGGCGAGGCGGAGCTGAGCCGGATCACCGGGGCGAGGCAGCCGTCCGGCAAGCCGCTCGACAGCGACCCGAGCGCGGCGAAGCCGAAGAACACCAACGCTCCGTTCCGCGGCCTCGGCACCAGCAAGGCCACCCCGGCCGCGGGAGGCAGCGGCGGCGGCAAGAGCAGTGGTGGCGGCAAGAGCGGCGGGACGTCCCGCAAGGCCGGTGAGGCACGCAAGCTCGCCGAGGCCCGCAAGGCCGCGCAGATGCGCCGCCGCGGCCGCTGACCGAAGCCCAGGTGATCCCAACCCCCGTGGCCTCCACGGGGGTTGAGTGCGTTCCCGACTTTGAACTCATCGATGACAAAGTATGGACGGGATCGGCAGAAGTCTTCTAGCGTGACGGCGCAACCGTAGGCGTACCAGCCAGACCGGGGTGCAATCCGGCGGCCTCCGGTCCCGTCCAGGAGGACCGATGCATCCACGGCTGTTCCCGCATGCCCGAAGACGGCTCGCCACCCTGCTCGTCGGAGGGTTCCTCGCCGGGGGAATCATGACCGCTCCCCCGTCCGCCGCCGCGCCCGACGACATCCCGCCGCAGGAGCCGGGCGTCACCCTGCGCGTCTTCGACACCCAGGTCCCGCTCAGCAAGCTCTGCACGCTCAAACCGCGACAGACCCCGAACCACGACGCGTTGATGCCGACCGTGGACTGGTCCACGACCGGCGACTTCGGCGGATTCGCCGACAACTTCGCGGCCGAGGCGTCCGGTTACCTGGTGATCCCGAGCGACGGAAGCTACACCTTCCGGCTCACCAGCGACGACGGCTCACGGCTGACCATCGACGACCGCGAGGTCATCGACCACGACGGCCTGCACGGCGCCGAGCCCAAGGACGGTTCCGTCCAGCTCACCGCCGGTTCCCACCCGTTCCGCGTCGACTACTTCGAGCGGACCGGCGGACAGCAGCTCACGCTGGCGTGGAAGCCGCCGGGCGCGAGCGACTTCGGCGTCGTGCCGCGCGAGGCGCTGAGCACCGACGCGGGCGTGGTCCGGGTGACCGCGCCGGGCCGCAAGGAGTGCGAGTCGGGCGCGGACAGCCCCGGCGACGGCCTGCCGCTCGACGGCGTACGCCCCGACCTCGACCTCACCGACCTGCGGCCCGACGGCTTCGAGCCCCAGGTCACCGGGATGGACTGGCTGCCCGACGGGCGCCTCGCGCTCAGCACGTGGGGCGGGTCGCAGAACAAGGACGGCGAGGTGTACGTCCTCGACCACGTCACCGGTGACACCAGCCGCGACAAGGTGACCGTGAAGAGGGTCGCGAGCGGGCTGCGCGAACCGATGGGCATCAAGTACGTCGACGGTTCGCTGTACGTGTCGCAGAAACACGAGCTGACCCGACTCGTCGACACCGACAAGGACCTGGTCACCGACGAGTACCGCACGGTCGCCACCTGGCCGTACGGCGGCAACTTCCACGAGTTCGCGTTCGGGCTGCTCTACAAGGACGGCTACTTCTACGTGAACCTGTCCGTCGCCATCGACTACGGCGGCGCGACCACCACCCCGCAGCCCGCGCCGGGGCGCGGCACCACGTACAAGGTCAGCAGGAAGACGGGGAAGATCCACGCGGTGGCCGGAGGGCTGCGCACGCCGAACGGGATCGGCTGGGGCCCGGACGGTGACATCTTCACCACCGACAACCAGGGCGGCTGGCTGCCCGCGTCGAAGCTCGTCCAGATCAAGCAGGACCGCTTCTTCAACCACTACACCGAGCCGTCGGGCCCGTTCGACGACCGGCCGGTGACCCGGCCGGTGCTGTGGCTGCCGCAGAACGAGATCGCCAACTCCCCGAGCACACCGCTGTACTTGAAGGAGGGCCGCTTCGCCGGACAGATGCTCTTCGGCGACGTCACGTACGGCGGACTGCAACGCGGTTACCTGGAGAAGGTGAAAGGCCAGTACCAGGGCGCCGTGTTCCGCTACACACAGGGCCTGGAAGCCGGCGTCAACCGGATCACGATGGGGCCCGACGGCGCGATCTACGCGGGCGGGCTCGGTGCCGACGGGAACTGGGGCCAGGAAGGGAAGCTGAAGTTCGGCCTCCAGAAGCTGACACCGAACGGCGGCAACACCTTCGACGTCAAGGAGATGCGCGCGGTCCCCGGCGGCTTCGACCTGGAGTACACGCAGCCGCTGTCGCAGGCCACCGCCGAGAAGCTGGCCGAGCGCTACGAGGCCGAGCAGTGGCGGTACACGCCGACGTCGGACTACGGCGGGCCGAAGATCGGCGAGGAGAAGCTGGCCGTCCGCTCGGCGACGCTCGCCGACGACGGCCGCACCGTGCGGCTGCGGCTCGACGGCCTCAAGCCCGACCGCGTCGTGCACGTGCGCTCCCCGCGCCCCTTCGCGTCCGCGTCCGGCGAGACACTGTGGAGCACGGAGGCCTGGTACACGCTCAACGCGCTGCCGGGCAAGCAGCCGCCGCCCGCCACCCTCTACGAGGCGGAGGAGGCCCGCCTGACCGGGACGGCCGGCATCAACACCGACCACCCCGGCTACTCGGGCAGCGGTTTCGTCGACCGGTACAACACCGAGGGCAAGGCCGCGACGACCTTCGACGTCACGGTCCCCGAGGCCGGTGACTACGACGTGAACCTGCGCTACTCGAACGGCCCCAACCCGTTCCAGGGCACCAAGTCCCTTTCCCTGTACGCCAATGGGGAGAAGCTGCGACAGACGAAGCTCGCCTCGACGGGCACGTGGGACGCCTGGTCGACGCGGTCCGAACGGGTCACGCTCAAGGCGGGCCGCAACACGCTCTCCTATCGCTTCGACGCCGGTGACACCGGGCACGTCAACCTCGACCTGATCACCGTGCGCCCGCACGGCGCTCCGGTCACCCTCTTCGACGGCACCGCCGCCTCCCAGGCGCAGTGGCAGCACACCGACGGGCGGCGCCTCGCATGGCCGCTCACCGCCGAGCAGTCGATGGAGGTGTGCTGCGGCGACATCCGCACGAAGGAGGCGTACGGGGACTTCACGCTGCACGTGGAGTTCCGGGTCCCGCTGCTGCCCGACGACGTGACCGGGCAGAACCGCGGCAACAGCGGCATCTACCTCCAGGACCGCTACGAGGTACAGATCCTCGACTCGTACGGGGACACGACCCTCGACACGAACGAGGCCGGGGCGATCTATCTGAAGAAGGCACCGGACGTCAACGCGGCGACGAAGCCGGAGAGTTGGCAGACGTACGACATCACGTTCCGCGCGGCGCGCTTCGACGACAGCGGCGCCAAGACGGCCGACGCGCGGGTGACGATCGTGTGGAACGGCACGAAGGTGCACGACGATGTCGCGATCGACGGTCCGACCGGCGCGGGCATACCGGAGGGGCCCGCGGCCGGGGCGATCCGGTTGCAGGACCACGGGAACAAGGTCCGGTTCCGCAACATCCGCGTGGAGCCGCTGAGTTGAGGGTCCGGCCGTGACCTGCGGGCCGCGCCCACGACGTCGTGGGCGCGGCCCTGCGCGGCATCGGCGGGGCTGTTTCGAAGGAGTGCGCGGCACCCCAGGGCCACCACTCCTGGGAGATGCGGCTGCCCGAGCGCACGGGCCGGCACATGGTGTTCGTGCAGTGGATCCGCTCGGACAGCCCGGAGAACTTCTTCTCCCGCTCGGACGTCGTCTTCGACCGCGGCGACGGGGAGGTCACCCGGGCGGCGGCGCCCCGCTGCTCCGGCACCGGCGCGGGCGGGCCGGTGCCGACGGCTGAGCCTGTCGTCGCGGTCAGCCCACCACGTCCGCGTCGGCGCGGACCGCGACGGCCCATTCGGCGACCAGTACCTCGTACTCGCGGCGCTGGTCGTCGTTGAGCCATCCGCCGGAGCGCAGCATGAGCAGGCGGATCTGCGCATTGAGCTCATCGGCGGATCGTCTGGCACGCAGCGAATATGTGGCGGACATATGGAGAACCGTAGCGCCCCACGTGAAAACGTGGCCAGAGCATTACGCGCCAAGCGCGCACCGGCGTGCGACGGTCCGGGTCAGTCGCTCTCCGTGGCCTCTTCGGCGTTGCGCCAGACCGTCACGTCGACGGTGACGTACCTGCTCGGGTCGCCTGCGCCGGACTTGCCGCGGTAGGTGACCACGGCGATATGGCCCGCGTCGCTGCGGACGCAGATCTGCGATCCGGCGGTGAGCTGGTCGAGGTTGATCTCCTCGGTGTAGCGGGTCTCCGTGCGGCAGGTCTTCAGCGAGCCTTCCTGCGCGTTGTTGAGGAGGACCAGCTTGCCGTTGTCGGTGCCGATCTTCCGGTCGTCGGTCGCCGAGCCGTTGTCGTAGTAGTACAGGTCACCGCCCATGTACTGGGCTCCGGTGTCGCCGCCGTCGAGGGGCTTGGGCGGGCTGTCGCCGAGCTTGAGGTAGTAGTCCTCGGTCAGGTCGATGCCCTGGTAGCTCGCGGGCTTGGGGTCGGGCAGTTTGCCGTTGCTGCCCTTGGCCGTCCCGCCCGTCCCGCCCGAGCTGCTGGAGCCGCCCGATCCGGACCGGCTGTCGCCCGAGTCCCCCTCGGGGGCCAGGGCGCCGATGACCGCGAGCACGGCGAACACCCCGACGACGGCGCCGGCGACGATCAACCCCGTCCGCTTCTTCGGCGGGGGCGGCGTGAGCCACGGCCGGGGGGCGGGCATGCCGGGCGCGTGCGGGGGCGCGTAGCCGCGGTTCCACTGTGGGGCGGGCACGGGCGTCGGGTACGGGGCGCGGCCCTGGGCCGAGGGTAGGGCGCGGTGTGCGCGTACGGGGACGGCGGGGGCGTGTGCGGCCCGAAAGCGGTGGGGGCGTGCGGGGGCGCACCGACGGGCGGTGCGGGCGTGGCCGCGGCGGTCGGTGGCGGCGGGGTCGGCGCGGTCGCGGCGGGCGGCGGGGTCGGCGCGGGCGCGGGCAGACGCAGTCGCTCGGTGATGGAGCCGGCGAAGGTCTGCGGCAGCCAGTCCTCGCCCTGCCGCAGCGGGGTCGGGGACAGCTCGTGGCACTTCTCGATGATCTCGGTCAGGCTGGGCCGGTCGGCGGGGTCACGACTGAGGCAGTGGGACACCAGCGGCCGCAGCACGTCGGGGAGTTGGCTGAGGTCGGGGTCCTCGTGGACGATCCGGTAGAGCACCGCGTGCGAGGACCCCTCGCCGAAGGCGGGCGCGCCGATGGCGGCGAAGGCGGTGATCTGGCCCAGGGCGAACACGTCCGTGGCGGGGGTGATGGTGCCGGCCGCCGCCTGCTCCGGGGCCATGAAGTGCGGTGTGCCGACGGAGACGCCGGTGCCGGTCAGCGAGGTCGCGTCGGCCGCGCGGGCGATGCCGAAGTCGATGACCCGCGGCCCGTCACCGGCCAGCAGGACGTTGGCGGGCTTCAGATCACGGTGCACGATGCCCGCGCCGTGGATCACGTGCAGGGCCTCGGCGACACCGACCGTGAGCAGGAGCGCGCTGCGCAGCGGGAGCGCCCCGTGCTGGGCGACGGCGTGCGCGAGCGAGGGTCCCGGCACGTACGCGGTGGCCAGCCAGGGCTGGCGCCCCTTCGTGTCGCCGTCGATGACGGGAGCGGTGTAGAGCCCCTGCACCCGCTGCGCGGAGCTGACCTCCTGCTCGAACCGGCGCCGGAATTCGGGGTCCTGGCTGAACTCGGGACGGATCACCTTCAGCGCGATGGGCCTGCCGCCCGGCGTGTACGAGAGGTACACCTTGCCCATTCCACCGGCGCCCAGAACGGCGGCCAGCCGGTAGCCGCCCACCACCGGCGGATCATCGGCCCCGAGCGGCTGGAACAGCTCCGCCGAAGGTGTCACCATGTCGCATCGTCCCCTGCTCAAGGGCGACATGCGCCGCCCGGTCCCCGAAGTCCCCGGAAACATATCGAATCAGCGGAGCGATTCCGTGGGCACGGTCGCAACAGTCGCGCTACAACGTGCCGTTGGGCAGCGCGCGAACGCGGGCCTCGGCCGCCGCTCGATTCCCGGTACCGCTCCCCGCCGTCCGGCACGCCCTTTGTACGGCGTCGGCTCGGCGCGTGCTCCACGCCTGTCCCGAGGACGCTTCCCGCGCGATCGAGGACGTTTCACGCGCGATTCACGCATCGAACCTCTTGATTCGAGCGTGAAGAACCGGCATCGTGCTCGCATCAGCATCACCGATCACTGTTCCGGCGGCGAAGGGCGAAGAGGGACTTCATGGACGAGATCGACCGGGCCATCCTGCGGGAGTTGCAGGTGGACGGCCGGATCCCCTACGCCGAGCTGGGGCCGAAGGTGGGCCTGTCCCCGTCGGCCGCGCGGCTGCGGTTGCAGCGCCTGATCGACGCCAAGGCGGTGCAGGTGGTGGGGGTGACCGACCCGATGACCATGGGCCATCAGTCCATGGCGCTGCTCGGCCTGCGCGTCGACGGCGATCCCCGGGCGGTGGCCGACGCGCTCTCCGGGCACGACGAGGTCGTCTACGCGGTCCTGACCGCCGGGACCTTCGACCTGTTCGTCGAGGTCGTCTGCGCGCGCCCGCACGACCTGCTCGACTTCGTCAACGACGTCGTCCGGGCCGTCGAGGGCGTCACGTCCGTGGAGAAGTTCCCGTACTTCGGGATCCACACCCACCGCTTCCTGTGGCACGTCGACTGAGGCGCCCGACCGCCCCGATCCCACTCCCCCGCCCGCCACCCCGCTCCGCGCCCCCCTGTCGAGGACTCCGCCATGCCGCACCCCGAACCCCGTACGACGGTCGACTTCTTCGCCGAGGACGCGCTTCCCGTGCCGCGCACCACGCCGGCCGAGGCCGAGGCCATGGCCCGCAAGGACCTCGGCGTCGACGGCGCGCGGGCGGAACCGCTGGGAAGCCAGCAGGACGCCAACTTCCTGCTGCGGGACGGGAACGCGACGGTTCTCGCGGTCCTGAAGATCGCCAACCCGGCGTTCGGTCTCCTGGAGATCGAGGCGCAGGACACCGCCGCCGACCTGATCGCCGACGCACACCCCGACCTGCGGATCGCCACGGTCCTACGGCACCCCGACGGCACCCCGCGCCGCACCACGGTCGACACGGACAGTGGGCCCGCGGTCGCCCGTCTGCTACGGCACCTGCCCGGCGGCACGCTGTCCGGGCCGCGCCACCTGTCACCCCGCACGGTCGCGGCGATGGGCACGATCGCCGCCCAAGTGAGCACCGCCCTGCGGGAGTTCGGCCATCCGGGCCTCGACCGCGTCCTCCAGTGGGACCCGCGGTACGCCGACCGCGTCGTCGCGACGCTCGCCGGGCACCTCGACGAGCCCGAGCGACGGGCCGCCGTCGAGGGCGCCACCGCCGAGGCCTGGAGCCGCGTCCAGGAGGTCGCCGACGCGCTGCCGCGCCAGGCCGTGCACCTGGACCTCACGGACGACAACCTGATCCGCCGTCCCGACAGCCACGTGCCGATACCCGACGGAATCATCGACTTCGGTGATCTGACGACGAGTTGGGCGATCGGCGAGCTCGCCGTGACGCTCTCCTCCGTCCTCCATCACGACGGCGTCGAACCGCATCACGTGCTCCCCGCCGTCCGCGCCTTCCACGCCGTGCGGCCGCTGTCCGCCGCGGAGGCCGACGCGCTCTGGCCGCTCGTGGTGCTGCGCGCCGCGGGACTCGTCGTCAGCGGCCGGCAGCAGGCCGCGGTCGACGCGGACAACGCCTACGCGACCGCCGCGCTCGACCGCGAGTGGCGGATCTTCGAGCAGGCCGTGCGCGTGCCGCTGCCGGTGATGACCCGGCTCGTCAGGAACGCGGTCGGGCTCGCCGACACCCCTGTCGCCGCCGCTGCCCCGACGCTCCCGCTGCTGCGCGACATCGCGGCCGACCGCGTCGCCGTACTCGATCTGTCCACGGACTCCGACGCCATGGACGCGGGAGCCTGGCTCGCCGCCGACGCCGAGGAGACGATGTCGTCCGCCGCGCTCGCGAGCGGCGCTCACGCGACCGCCACCCGGTACGCGCGGGCACGGCTGGATCTGGCCCCGGCCCTGTCGACGCGCTCCGGCGCGACGGTCCCCACCGGCATCGACGTGCGACTCGGCCGGGCGACGGTGCTCCAGGCCCCCGGTGCGGGACAGGTCCTGACGGCGGAGCCCGGACGCGTGGAGCTCACCGAAGCGATCACCGAGGAGGTCGCCCAGCAGCCGGCGCGCGGGCCCTTCGTGCTGACGGTGTCCTTCCCCGTCACCGTCCCGCCGGCCGCCGGGATCGCCGCGGGCCGGGCGGTCCGGGCGGGCGACGACCTCGTCCGCCTGCCCGCCGGGAGCCGGGTCCACGTCGCGCTCCGCACGCCCGACAGCCCGGCCCTGCCGCCGCTGGTGCGTCCCGAGTACGCCGAGGGCTGGCTGCCGCTCACCGCCGACCCGGCCCCGCTCCTGGGCCTGGCTCCCACGGACCCCGCGCGACGCACCGCCGACCTGCTGGAGCGACGTGATGCCGTGTTCGCGACGGTGCAGGAGCACTACTACGCCGAGCCGCCCCGGATCGAGCGGGGCTGGCGCCACCACCTGCTGTCCACCGACGGCCGCTCCTACCTCGACATCGTCAACAACGTCACCCCGCTCGGCCACGCCCACCCTCGTGTCGAGCAGGCGGTGACCCGGCAGTTGCGGCGGCTGAACACCAACTCGCGGTTCCACTACGCCGCGGTGGTGGAGTTCACCGAACGCCTCGCCGCGCTGCTGCCCGAGCCCCTGGACACGGTCTTCCTCGTCAACTCCGGCTCCGAGGCCGTGGATCTGGGCCTGCGCCTCGCCGTCGGCGCGTCCGGCAGGCCCGACGTGGTCGCCGTGCGCGAGGCGTACCACGGCTGGACGTACGCCTCGGACGCCGTCTCCACCTCCCTCCAGGACAACCCCAACGCCCTGGCCACGCGCCCGGGTTGGGTGCACACCGTGGACTCGCCCAACCCGTATCGGGGCCGCCACCGCGGGGTTGACGCGGCGCGCTACGCGGCGGAGGCCGTCGCCGTGATCGACGGTCTCGCGGCCGCCGGGCAGCCGGCCGGGGCGTTCGTCAGCGAGACCTTCTACGGCAACGCCGGCGGGGTCGCCCTGCCCGACGGCTATCTGGACCAGGTGTACGCGGCGGTGCGGCGGCACGGCGGTCTGGCCGTCGCCGACGAGGTGCAGGCCGGTTACGGCCGGCTCGGGCACTGGTTCTGGGGCTTCGAGCAGCAGCGGGTCGTGCCCGACATCGTCTGCGTCGCCAAGGCCATGGGCAACGGACACCCGCTCGGCGCCGTCATCACCACGCGGGAGATCGCCGACCGGTACCGCGAGCAGGGCTACTTCTTCTCCTCCACCGGCGGCAGCCCGGTCTCCAGCGTGGTCGGCCTCACCGTCCTGGACGCGCTGCGCGACGAGGATCTCCAGGGCAACGCGGTCCGCGTCGGTGGTCACCTCAAGGAGCGGCTCCGGGCCCTGGCGGACCGGCACCGCGTCGTCGGGGCGGTGCACGGTTCGGGCCTCTACCTCGGCCTCGAACTCGTCCGCGACCGGGCGACCCTGGAGCCCGCCACGGAGGAGACCGCCGAGCTGTGCGACCTGATGCTCGACCTCGGCGTCGTCGTCCAGCCCACCGGCGACCACCTCAACATCCTGAAGATCAAGCCGCCGCTGTGCATCGACACCGTGGCCGCGGACTTCTTCGCCGACACCCTCGACCTGGCCCTCACCCAGCTCGGCCACGCCGGCTGACCGCACCCGTACGACGCCCGTCCCCCTCCCCCGTGAAGATTTCCGTGACAGAGCTCGGAGAAGAGTGAAGTTGATGGACACCATCGTCGTCGGCGCGGGCATCGCCGGCCTCACCGCGGCCCGACTCCTGCACGCGGCCGGACGCCGCGTGATCGTGCTCGAAGCACGCGAGCGCGTCGGCGGCCGGATGTGGACGGACCGCACGGCGGGGTTCTCCGTCGACCGCGGCGCCTCGTGGATCCACGGTCTCACCGGCAACCCGCTCACGGACCTCGTCCCGGCGTTCGGCATGGAGACCCGCGAGTTCACCGTGGGGAGCTTCCAGGCAGGTGGGCGGCCGATCGCCGACCACGACGCGTCCCGGCGCCTCCTGGACGACGACGCCACCCGCCGCTGGATCGCCGACGTCGACGCGGCGGACGCGCTCTTCCAGCGGACCATCGCGGACTCCGGGCCCGACGAGAGCTACGCCGCCGCGGCCGAGCGCACCCTCGCCGCGACCGGCTGGGATCCCGAACGCGCCGACCGGGTCCGCTCGTTCTACCGTCACCGCACGGAGGAGCAGTGCGGCGCGGAGGTCGAGGACGTCGCCGCGCACGCGCTCGACGAGGACGCCATCGAGGGCGACGAGGTCATCTTCCCCGGCGGCTTCGACGCCCTGCCCCGCGCGTTCGCCGAGGGCCTCGACGTGCGTACGGGAACGACGGTGACGGCGGTCACCAGGTCGGCGGACGGGGTGCGGGTCGACACGGAGGTCGGGTCCTTCGACGCCGCCCAGGTGATCGTCACGGTGCCGCTGGGCGTGCTCAAGGCGGGGGCGATCACGTTCACGCCCGCGCTGCCGGACGCCGTCGCGGGGCCGATCGACCGGCTCGGCATGGGCGTCTTCAACAAGGTGTTCCTCCAGTTCCCGAAGCGGTTCTGGCAGGACGGCGTCTACGCGATCCGGCAGCACGGCCGGGCCGGCTTCCCCTGGCACTCCTGGTACGACGTCTCCGTGGTGAGCGGCGAGCCGATGCTGCTGACCTTCGCCGGCGGCGCCTGGGGGCGGGAGATCGAGCGGCGGACCGACGACGAGGTGGTCGCCTCGGTCCTCGACTCCCTGCGCGCGCTGTACGGTGCCGGTGTCCCCGACCCGGTGGCGCACTGGATCACCCGCTGGGGCAGCGATCCGCTCGCCCTCGGCTCGTACTCGTACGTCGCCGTCGGTTCCTCGCACGACGACCACGACGCGCTGGCGGGGCCCGTCGACGGCGTGCTCCATTTCGCGGGCGAGGCGACCTACGGGCACGAGCCGGCCACCGTGCACGGCGCGCTCCTGTCGGGGCATCGCGCGGCCGAGCGGATTCTCGGTGCACCGGTCTCGCTCGACCGGCTCACCCGGGACGTGCGCGCCACGAGGTGACGTCACCCGCCCGAGCCGGATTCCAGCGGGGTGCGGTGGAATGAGCGCATGGTGACGATGATCAATCAACTGACCCTGACCGGCGACGAGAAGGCCCTCTTCGCGGTGCTCGACGAGATCTGCGCGCACATGAAGAGGCAGCCGGGCTTCGACTCGCTGCGGCTGCACCGGTCGCTGCGGACGCCCGAGCGGCTGGTGATGGTGGCCCGGTGGGAGGACGCCGCGGCGCACGCGGCGGCGTCCTCCGGCCCGCGGGTCCGGGAGTTGTTCGAGCGGCTGCGGGCCGAGGCGCGCACGGATCCCGACGTGTACGAGACGCTGCTCGAAGGGTGAGCGCGGGGGCCGGGGCGCGGGGCTGTAGTACGGGTCGAGCCCGGCTCCAGACAGCGGGGTCATCCTCCCGGCGGAGGTGGCAGACACCATGTCGGAGCACAGGAGTTCGACGCTCGGTGAACGAGCGTCACACGTCGCCGAGGTCGCGGCCCGCGGCTCCCGGGCGGCCGAGACCGCGCGGAGGCTCTCGCCGGAGGTGGTGGGCGCCCTGGTGGATGCGGGGTTCGCCCGGCACTTCGTACCGAAGGCGTACGGAGGCGCGCAGGGCGGGTTCGCCGAGCTGACCGGGGCCGTCGCACGGGTCGGGGAGGGTGCGCGGCGGCGGCGTGGACCGCGTCGCTCGCCGCGTACGCCGCGCGGTACGCGGCCTTCCTTCCCGAGGCCGGACAGGAGGAGGTGTGGGCGGAGGGACCCGACACGCTCGTCGCCGGAGCGCTCATCCCGTCGGGCGGGGCGGAGGTCACCGCGGGCGGGTGGCGGCTGACCGGCGCGTGGTCGTACATCAGCGGGGTGCACGTCGCCGACTGGGTCCTCGCGTGCGCCGCGGTGGCCGGCGCGGACGCGGACGGTCCGGCGCAGGTGCGCTTCTTCGCGGTGCCGCGACGGGACTTCGCGGTCGAGGAGACCTGGTTCCCGGTCGGGATGCGGGGCACGGGCAGCGACACGATGGTGCTGACCGACGTCTTCGTGCCCGAGCACCGTTCGTTCGCGCGTGCGGCGGTCCTCGCGGGCGACGCCCCGGCCTCCGACGCGCGCTGCCACACGGTGCCGATGCACGCGGTGGGCGCGCTGCCGTTCGCGGCGCCGCTGCTCGGGGCCGTCCGGGGCGCGCTCAGGACGTGGACGGCGCGGACGGCGCTGCGCACCGATGTACGGGGGCGCGCCGTCAGGGAGGTGCGGTCGGTGCAGACCACGCTGGCGCGGGCGGCGGGCGAGGCGGACGCGGCGGAGCTGCTCCTGCTGCGGACCGCGCGGGTCGCCGACGGTACGGAGACCGTGCCCGAGGGCGCCGCCGCGGTGCGCGGGGCGCGGGACACGGCGCTCGCCGCCGAACTCCTCGTAGCGGGCGTGGACCGCGTGTTCCGCGCGGGGGGCACTTCCGGGCAGGCCGAGACCGACCCGGTCCAGCGGTTCTGGCGTGATGTCAACACCGCCGCCACGCATGTGGCGCTCGACTTCGAGTCCAGCGGTGCCGCGTACGGGGCCTGGGCGCTGTCCGGCCGGGAGGGCGAGGCGCGATGAACACGGTTCTGGTGACCGGGGCGACGGGGGCGGTCGGCCGCCACCTGGTGCGGGAACTCCTCGACGCGGGGACCCGGGTGCGGGCGCTGACCCGCGACGCGGAGCGGGCGGGGTCGGTGCTGCCGGACGGGGCGGAGCCGGTCGTGGGTGATCTGGCGGACGCCGACGCGCTGGGCCGTGCGCTGAAGGGGGTCGACCGGGCCTACGTGATGCTCGACGCGGACGCGGGGGCGGCGTTCGCCCACGCGGCGAGCCGTGCGGCCGAGCTGCGGCACGTGGTGCTGCTGTCGGCGTCGGCGGCCGCCGACCCGGGCTACGACAACCCGATGTTCCGCAAGCATGTGGAGGGTGAGCGGCAGCTGCGGGCCAGTGGTGTGCCGACGACGTTCCTGCGGCCGGGGGCGTTCAGCACGCTCGCCCTGCACTGGGTGCCCGCCGTGCGCGGCGACGGTGTGGTCAGGGTCGTGTTCCCGCAGCTGTCGGTGGCGCTGATCGACCCGCGGGACATCGCCGACGTCGCCGCGGTCGCGTTGCGCGGTGCGGTCGACCGGTGGGCGGGGCGCGTCCTGCCGCTGTCGGGACCGCGGTTGCTCAACATGCACGACAGGGCGCGGATCATCGCAGAGACGGTCGGGCGGCCGCTGCGCGTGGAGCAGGTGCCCGAAGAGGCGTGGGTCCGGGCCGCGTCGGCGCATCTGCCCGAACCGTACGCGCGGGCCCTGGTGGGGGTGGAGCGGTACTTCACCGAGCGGCCGCCGGGGGTGGCCGGCACGGTGGCGGAGGTCACCGGGCGTCCCGCGCGGTCGTTCAGGACCTGGGTCACGGACCATCGGGACGCGTTCCTGGGCTGACGTGAGGACACACCACTGGGCCGCCGGCGCGAAGCCGGCGGCCCAGTGGTGTGTCGACCAGCGCGGTCAGGCGTAACAGGCCGGCAGACGGCCGCCGTTGTACGCCACCAGCTCACCGAAGACGGACACGACGTCCAGAGGTTCCCCGTCCGCTCCTCCGGCCTGCTCGGCGTACGCCCGATGGAGGTTCCCGACGAGTCGTTCGGCGTCCAGCCAGTGCGCGTACGGGCCGGGACCCGCTTCGCGGGCGGTCTCCAGGGGCGTCAGCCCGGCCTTCGCGCCGTCCGCGGCGAGCCGCTGGATCCGGCGCAGATACGCGGCCGTCTCGTCCAGGACCTCCGGTCCGCAGACCGGGCCGTGCCCGCCGACCACCAGGAGCGGGTCGAGCGCGCGCAGCCGTTCGACGGCCCGCAGGGAGCCTCTGACCGAGCCCATCAGGACGAACGGGGTGCACCCCGACATGAGGACGTCACCGGCGAACAGCACCCGCTCCCGCGGCAGCCAGACGACCGTGTCGTTGGTGGTGTGCGCGGGGCCGACGTGGATCAACTCGGCCTGCCGGTCGTCGAGATGCAGGACGAGGCGGTCCTCGTACGTGAGATGGGGCAGGGTGACGGAGATCCCGCCCCACTCGACGTCGGGCCACAGGCCGGTGAGGCCGAGACCGGCCGCGGCCATCTCCGTACGGGCCCGCTCGTGGGCGACGATCACGGCGTCCGAGCCGCCGACGACCGCGTTGCCGAAGGTGTGGTCGCCGTGGAAGTGCGTGTTGACGAGGACCCGTGGCGGACTGGCCGTGAGGTCGCCGATCGCCTGGCGCAGGGCGCGGGCCCTGGCTTCGGTGGCGGCCGTGTCGATGACGGTGACGCGGTCGGACCCGACCAGGACGCCGGCGTTGTTGACGCACCAGCCGCCCTCCGGCTGGACGTACGCGAAGACGCCGTCGGCGATCTCCCGCATCCGCTGTGGGGCGGCGGGGCGGGTGCCGTGGCCGTGCGGGGTGAGCGTCTCGGTCATCGGCGACCGCTCCCGCTCTCCACGTGGGCGCGGGCCGCGGCGAGCGTGCGGCGGCTGTTGCCGCCCAGCGCCTCGCGCACCTTCGCGCGGGCGTCGGCGAGATCGGTCCCGGCGCCGAAGAACGCCGTGACGCCGTCGGGGTCGAGCGCGACACTGTGGCGTGCGATGACCCGTGTGCGGCCGTCCGCGCCCGCGGTGACGGTCCACTCGCCGCTGTGGCCGAGCAGCGGGCGCGGCACGGTCGTCTGCTTGTAGACGATCCGCGCGGTGGTCTCGCCGGGGAAGCAGAGCCGTACCGAGCGGGTGGTGTGCACCGTGCCGTCGGCGGCCGCGGTGTCCATCTCCAGCGTCTGCACCTCGGCCCCGGCCGTGGCCTCGCCCGCGGGCGTGGTGCCGAGTTCCAGGCGGGCGACGTGGGGGAGCCTGTCCGGCCAGAGGTCGGCCCGGTGCAGGAAGGCGTACACCTCGTCGGCCGGTCCGTCGATCTCCACCTCGTCGGTGAAGGAGAACACCAACTCCCCCACCGCGTCGGTGCGTTCGGCCCAGTCGACGACCGAGGCGACCTCGGTGACGCTGTTGCCGTCGAGGGCTTCGGCCACCCAGCGCGCCGATGCGGGGTCGTCGTCGGTGAGGGTCCAGTCGTGGGCGAGGACGAGCGTACTCGTCCCCTCGGCCGGCTCGGTCGCGAACGCCCAGTGGCCGCCCATCGAGGCGAGGGGCGGGGCGCTGTTCTCCTGCCGGAACCCGATGCGCAGCCCGTCGGGGTCGAACGTGCGCCGCGAGGTCCAGCTGCGCACCTCGTGGCCGACCAGCGCCCACAGGCGGATGCGTTCGCCGTCGGGCGAGCTCTCCAGTACCTGGGCGTGCAGGCAGGGGGTGAAGTAGAGCGGCCAGTCGAGGACGTCGGCGACGATGCCGTACGCGCGGGCCGCGGGCGCCTTGAGGACGGCCGTGTGCCGGGCGGTGTGCGGGGTCACGGGAGCTCCCATCAGTAGTTCCCCAGTCCGCCGCACACGTTCCACGCCTGCGCGGTGACGGCGGCGGCCGCGTCGGACGCCAGGTAGCCGACCAGCGCGGCCACTTCGTCGGGGCGGCTGTAGCGGCCCAGCGGGATCTTCGCCTCGAAGCGGCTCAGCACCTCCTCCTCCGGTACGTCCCACAGGTCGGCGTAGTGCCGGCGGACCTGGCCCGCCATCGGCGTCTCGACGTAGCCGGGGCAGACGGCGTTGACGGTGATGCCGGTCCGGGCGAGCTCCAGGCCCAGCGCCTTGGTGAAGCCGATGACCCCGTGCTTGGAGGCCGAGTACGGCGCCCCGAAGACCACCCCCTGCTTCCCACCGGTGGAGGCGATGCTGATGATCCGGCCGCGGTCGCGCTCGCGCATGCCGCCGGTGGTCAGTGCCTCCTTCGTCACGAGGAAGACGCTGTTGAGGTTGGTGTCGATCACGTCGTACCAGAGCTCGTCGGGCAGGTCGGCGGTGACGCCGCCGCCGCTGCGGCCCGCGTTGTTGACGAGGACCTCGACCGGGCCGAAGCGGTCGACGGCGGCGCGCACGAACTCCCGTACCGCCGGGGCCGAGGTGACGTCGCAGACCGCGCCGTCCGCCTCGTGGCCGAGCTCGGTCAGTTCCTTGACGGTCGCGGTCAGCGCCTCCTCGTCGCGGGCGCAGAGGAAGACCGGATGCCCGCTGCCCGCCAGGGCCGCGGCCACGGCGTGGCCGATGCCCCGGGTCGCCCCGGTGACGAGGGCGGTGCCGCGGCGGGCGGCTCCGGCCTCGTGGTCCTCGGCTGTCTGCGTTGTCGTTGCGGTCACGGCCGCGCTCCCCTCGATGGTCCGATGGCGTCAATCTGTCCGACCGCCCTTGAGGCGGGCTCGAGGAGGCGTCGAGCCCGCTCGGCGACGCTGATCCGGTTCGGCCGACCGGCCGGGACACCGTGCGACGAGGAGTGTCCGTGACCACCAGCGCACCGGCGGCGACCGCCGCCCTCACCGGCCTCTACGCGGAGGTCCAGCAGTTCTACGCCCGGCAGGCGCATCGCCTCGACGCCGTCCGGGCCGAGGAGTTCGCCGCGACCTTCGCCCAGGACGGGGAGTTCGAGCACTCCCCCGACTCGCCCCCGGCGCGGGGCCGCGAGGCGATCGCCGAGGAGGTGCGCGGCTTCAACGAGCGCCGCTTCGCCGACGATCCCGTGCAGCGACGGCACTGGTTCAACATGCTGGACGTACGCCCGCAGGACGACGGCAGCATCCAGACGGAGTTCTACGCCCTGGTGGTGATCACCCGGCCCGGACAGGCCACGCCGGTGATCGCGCCCAGCTGCGTGGTGCGTGACGTGCTCGTCCGCGAGGACGGTCACCTGCGCACGCTGCGACGGAAGGTGACGCAGGATCACCTGTCGTTCTGACGGAACGCGTGACGAAGGGGCCGACCGTGATCACGGTCGGCCCCTTCGTCGTGTCGTGCAGCCGTCGCGTCAGGCGGCTCGGGCGAGCACCTCGTTCACGCCGTCGAGGAACTGCCGCGGGGTCCGCAGATCCGACAACTCGGTGTCGTCGATCTCCACTCCGAATCGCTGGGTGACATGGGCCGCCGTCTCCAGCATGGCGAGCGAGTCGTATCCGAGGTCGGTGAACGGGGTGTCGAGGTCGGTTCCGTCGAAGGCGGTGTCCTCGTCCTCGCCGGCGCACACGGCGAGGATCTGCCGGAGGTCGTTCAGGGTGATCGTGCTCATGTGGGGGGTCCTCACTCCTTCGGGCCTTGGGGTGTCACTGGGCTTCCGGCGCGCGGACGACCACGGCGGCGTTGAATCCGCCCTGTCCGCGCGCCAGTACGAGGGCGGTGCGCACCGCGAGGGTGCGCGGCGCGTCCCGTACGAGATCGATCCGGTGGTCGGGGCCGGGCCGTGCGACGTTGATCGTCGGGGGCACGACGCCGTCGCGTACGGACAGCAGGGCGGCCGCGACATCCAGCGCGGGACCTCCCGCGGCCAGCCGTCCGGTCATCGTCCGGGGCGCGGTCACCGGCACCCCGTACGGACCGAAGAGCGCGGTGAGGGCCGCGGTCTCCGCCCGGTCCAGGGCCGGATCACCGGCGGCGTCGGCGAACACCACGTCGACGTCGGACGGTTCCGCGCCCGCGTCGGCGAGGGCGGTGCGGGCGGCCCGTTCGAGACCGGGTGGCCGCCCGGAGCCGGGGGCGGGGTCGAACGTGGCGGCGTATCCGGCGATCTCCCCGTAGACCTGCCGGGCTCCGCGCCGGTCCGCGGCCGCGGCGTCCTCCAGGATCAGGATCGCGCCGCCCTCCCCCGGGACATGGCCGCTCGCCCGGGTGTCGAAGGGAACGTAGGCGCGGGCGGGGTCGGGTTCCCGCGAGAGGCGGCCGCTCGCCGTGTGCGCGGCCAGGCCCCACGGGTCGAGGGCCGACTCGACACCGCCGGTGACCGTGAAGGTGCTGCCCTTGCGCAGCGTGCGGCGGGCGTGGCCGATCGCGTCGAGGCCGCCGGCCTGTTCGGAGACGAGCACACCGCCGGCTCCGCGCATGCCGTGGCGGATGGAGATCTGGCCGGTGTTGACCGCGTAGAACCAGGCGAAGGACTCGTACACGCTGACGTGCTGCGGTCCTTGTGTCCAGAGCTTGCGGATCTCGCGGTGGGTGAACTCGAAGCCGCCCGTGGCGTTGGAGGTGATCACGCTCTTGTCGTACTCGGGGATCGTGTCGGGTTCCGCCGCCGCGTCCGCGAGGGCCCAGTCGGTGGCGGCCAGGGCCAGCCTGGTGACCCGGTCGGTCTGCGGGAGCAGCCGTCCCGGCACGTGCGCGGCGTCCTCGAAGCCCTCGATGCGGCCCACCAGTCGGGTCGGATAGCCGGTGGCGTCGAAGGAGTCGACGGGCCGGATGCCGCTGACTCCGCTGAGCGTGGCGGCCCACCACTCCTCGACACCGAGCCCGTTGGGGGCGACGACACCGATTCCGGTCACGACCGCCGTACGGGTACGGGTAGTTGTACTGGTCCGGGCCGGTGCGAGGGTCATGCCGCACTCTCCTGACGGGGTTCACGGGCGAGGACCATCGCGCTCTGGAAGCCGCCGAAGCCGCTGCCGACGCTGAGCACGGTGTCGACGGCGACCTCGCGCGCCTCGTTCGGCACGTAGTCGAGGTCGCACTCGGGGTCGGGTTCGTGCAGATTGGCGGTGGGCGGCACGGCGCCGTACTCCAGCGCGAGGGCGCAGGCCGCGATCTCGATCGAGCCGATCGCGCCCAGCGAGTGGCCGATCATGGACTTGATGGAGCTGATGGGCACGTGCCGGGCGTGGTCGCCGAGGGCGGTCTTGAAGGCGGCCGTCTCGTGCCGGTCGTTCTGCTTGGTGCCGGATCCGTGCGCGTTGACGTAGCCGACGGAGGCGGGGTCGGTGCGGCCCTCCTCCAGTGCGTGGCGGATGGCCTCGGCCATCTCCCGGCCGTCCGGCTTGAGCCCGGTCATGTGGTACGCGTTGCAGCGCGTGGCGTAGCCGGAGATCAGCCCGTACACGTGCGCTCCGCGGGCCCTCGCGTGGCCGAGTTCCTCCAGGACGAACATGGCCGCGCCCTCCGCGAGGACGAAGCCGTTGCGGGTGCGGTCGAAGGGGCGCGAGGCGTGCTCGGGCGCGTCGTTGCGCGGTGAGGTCGCCTTGATCGCGTCGAAGCAGGCCACGGCGATCGGTGAGATGGGGGTGTCGGCGGCGCCGGCCAGCATGACGTCGGCGCTGCCCTCCGCGATCAGGTCGCGGGCGTAGCCGAGGGAGTCGAGGCCGGAGGTGCAGCCGGTGGAGACGACGGCGGCCGGGCCCTCGGCGCCGACGACCCGGGCCACTTCGGCCGCGAGGGAACTGGGTACGAACGCGTCGAACAGGTGCGGGGAGATGTATCCGGCGTCGAGTTCCCAGGTGCGGCCGCTGTCGCTGAGCGCGAGGTACTCGCGTTCGAGCGTGGTGGTGCCGCCGACGGCGCTGCCGACGCTGACGCCGGTCCGCTCCGGCCGGAGTTCGGCGAACTCCAGACCGCTGTCGGCGAGGCACTCGCGGGCGCTGACCACGGCGAACTGCGCGGCCCTGTCCAGCCGGCGGATCTCGCGGGGCGTGAGTCCGTGGCGCTCGGGCGCGAAGTCGACCTCGGCGGCGATCTGCGAGCGGAACGGGGAGGGGTCGAAGAAGGAGAGGGTGCGGGTGGCGGTGCGGCCCGAGACCAGCAGGTCCCAGAAGGCCTTCTTGCCCACTCCGCCCGGTGCCACCACGCCGATCCCGGTGATGGCGACTTGTCGGTTCACTGCGGTTTTCCCCCTTGGGCGAGCGGTACGACGGACTGGGTGACGCCTGCTTGCGACGGGAAGTCTGCGGCGCCGGGCTCGAAGTCGGCTCGAGGAACGGTGGCGTTCGCGGCCGCGCCGCCGGGTACGGCGGGCGGGCGCACGGGAATCGCGTCGCCCGCCCGTACGGCCCGGTACAGCCGCCGTACGACCGGGCCCGGCGCCACCCCAACTCGGCGGCCATGGCGGTGCGCAACCGGGCGAAGGCCGCCAGCGCGTCGAAGCGGCGCCCGCAGTGGTGCAGGGCGGTCATCAGCAGCGCGCACAATTCCTCGTCGCAGGGGCGGGCCACGGCGAGGGCGGCGAGTTCACCGACCGCGTCGCGGTGACCGCCGAGCGCCATCTCTCCTGCGGCGCACCGGAGTTGGAGGGCCAGTCGGCGCCGGTCGAACTGGTCCGCGGCGGCGCGCAGCAGTCTGCCCTGCTCGACGTCGCCGAAGAGCGGACCCTCGCAGAGCGCCAGCGCGGCACGGCCCGCCCGGGTCGCCACCGCGTGGTCCCCGGCCTGGTCGGCGGTCTGGGCGACGCGTTCCAGGCGGGTGAAGCCGTCCAGGTCGCAGGAGCCCTCGCCGGCCTCGAAGCGGTAACCGCCGTACTCGGTGACCAGCACGCGTCGGGCGATCTCCGCCGGTGGCCTGGCGCAGGCACGGGCGAGCGCCTTGCGCAGCTGGAGCACGTAGGTCTGGAGCGTCGCCGCGGCGCTGCGCGGCGGATGGCCGTCCCACAGCTCCGCCAGCAGGGCCGCGGGGGTGACCGGGTGTCCGGCGCCGAGCACCAGGAGGGCGAGGACCTGCCGGGGTTTGCGGGCCGCGGGCACCCCGTCGCCGTGCGCGCCGAGGACGTGGAAGCGTCCGAGCACGTGGACGTCCATCACGGGCGGGTCCGTTCGGTGCCCGGCCGGGTCGGGGGACGTGCCCCCGCCTGCCTCGGCCCGCTGGATTCCAGAGGGACTCGACCCGCGGTCGAGGCCGTCTCGCGAGGGTCGCGGGGTTCCAGCCGAGCACGAGAGCCCGGGAGGCCTCCATGGACGAACGAAGGACCGTACTGCTGCTGCCCGGCCAGGGCGCGCAGCGCGAACGGATGGCCGCCGGCCTGTACGGGCGGGAGCGGGTGTTCACGGACGCGATGGACGACTTCTTCCGCTTCTTCGACGCGCTCGACGGCCGGGGCGGTGGTCGTTCCGGTGAACGGCGCGGCCGTCGGCTCAGCGATCGGCCCGGGGATCGGCTCGGCGGTCAAGGGGAAGCGCTGCGTGCCACCTGGTTGCGTGCGGCCCCCGGCTCCGCGATCGGCGAGGCGCGTGCCGCGCAGCCTCTGCTGTTCGCCGTGGGGCACGCGCTCGGGCGTGCCGTGGACCGCTGGGGCTCCGGCGTGGACGTGCTGGTGGGGCACAGCGCGGGCGAGCTCGCGGCGGCCTGCCTCGCCGGGGTGTTCACCCTGGAGGAGGGCGCGGGCCTGCTGGCCGCGCGGTCGCGGGTGACCGCCCCGGCGGGAGGGATGCTCGCGGTCGCCGCCCCGGCCGCCGCGCTGGCCGCCCACGCGCGCGACGGCGTGGTGGTGGGCGCGGTCAACGGGCCCCGGCAGACGGTCCTTTCGGGTCCCTCCGGCCCTCTCGCCGAGGCCGCGCGGCGGCTGCGGGCGGCCGGGGTGACCGTGCGGCCGCTCCGCTCGGACCACGGGTTCCACAGCCCCTCGATGGAGCCGGTCGCGAACGCGTTCACCGCCGCGTTCGGCGCGCTGGAGCTGCGGGCGCCGACGCGGGAGCTGATCTCGTGCCGGACCGCCCGCCGTCTCACGCGGGACGAGGCGCGCCGCCCCGCCTTCTGGGGTGACCAGTTGAGCCTCCCGGTGCGGTTCTGGCCCGCGCTGCGGGCGCTGCTCGACGCGCACACCGAGGGTCCCGGGCTCGTCCTGCTCGACGCGAGCTGCGACCACAGCCTCTCGGCGGCCGCCCGGCGTCATCCCGCCGTGCGTTCCGGTGCGGTCGTGGTGGCGCCGCTGCTGCCGTCGCACGGTACGGGGACGGCCGCCGACGTGGCCGCCCTGGACGCGGCGCGGGCGGTTCACGCCCGCGCCTCGGTGAGCCGGGCGGCCACGTAGGCGATCAGCGCCGAGGGGGTCTTGAGCTCGTCGAGCTGCTCGTCGGAAATAGTGACCGGGTAGTCGTCCTGGATGCGGGTGACGAGTTCGAACACGGTCAGCGAGTCGTAGCCGAGGTCGGTGAACGTGGTGTCCAGGGTCGTCTCGTCGAGGGCGGCGGCGGCCTCGCTGTCGAGGGTGTCGTCCACGAGCTTGCGGAACTCGTCGAGGGTGAAGGCGCTCACGTCGGGTCCTTTGGGAGTCGGGCCTCAGGGAGGGGGCGGCGGGTGACCCGACCACCGTCACCGGGGCGGCTTGAGCCCGGATCGAGCCGGGATCGAGACTCCGCCCCCAGGCTGGTGGACGTATCCGACCCTGCCCTCGACCCCCACCGAACATCGACCGAACCATCGACCGAACCCCAAGTCCGCTGCCTCCGTCGGGAGTTGACGTTGTCCCAGCAGATCAGGGCCGCCGCGGGCGGCCACAGCAGAATTCTCGGCATCGGCGGCTACCGGCCGCGCACGGTGGTGTCGAACGACGAGATGTGCGCGCGGGTCGACTCGTCCCCGCAGTGGATCGAGAGCCGCAGCGGCATCCGCGAACGGCGTTTCGCGCAGCCGGACGAGACGCTGGCGGTGATGGCCGTGGCCGCCGCGGGCAAGGCGCTGGCGCACGCCGGAGCCGTACCCGACCAGGTCGATCTGGTGCTGGTCGCGAGCATGTCGAACCTGGTGCAGACGCCGCCGCTGTCGGTCCGGGTGGCCGAGGCGCTCGGTGCGCGGAACGCGGCCGGGGTGGATGTGTCGGCCGCGTGCGCGGGGTTCTGCCACGCGCTGGCCATCGCCTCGGACGCGGTGTCGGCGGGCAGCGCCCGGCATGTGCTGGTGATCGGCACGGAACGGATGACGGACATCGTCGATCCCCTGGACCGGAGCGTCTCCGTGCTGTTCGCCGACGGCGCCGGCGCGGCGGTCGTCGGCCCGTCCCCGACCCCCGGGATCGGACCCGTGGTCCGTGGCGCGGCGGGCCGGTACGAGCAGGCGCTGAGCATGAGCGCGAGCTGGGACGCGTTCGCCGCCGACCCGGATCCGCGGCGGCGTCCGTGGATGCGGATGGACGGGCGGCGCGTGTTCCGCTGGGCCATGGAGGAGGTGGCGCCGCAGGCCCGCCTCGCGCTGACGGCGGCGGGCGTCGAACCGGCCGGGCTCGACGTGTTCGTACCGCACCAGGCGAACCTGCGGATGATCGAGCTGATGGCCGAGCGGCTCGGCCTTGGGGCCGGTACGGCGATCGCCCGGGACGTGGTCCGCTCGGGCAACACCTCGGCGGCGTCGGTGCCGTTGGCGTTGGAGGCGCTGCTGACGGCAGGCACCGCGAGTACCGGCGACACGGCCCTGCTGATGGGCTTCGGCGCGGGCCTCAACTTCGCCGGACAGGTGGTGGCGCTGCCGTGAGCGAACGTACGGAGACGGTGCGCGCGCAGCGGGTACGCACGGAGACCGGGGCGCCGGCCGCCGAGGACTTCCGGGCCGCGATGGCCCGCTTCCCGGCCGGTGTCGTGGTGGTCACGACCCGGGGCGCGCGCGGTGAACCCCGCGGGTTCACGGCGAGTTCGTTCTGTTCGGTGTCCCTGGACCCGCCGCTGGTCCTGGTCTGTCTGGCGAACACGGCCGACTCGTACGCGGCGTTCGCCGACTGCGGCCACTTCGCGGTGAGCATGCTCGGACCCGAACACCGGCCGCTGGCGCAGCGGTTCGCGACGAAGGGCGCCGACAAGTTCGCCCCCGACGGTCTGGCGCGTACGCCGGCGGGGCTGCCGGTGGTGGCGGGCGCGCTCGCGGAGCTGGACTGCGCCGTGGACGCACGGCACCCGGCCGGGGATCACACGATCCTGGTCGGCCGGGTGTCCGGGCTGCGGCTGGGCGACGGCCCGCCCCTGGTCTATTACGAGCGGGGCTTCCGGTCCCTGGCCTGAGAACCGGTCGGGCCGCTCAGGCCAGGGCTCCGACCGGCGCGGGCCTCGGCGTCGGCATGCTGTCGTCGAGGTCCGCCTCCCCGCTGAGCACGGCGAGTTGCAGCCGCTGGAGGCGCGCGCCGGGCTCCAGGCCGAGGCCGTCCACCATGCGTTCCCGCAGCCGCTGGAAGGCGGCCAGGGCGTCCTGTCGGCGACCGCAGCGGTAGAGCGCGATCATCAACTGGGCGTGCAGGTCCTCGTGGTACGGGTACTGCGAGACCAGGGCCGACAGTTCGCTGACCGCCTCCCGGTGCCGGCCGAGCCGCAGGTCGCCCTCGACGCAGCGCTCGATCATGCCGAGCCGGCACTCCTCCATCCGTACCGCCTCGGAACGCAGCAGCGGGCCGTGCTCGATGTCGGCCAGCAGCGGGCCGCGCCAGAGCTTCAGCGCCGAGCGGAAGTGACCGACCGCGCCACGGATATCGCCTTCGAGCTCCGCCGCGCGTCCGGCGGCGGCGATCCTGCGGAATTCCCGCAGATCTACCCGGCTGTTCTCCTCGACGTTGAATACATAACCGCACGGCCACGTCATCAGGAGACGCCGAGAGACATCTGTGACTGAGCACTCCCCCATGGACGCGAGGGATTTACGAAGCTGCAACACGTACGTCTGGAGCGTGGTGAGGGCACTGCGCGGGGGTTCGTCACCCCATAATTCCGTGAGAAGGGAATTGACCGTCACCGGCTTGCCCTCGTTGAGCAGCAGAAGTGCCAGGACTTTGCGTGGTTTACGCGCCGACGGGATATCACTTCGGCCATTCCAGCTGACCGACAGCGGACCCATGAGTCGCATTTCCATAGCTTTCCTCCGTAAACGGCGTCATCAAGCGTTCAAGCCACAGGAAACCTCTCGCTTTCAACCAGTCGCAGAGTAGGCGGCGCTTCATTGAGGAAATGTTAAATGTGACTCAAGTCACGAGAAGCGGACCTTGTCTGTTTCTGAACCACCAAATGCGGCCCGCCGGTGTTTCGGCGGGCCGCATCGAGGGAACGCAGACGAATCAGTCTCGGGGTTTTCCGGGAGCCGCGAAGGCGGCGACGACACCGACCGCCGCGATCCCCGCCCCGACGGCGAAGGCCAGCGCGTATCCCGACGCGTAGGCATGGCGCACGAGGTCGGCCGTCGGCCGCACCCCGTCCAGCAGCCCGTTGACCCGGGTGGTGGCCACCGCGGCGAGTACGGCGAGCCCGAGCGCGCCGCCCAACTGCCGTGTGGCGTTGAGGAGTCCGGAGGCCAGACCGGCCTGGTGCGGCGGCACCCCGGCGACGCCGGCGATGGCGGAGGCCGACATCGAGATGCCCTGTCCGGCGCCGAGCACGATCGTGGGGCCGAGGAGCGCGGCCGCGAAGGTGGCGTGCTCGTCGATCGCGGCGAGCCAGAGCAGCCCGCCGGCGGTCAGCGTCATTCCGGCCACGAGCGTGGTCCGTGCGCCGACCCTGCGGACCAGCGGAGCGGAGAACTGCGCCGCGACCATGATCGAGACGGCCAGCGGCAGATACGCGAAGCCGGTGCGCAGGGGGCTGTAGTCACGCACCTGATGCAGGAAGAGCGTGAGGAAGTAGAACATGCTGAACAGGGCGGCGCCGCTGGTCGCCGCGACCACGTTGGCGGCGGTGACGGACCGGGAGCGGAAGATGTCGAGCGGCATCAGCGGCTCCGCCGCGACCCGTGCCTCGATGACCACGAAGGCGCCGAGGAGGAGCAGTCCGGCGACGAGCGGGACCAGGGTGCGGGCGGAGTCCCAGCCGTGCGGTCCGCTCTGCACGATGCCGAAGACGAGGACGACGAGACCCGCGGTGACCGCGAGCGCGCCGGGCACGTCGAGCCGCTTGCCCGAACCCTCGTGGCGCAGCTCGGTGATGACCCAGGCGACCCCGGCGAACAGGACCACGCCGAGGGGGATGTTGACGAACAGGATCCAGCGCCAGGAGAGCCAGTCGGTGAGGACGCCGCCGGCCAGCGCTCCGAAGGCGCCGCCCGCTCCGGACACCGCGCCCCAGGCCCCGAACGCCTTGTGGCGCTGGTGCGGGTCGGTGAACGTGGTGCCGAGGACGGCGAGGGTGGTCGGCGCGATCACGGCGGCGGCCAGGCCCTGGACGGCACGGGCGGTGACCAGCGTACCGGCGTTCTGGCTGATGCCGCCGACCAGGCTGGCGAGGGTGAAGAGCACGATGCCGGTCAGGAACACGCGGCGGCGGCCGAAGAGGTCGGCGATCCGGCCGCCGAGCAGCAGGAACCCGGCGAAGGTGATGGTGTAGGCGTTCACGACCCACTGGAGGCTGCTCGCGCTGAAGTGCAGGCTGCTCTGGATGGCCGGCAGGGCGACGTTGACGACGGCGACGCTGAGCGTGACCAGGAACTGGGCCAGGCAGCAGACGGCCAGGACGAGCCCGAGCCGGGGCGGTGCCGAGGAGCGGGGGGTCCCGACGGTTTCGGTGACGTGAGCGGTCATCGGGCGACAGTGCTCCTTCGCAGGAGGTCGGTGAGGGTCTCGACGGGCTGGGCGCCCGACGTCACGTACGTCTCGGCGAAGACGAAGGACGGAACGGCGGACACGCCCAGCTGAAGGGCGCGGTCCTCGTCCGCGCGCACGGCGGCCGCGTAGTCGTCGCCGTCGAGCGTCTTGCCCACGTCCTCGGCGTCGAGGCCCGCCTCCGCGCCGAGCCGTACGAGCGTGTCGCGGTCGGCGAGCGAGGCGCCCTCGGCGGTGTAGGCGCGCATCAACCGCTCCTGGAACGGCTCGGCGAGGCCGCGGTCGGCGGCGAGGTGCACGACGCGGTGCGCGTCGAAGGTGTTCACCGGACGCGCCCGGTCCAGGTGGTACTCGAGGCCCTCGGCGGCGGCGGTCGCGGTGACGCCGGCCAGCAGCTGGGCCGCTTGTTCCGGGGGGATGCCCTGGCGGCGCAGCATGCGCTGGGCGATGGTCTCGTCGATGTCCTTCGGAGTGGTCGGATCGAGTTCGAAGCTCCGCCACCGCACGCGCACCGAGTCGCGGTGTTCGAAGCCCGCGAGGGCTGCTTCGAACTTCCGCTTCCCGATGAAGCACCAGGGGCAGATGACGTCGGACCAGATCTCCACTGTGATCTCGTTCACCGGGCTAACTCTAGGTTTTCGGCTTTCTCTGAGTAAGGGCATACCTCGGGGTAAGCTCAGGTCATGGACGTAGGAGTGCAGGCAGCGCGCAAGGGGCTCGACCCGGCAAGTGACGTATTCAACAGCGACTGCCCGGGTCGCACGGTCCTCGACCACGTCACCAGCCGCTGGGGGGTGCTCATCCTCGCCTCGCTGCGCGAGGGGCCGCTGCGCTTCTACGAGCTGCGGGACCGCATCGGCGGCATCAGCGAGAAGATGCTCTCCCAGAACCTACGGGTGCTCGGCCGGGACGGCCTGGTGGCCCGCGAGGTGGAGCCCACCCTGCCGCCCAAGGTGTCCTATCGCCTGACGCCGCTGGGCAGCGGTCTCGCCGGACCGTTGCAGGGCCTCCTCGACTGGGTCGCCGGCCACACGCACGACATCGTGGCGGCGCAGCGGGATCACGACGCCCAGGGCTGACCTTCGCCCAGCACGGGCGCCGCGTCGACGAGTTCTCGCGTGTACGGGTGCGCGGGGGCGACCAGCACCTGCCGCGCCGGGCCCTGTTCGACGAGGCGGCCCGCCCGCATCACCGCCACGCGGTCGCACCACTCCCGCACCACGCCCAGATCGTGCGAGATGAGCAGCACGGCGAGCCCGAGTTCCGTGCGCAGCCTGGCGAGCAGCTCCAGGATGCGGGCCTGCACGGAGACGTCGAGGGCGGAGACCGGTTCGTCGCAGACGAGCAGGCTCGGCCCGGGGGCGAGGGCGCGGGCGATGGCCACCCGCTGCCGCTGTCCGCCGGAGAGTTCGGCGGGACGGCGATCGAGGAGCGTGTGGCTCAGCGCCACCTGGTCGAAGAGTTCCGCCACCCGGATCCGCCGTGCGCGTCGGTCCCCGATCCCCTGGGCGCGCAGCGGTTCCTCCACGCTTCTGCGCACGCTCCAGCGCGGGTCCAGTGCGGCGTAGGGACTCTGCTGCACCAGTTGCGGGCGGTCGCCCGGCCGTTCCACCGACAGGCGGACGGATCCCGAATGGGGCCGGTCGAGGCCGGTCACCAGCCGGGCGGTGGTGGACTTCCCGCTGCCCGACTCCCCCACGAGACCGAAGACCTCGCCGTGCCCGACGGTGAACGACACCCCGTCGACCGCTCGGTGCCGCCGCCCGTACTCCTTGGTCACGGCGTCGACGACCAGCAGCGGCGCGGCCGGGTCGCCGGACGGGCGGTGGTGCGCCGGTCCCGGGGCGCGGCGTGCGGCCGCGACGAGGCGCGCGGTGTAGGCGTGCCGGGGCCGTTCCAGGACCTCACGGGCGGGGCCGCACTCGACGATCCGGCCGCCCGACATCACCGCGATCCGGTCGGCGCGCCCGGCGGCGACGGCCAGGTCGTGGGTGATGAACAGGACCCCGATGCCCCGTTCGGCCACCAGTTCGCCGAGGCGGTCCAGGATGCGGCGCTGCACGGTGACGTCGAGGGCGCTCGTGGGCTCGTCGGCGATGAGCAGCTTGGGCCGGCAGGCGAGGGCGGCCGCGACGAGGGCGCGCTGCCGCTGTCCGCCGGAGAGTTCGTGCGGGTAGGCGCGGGCGCAGCGCTCCGGGTCGTCCAGGCCCGCCTCGGCCATCAGTTCCACGGCCCGCCGCCGGGCGAGGTCCCGCCCGGCGCGTGCGTGGACGCGCAGCGCCTCCGCGACCTGGGCGCCGACCCGCTGGACCGGGTCGAGGGAAGCCGTCGGGTCCTGCGGCACGAACCCCACCACGGCGCCGCGCAGTTCGCGCAGCTCCCGCTCCGACAGGGCCGCCGTGTCCCGGCCCGCGACGAGCGCTCGCCCGGAGCCGATCCGGCCGCCGGGCGGGAGCAGTCCGATCAGGGCGTGCGCGAGCGTGCTCTTGCCCGAGCCCGATTCACCGACGACGGCGACGACCTCCCCCGCGCCGACCGTCAGATCCACGCCTCGCAGGGCGGGTTCGGCACCGTAGGAGACGGTCAGCCCCCGTACGTCGAGCACCGGTTCACCGGTCACCGTGGTCATCCCTCTCCTCCCGTTCCAGCGCCCGGCCCGCCCGGTTCGCCGCGAGGATCACGCCGGCGAGGACCAGGCCCGGCAGTGTCGTCAGCCACCAGGCCGTGGCGAGATAGTCACGGCCCGCCGCGATCAGCGCGCCCCACTCCGGCTCGGGCGGCGGTGCGCCGAAGCCCAGGAAGTCGAGCGCGGCCACGTTCAGCACGGCCGTACCGAACTCCAGTGCCGCGAGGACCAGGACGGGGGCGGCCGCGTTGGGCAGGATGTGCCGCAGCAGGACGGCGGCCGGACGCACCCCGGCCAGGCGCGCCGCCGCCACGTAGTCGGCGGACCGTACGCGCAGCACCTCGGCCCGCGCCACCCGGGCGATGCCCGCCACGCCGCTCACCCCGACCGCCACCGCCACCTGGACGGTGCCGAAGCCGAGGGCCGAGACGACGGCCAGGGAGAGCAGCAGGCCCGGCAGGGCGAGCAGGACGTCGACCAGCCGCATCACCACGCCGTCGAGCCATCCGCCCACCGTCCCCGCGACCGCGCCCAGCACCGTCCCGGCCAGCAGGCCGACCGCGACGGCCAGCAGCGCGGCCCGCAGCGAGGCGCTGGTCCCGTACACCACGCGCGCGAAGACGTCCCGGCCGAGATGGTCGGTCCCGAACCAGTGCCCGCCGCTCGGCGGCAGCAGGCGGCGCAGTGGATCGGCCGCGAACGGGTCGTGTCCGGCGAACCAGGCCGGGCGCACCGCCCACAGCAGCACGAGGAGCAGGACGAGCAGCGACAGGACGAGGCCGGGTCTGCGCAGCACCACCGGCACCCGTCGGCTCCGGGGTGCGGCCGCGGGCGCCGCCACCTCTTGGTCGACGACAGCTGTCATCCCTGCTTCACCCCCGTTCCGGCCGCGGCCGCCCGCGGATCGAGCAGCGGCACCACCAGGTCCACCAGGAGGCTCGCCGTCGCGGTGAACGCGGCGGTCAGGACGACGACGCCCTGCACCAGGGGCAGGTCCTGGTCGGTGACCGCCTCCACCGCGACCCGCCCCAGTCCGTCGCGGGCGAACACCGTCTCGACCAGCACGGCACCCGACAGCAGTTGTCCGCTGATCACGCCGAGCAGCGCGAGCACCGGGACCGACGCGTTGCGCAGGGCGTGCGCCAGGTGCAGCCGGGCCCTGCCCACGCCGCGGGCGCGCGCCGCGTCGGCGTACGGCTGGGCCAGGGCGTGCCGCATGCCACGGCCGAGGACCTGGGCGAGGACGCAGCCGACGGGCAGCGCCAGGGTCACGGCCGGAAGCAGCGCCCCTTCGAGCCCCTGGCCCCCGGTCGCGGGGAGCAGTCCCCAGCGGAAGGAGATCCACTGCATGAGCAGCAGGCCGATCCAGAAGCTCGGCAGGCCCGCCCCGAGCGCGGGCAGCGAACCGGCGAGTCTGCGCAGCGGCGCCGAACGCGGCCAACTCCCGCCCACGGCGAGGCAGATGGCGACGGTGGCGGCGAGCGGCAGGGCCAGGGCGGCGACGGCGAGCGTCGGCGGGAGCGCCTCCCAGAGGGTCCGGCCGACCGACGCGCCGCTGCGGACCGAGAGCCCCAGGTCGCCGTGGAGGGCACGGCCGAGCGACGAGACGTACTGTTCGGCGGCCGACCGGTCGAACCCGAGCCGGTGCCGCAGCGCGGCGACCTGCGCGGGGTCGACCGCCGCGGCGTCCGCGCCGGACTCCCCCGCGAGCATCGTCTCCACGGGGTCGCTCGGCAGCAGGTACAGCACGGCGAACGAGAGCGTGTACGCGGCCCACACGACGAGGACGACCCGGGCGAGACGGCGCGCCAGGTAGCGGACGAACACGGCACGGGCCATGGCTCAGGCCAGCCAGGTGTCGTACAGCGAGAGCCGGTTCGAGGCGTCGAGCCGCAGCCCTCGCACGCGGTGGGTGTACGCCACGGTCGTGCGGGTCTCGCTGACCGGCAGCACGAAGCCGTCCCGTACGAGAGCGCTCTGGACGGCGGTGAAGTCGGCGGTGCGGGTCTTCTCGTCGGGGGACGCCGACGCCGCGTGCAGCCGGTCCCTGAGGTCTGGTGCGGCGACGGGGCTCTGGTCGGCGAAGACGGTAGTGAGGACGTCGGGGTCGGCCCGGCCGGCGTTCTGGAGGGTGAGGTCGTAGTCCTTGGACTTCAGGGTCTGCGGGAACTGGTTGATGGTCAGCTGGCGCAGTCTCAGTTCCACGCCGATCTCCTTGTACTGCTGCTGGACCAGCTCCAGGCTCTGCTGCCGTACGAAGATCGCGTCCACGACCAGGCGCTTGCCGTTCCTGGTGCGGACGCCGTCGCCGCCCTTGTGCCACCCCGCGTCGTCGAGGAGCCGCTCGGCGCCGGCCGCGTCGTGGGCGAGGTCCGCGGTGAGGTCGCGGTAGCCGGGGGTGGTGGAGGAGAGCACGCCGGTGGCGGCCGCGTCCGCGGAGCCGAGGAAGGCGGTGGCGACGGCGGTGCGGTCGATGCCCTTCTGGAGTGCGCGCCGCACGCGGACGTCACGCAGCTCCGGGCGCTCGGCATTCACGTAGAGACTCAGGACGACACCGGGGTCGGTCCGTGTCAGGAGCCGGAAGTCGCCCTGGGTGAACCGCTCGGCGTCCTGCGGGGCGACGGGTGTGACGGCGTCGAGCCGTCCGGCGGAGAGGCTGCCGGAGCGGGTCGTGCTCTCCGGCACGATCCGGTACTCGACCCGCTTGAGGTAGGCGCCGCCCTCGTGCCGCCAGCGCGTCGAGCCCCAGTGGTAGCCGCTCCTGCGGGCGAGGGTGACCGAGGTGTTGGGGCGGTAGGCGCCGACGGTGAAGGGCCCGGATCCGGCGATCTCGCCCCGGCAGCGTTCCTGGGGCGTGCGGGTCAGGGTCTTGGGCGAGAGCAGTCCGAGCGAGGTGGTCGAGGTCGCCCTGAGGAACTGGGCGTTGGGCCGGTCGAAGACCACGGTCGCCGTGTGCGCGTCCTCGACGACGGTCCTGCGGTACCCGGACAGGTAGACGGCTCCGCGCGAGGACGCGGCGCCGAGGTCGTGGAGGGCGTCGAGGTTCTTCTTGACCGCGGTCGCGTCGACGGCTCCGCCGTCGCTGAAGGTGGCGCCGTCGCGCAGCCGGAAGGTGAAGCGCGTGGCCTTGGCGTCGGTGGTCCAGGACGTCGCGAGCCACGGCACGAGCCGGCCCGTCCTCGGATCCTGGTCGGTGAGTGAATCCACCACCTGACGGCCGATGTTGAGGCTCTGGCCGAGCGCGGACTGCTGCGGATCGAGGCAGACGGGGTCGAAGTCCAGGGCGAGTCGCAAGGTGCCGCCGGACCGGGGCGGCCCGGAGTATCCGGCGTCGCTCGTGGCTCCCGAACAGGCGCTCGCGCCCGCGGCGAGGACCAGGGCGAGAGCCACGGCGGTGGAACGGGGGTGCGGGTGCATCGCGGGTGGTACTCCTTCGGCTCCTACGGCGGAACGCCGGCGGCCCTCAGCCGTACGGGGCGAGCTCCCCCGCCTCGACGGCGATCGGCAGGGTGTTGCCCGTGGGCGGCAGGGCGCAGGTGGCGAACGGGGTGAACGCACAGGGCGGGTTGATGGCGCGGTTGAAGTCGAGGACGACGCTCCGTCCGTCGAGCAGATCACCTTCGGGCCGACAGGCGTAGAGCACGCGGGCGGCGCCGTACGAGGTCGCCCCGCTGGTCAGGTCCCGGAAGGGAATGTTGAGGACGCCGTCCCTGCCGCCGTAGGGCTCCAGGGTCAGATCGCGTCCCGCGAGGGTGAAGCGCAGCCGCCCCGAGAGGGTGAACTCCCGTCGGACCGTGTCGAGCGCGGTGTCCAGGACGATGCGACGCGGGTGCTTGTACGGCTCGTAGACCGCGCGGGTCACCCACTCGGGGCGCGGCGGGTGGACGGGCACGTCGGTGAACCGGAGCAGCGTGGGTGCCTGGGGCGAGCGGACCCTGATCGCCCAGCGGATCCGCCGGGGGCGGTCCGCGTCCTCGAAGCCGAGCACGTCGACGCGCAGGTCGCGGAAGGTGACCTGGACCGCGCCGCCGTGGGGCGGGACGACGCCGCCCTGCCGTACGGTCCGGTCGCCGTCGACGACGACCCCGTCGACGCGCAGCCCTTCGTCGGCGGCGGCCCGCACCCGTACGCCGGAGTCGTCGGCCTGCCAGCTGCCGGGGACGTCGTCGAACCGCTGCGCCTTGGCGTCGAGCCAGTGCAGGGCGACCGGGGAGAGGATCCCGTACGGCTCCCGCAGTTGCGCGAGCCGGGCGGTCCGCCACTCCTGCCAGGAGGCCAGGAAGCCGGCTGCCTCGGCCGTCGGCCCGGCCGTCACGACAGCTCCGTGAGCGCGGCGATGACGGCGTTCTGGCCCTGGTCGCGCCGGGTGGCGAGTGCGTCGTAGGACTCCTGGCCGAAGGATGCCTCGGCCTGCTCCAGGAGCAGCGCGACGGTGTCCGCGTCGACGGGCGGCCGGCCCAGGCCGTCCCAGCTGCGTTCGAGGCCGTCTCCCAGGTGGGCGAACCAGTGCCGCAGCCCGCCCGCGCCGCCGCCCAGGTGGAACGCCTGGAAGGGGCCGACCACGGCCCAGCGCGACCCGATCGACGCGGTGACCACGGCGTCCAGTTCGTCGACGGTGACCACGCCCTCGCGCACCAGGTGGATGCTCTCGCGCAGCAGCGCTGACTGGAGCCGGTTGGCCACGAACCCGGGGACGGCTCGGCGCAGCACCACCGGGGTCTTGCCGAGCTCCCGGTAGAAGCCGACGGCCCGGTCGACCAGGCCGGGTTCCGCCCGCTCGGAGGCGACGACCTCGACCAGGGGCACGATGTGCGGCGGGTTGAACGGGTGCCCGACGACGACCCGGCCGGGCGTGGGGAGTTCGGCTCCGAGGTCGTCGGGCAGCAGGGTGGAGGTGGAGGAGAGCAGCAGCGCGTCCCGCGGGGCGGCGGCGGCGATCCGGGCGAACAGCTTCTGCTTGAGGGCGAGGTCCTCCAGGGCGTTCTCCTGCACGACGTCGGCGCCCTCGACGGCCGCGTCGACGCTCGCCGTGAACTCCAGGCGGGCGAACAACTCCTCGGGATCCAGCGGCCCTTCGGGCAGGGTGGCCGCGTACCGCACCAGTTCCGCCCGCACATGCGCCTCGGCGTCCGACCGGGTGCTGCTCACCCGTACGTCCAGTCCGCGCGCGGCGAACAGGGCGATCCACCCGAGTGCGATGGTGCCGGTGCCGATCACCGCCGCGGTCCGCTGTCGTTCCACGCTCACCGGTGCTCCTCTCGTCCGGGGACCAGGCTCGGCGCCGTGACTCGAGGGCTGCTCGAGAGGGGATGGAGACGGGCTCGGGGCGGCGTGCGGCGGCTCGTTCGAGACGGATTCGAGGCGGCCTGTAGGCACGCTGCGGACCGTGGGGACCGGCGGTGTGCGACCACCGAGCCGTCCCGCCCCCTACGCGACGAAAGGGCTCCCCCATGCCTGCCAGGGAACGGCAACAGCACTCCGGACACGGCGAGTTGGGCCTACGGGCCGCACACGCCCTGATCGCCGGCGCGGACCTCGGGACGATCCGGCACCTGCTCGGCCTGGACCCGGGTGAGCCCGCGGCCCCGGCCCCCGATCACCGCCGGGGCACGACGACGGCCGTGACGAGCAGTCCGGCGCCCTGAGCCCACCGCCCCCGGAACACGCTGATCTCCCGGTCCGCGACGACCGGGCCCGGCACCCGCACCCGGGCTTGGAACGTGTGGTCCTCCGGGTCGAACACCACCGATGCCGAGGAGAACCCGAGCGGGCGGTGCGCCAGCGGGAACCACGCCTTGTAGAGCGCCTCCTTGGCGCTGAACAGGAGCCGGTCCCAGCTCACGTCGGAGCCCGGCCCGCGCCCCAGCCGGCTCACGTGTGCGCGCTCCTCGGGCAGCGCCACCGCGTCGAGGACTCCGGCGGGCAGCGGTGCGTCGGGTTCGGCGTCGATCCCGATCCCGGCCGCGTCGCCGTCCCGGCAGACCGCCGCGGCGCGATATCCGGCACAGTGCGTCATGCTGCCGACGACACCGTCCGGCCAGCCGGGCGCACCGTGCGCACCGGGCACCAACGGCTGTTCGGCGAAGCCGAGTTGGCGCAGGGCGGTCCGGGCGCAGTGCCGCACCGTCGCGAACTCCCTCCGCCGGGCGGGCACCGCCCGTGCGACGGCGGCCTCCTCCTCCGCATGCAGCCGGACGCCCTGAACGTCACCGAACGACTCCGCGGCACAGGCCCACGGGGGCAGCAACTCCCGGATCATGCGCACCTCTTCTGGTCGGGTCGTGGCCGAGCTCGCGCCACGGCGTGGTGACCGTCGACAGCATGACGTCACCCGCCGGCCGACCGATCCGGCGGGGTCCACTTCGCCGATGCGCCGATTCGCCCGCGGCGACTCCCTGGCCGCCGGACAGCGCATCAACAGCACGGCGTCATAGTCCAGTTGACTTCGCGCGAGCTGCCCGACCGGGACGGCGTGCGTCACGGATCCGGTCGATGATCTGCCGGGCGTCGGCGTGCGCGGAGAAGAACGGGTTGGTTGACGGTCGCGCGCACCTTCCCGTACGCGCCGAACATCGTCACGCTCATCGCTCCCTCGGCAAGGTCGCGGGTGCGATGAGCGTGCCGAGCGTCCGACGCCGGCCACGGTCCTACCCGCTCCCACTCTCGCGGGCGAACACCACCGCGTCATCCGTCGACGCCGATCCGTCCGGCCCGACGAGCACCACGCCGCGGCGGCGGGCACCTCAGGGGCGGACGCCCAGCGCGGGCAGGACGGTCTCCGCGACCCGGTACGCCTCCTCCAGGAGCGGGTTGCCCGACAGGATGAAGGTGTCGACGCCGAGATCCTCGTACTCCTTGAGGCGCTCGACCACCTGGGCGGTGGAGCCGACCACGGCGGTGCCGGGGCCGGGGCGGAAGAGGCTCATGCCCGGCCACAGGTTCGGGTGGACCTCCAGTTCACGGGCCTTGGCCGGGACCCGGCCGCCGTGCTGGCGGAACTGCCGCTGCCAGCCGACGCCGTCCTCTCCCGTACGGTCGCCGAGCTGCCGGGCGTACGTCGCGTCGCTGGTGACGTCGAGCAGCCGGTCGGCGGCCGCCCACGCCTCGTCCTCGGTGTCGCGGACGATCAGGTGCAGACGCAGGCCGATGCGCAGGGTGCGGCCGTGTGCCGCCGCGCGTTCCCGGACGCGTTCCAGCTTCTCCTTCAGCAGGTGGGGCGGCTCGCCCCAGGTGAGGTAGACGTCGACGTGCTCGGCGGCCATCTCGATGCCCGGTGCGGAGGAGCCGCCGAACCACAGGGGGACGTGCGGGCGTTGCACGGGTCGGAGGTCACCGAAGGAGGCGCCGGCGTTCTTCAGGTCGTAGAAGCGTCCCTTGTGGTCGAAGACCTCGCCGGCGGTGAGCCGCTTCACGATCGACCAGTACTCGGCGCTCAGGTCGTAGCGCGCGTCGTGCTCCACGTCCAGGCCGTACTCGCGCAGGGTCTTCGTCGAGCCGTTGACGACGTTGAAGCGCAGGCGCGGGCCGAAGAGGGTGTCGAAGGTGAGCGCCATCTTGGCGAGCAGGGTCGGGGAGATCAGCCCGGGGTGGACGGCCAGCAGCGGCTGGAAGCGGGGACTCGTGGCGGCGGCGAGGGCGCTGCCCAGCGGCCAGACGTCGTGCAGGTCGGTGGCGAGCAGCGCGCCGCTGAACCCGAGCCGTTCGACGGTGCCGGCGAGCTGTTGCAGGTAGGCGAGGTCGACCGGGCGGCGTCCCTCGGGCTCCCAGGGGTAGGCGCCCTCGCGCGGAATGATGTACCAGAGGACTTCGGAGGCCATGTGCGCTGTCTCCTCAGACCTGTCGGGCGACGGCGTCGGCGACCGTGACCGGCCGCTCGATGAAGCCGGTGCGGACGAAGACGTCGGCGGCCTGCTGCTGTTCGGCGAGGAACGCGTCGCTGACGTCCTCGATGCTCCAGGGCAGCGTGCGCAGGGCGGTCTCCCAGTCGTCGACGGTGCCGCCCTGGTGGTCGGCGGCGATCGCGGCGGCCTCGCGCGGGTGGGCCTGTACCCAGGCGTCGGCCCGGCCGAGCGCCTTGACCAGGGCCTCGACGACCTCGGGCCGCTTCTCGGCCACCTCCCGCCGGGTGAAGAACACCGAGCGGTCGGTGATGACGTCTTCGGTGCGCACGAGGATCCGGACGCCCGGGGTGCGCAGGGCGGCCGCGAGCTGCGGGCCCTGGGCGACCCAGGCGGCGATGGCTCCCTCGCGCAGCAGCTTCTCGCTGTCCTCACCGCCGCGTACGGGGGTGATGTCGTCGGCGTACGAGAGGCCGGCGTCGTCGAGGGCCTTGGCGACGAGGTGGGTCTGCCAGGAGCCGATGGCCAGGTGCACGGTGCCGCCCTTGAGGTCGGCGACCGTCCGCGCGGGGCTGTCCTCGGTGACGAGCAGGGCGCCGTGGCCGGGACGCGGGGCGGAGACGGCGGCGTAGACGATGTCGTGACCGGCCGACTGGGCGGTGACCGGCGGCGTGGAGCCGGTGCCGCCGAAGTCGATCACGCCCTCGGTCAGGAGCGGGCCGGTGCGCACGCCGTCCGTGTAGGGGTGGAAGGCGACGGTCTCCCCCACCTTGGCGAGCTCCTCGGCGGCGTGGTCGAGGCGGGAGAGGTAGTAGAGGGTGGGGTTGCTGTTGTGGACGCCGATGGTGATGGTCATGCGGAACGCTCCGGTGGTGTGGTGGTGGCGGGCGGCACGCCCAGGTCGGTCAGCAGGCGGCGGCGCAGGGCGGTGAAGGCCGGGTCGCCGGGGTCGCGCGGGCGCGGGACGTCGACGGTCTCGTCCGTGATGAGCCGGCCCTCGCGCAGGACGCAGACGCGGTCGGCGAGCCGTACGGCCTCGTCCACGTCGTGGGTGACGAGCAGCACGGCGGGCCGGTGGACCCGGCACAGTTCGCTGACCAGGTCCTGCATGCGCAGCCGGGTCAGGGCGTCCAGGGCGGCGAACGGCTCGTCCAGGAGCAGGAGTTCGGGCTCGCGGACCAGGGCGCGGGCGAGCGCCACGCGCTGGGCCTCGCCACCGGAGAGGGTGGCGGGCCAGGCGCGGGCGTGGCTCTCCAGGCCGACCTCGGCCAAGGCGCGGCGCCCACGGTCCGGGTCGGTCCTCGGCAGGGCGACGACGACGTTGGCGAGCACGCGCTTGGACGGGATCAGCCGTGGTTCCTGGAAGACGATGGTGCGCGTCTCGGGGACGAGCACCTCGCCCGCGTCGGCTCCTTCGAGGGCGCCCAGGATCCTGAGCAGGGTGGTCTTGCCGCTGCCGCTCGCACCGAGCAGGGCGACGAACTCGCCGCTGGCGATGGTGAGATCGAGGCCGTCGAGGACGGTCTGATCGGCGAACGCCTTGACGAGGGAGCGGACGTGGACGGCGGTGCCGGCGGCCGTGCCGGTGCCGGGATCGGTTGCGGTGGTCCGAGGGGTCGTGGTGGTCATCGCCGGGCCTGCCTCCACGGCATCAGGACCCGCTCCAGCAGGCGGACGAACGCGTCGGCGAGCAGGCCGAGCAGCCCGTACACGAGGATGCAGACCGCGAGGATGTCCGTACGGGCGTAGCTCTGCGCCTGGGCCATGAGGTAGCCGATGCCGGCGGTGGCGTTGATCTCCTCGGCGGCGATCAGCGCGATCACGCTGAGCGTCATCGACAGTCGCAGTCCGGCGAGCAGTGAGGGCAGCGCGCCGGGCAGGACGACCTCGCGGACGATCGCGAACCGGCTCATGCCGAAGCTGCGCATGGCCTCCACCAGCCGGGCGTCGGTGTTGCGGACGCCGCTGGAGGTGGAGACGTACATCGGGAAGGTGGTGGCGACGGCGATCAGCAGGATCTTGGCGATCTCGTTGATGCCGAACCACACCATGAACAGCGGGACGAGGGACAGGAAGGGGATGGTCCGCAGGGTCTGCATGGTGGAGTCGAGCAGTTCGTCGCCGAGGCGGGTGAAGCCGGTGACGACGCCGGCCGTGAGGCCGATCGCGAGGCCGAGCAGCAGGCCGAGGCCGGAGCGGGTCAGGGAGGTGGCGAGCGCGTCGGGCAACTGGCCGTTGCCCCACAGTTCGCCGACCGCGCGGACCACGTCGGCGGGTGAGGCGAGCACGTCGGGGGTGAGGGCGCCGGTCGCGGACGCGACCCACCACAGGACGAGCAGGGCGAGCGGACCGACGGCCCGTACGGCCGTCCTGAACCGGCGCGGGCGTGGGCGCCGGGCGACGGGCCTGGGCGCCACCAACGCCCGTTTCCCGGTGGGGAGGTCGTGGACGGCGGTCATGACAGCTCGGTGACGTCGATGAGGTGGGCGGCGACATCGACCTCGGTGCGGGTGACCTTGTGGTCGGCGTAGAAGCGGGCGACCGCCTTGAACCGTGTGATGTCGGCGTCGGTGATCGGCTGGACCGTGCCGCCCTGCGCGGTGAATTCGATCTGTACGCGCTTGGCCTCGCCGCTCAGCGCCTGGGGACCGGCGTCGGTGTTGACGTTGAGGTAGGCGGCCGGGTCCCGCTTCTCCTTGACGCTGGCCTCGTGGAGGTAGGTGTAGAGCGCCTTGACGACCTCGGGGTGCTTCTCCGCGAAGCCGGTGCGTACGGCGTTCAGGCTGTAGTTGTCGGAGCCGATGGAGGCACCGTCGGTGAGGAAGTGCGCCTTGCCGGTGCCGAGTTCCGCCACGGAGTACGTCGCCCACACCGCCCAGGCGGCGACCTTGCCGCTGTTGAAGACGGCCGCGGTCTGGTCGGGCCGCAGATAGACCCGCTCGACCTTGTCCTCGGGGACGCCCGCCTTCTCCAGGGCCTTCAGCAGCAGGTACTCGCCGGTGCCGCCCTGGTTGACGGCGACCTTCTTGCCGATGAGGTCCTTGACGGACCTGATCGAGGAGCCGTTCTTGACGAGGATTCCCTCGCCGGCGGCGTCCGGCGCGGTGGCGGTGAAGAACTTGAAGCCGGGGTTCTGGGCGAGCGAGGTGACACCGGAGGTGATGGAGCCGGTGGCGATGTCGAGCTGGTCGGCGTTGAGGGCCTGGGCGGCCGGCGCGAAGGGGCCCGCGCTGCCGGTCCAGGCGACCTTGGCGTGCACCCGGGCCAGGGCCTTGGCGAGCGAGCCGTCCTTCTTTCCGACCGCGAGCACACCGGAGTTGCCGGGGTCGGGGATGCGGACGGTGACCGTGGCGGTGGAGGCCGCGTCGGTGTCGGCCTCGGAGGTGCCGCAGGCGGTCAGGGCGACGAGTGCGGTGACGGCCGCGAGGGTGGCGGGGAGGAGTCTTGAGGCGCGCATGCTAGTCCTACGGTTGGAGTGAGCGGGGTCGGGACGGGGTTTCGGCGAGCCGGCGGCGGGCTCGGCGCAGGGGCTCCGGATCGGCCCAGGTGTGGACGTCGACGGGTCCGGCCAGGAAGCCCTGTCCGCGCAGTGCCGTCTCCTGGAGGGCGAGCAGGGAGAGGCGTTCGGCGGAGAGGTCGGGGTGCAGGGTGCGGTGGGTGCCGGGGCGGTAGGCACCGTGCACGCCCTCGGTCCCTGCGCCCGTCTCGGCGCCCAGGATGCGGGCGACCTCGTCCGGCTCCCCGGCGGCCCAGTCGGCGGCGCGCAGCAGGACCGCGAGGAACCGGTCGACCAGGTCGGGGTGTTCGTCGAGCAGCCGCTGGTGGACGGTGATGGGGCGCGGGGTGCCGTTGTTCACGCGGTGCCGACGGTCGGGCAGGGTGTCGAGTTCTACGGCGACCTCGGCACCGGCCCGGCGCGCGGCCTCGACGGCGACGGCGCCCTTGACGTACACGGCGTCGACGTCACCACGGGCCAGCGCGGCCAGTTCGGCCTGCCACTGCCCGGTGTGGCCGTCGGCGGGCACGTCGACCGGCCGGGTGTCGTCGAGACCGAGTCCGGCGGAGGCGAGCACTCCCTCGAACCCGCGCACCGCCATGGCCCGCCAGAAGTCGATGGGGACGGAGTGGCGGGGCAGCGCCGGCCGCAGCCCGCGCAGGGCGGCGGCGCCCCGGATCCCGGATCCGGGCCGGACCAGGATCACCTGGCGTTCCTCGATCCAGGTCAGCCCGATCAGCCGGGTCTCGGCGCCACGTGAACGAGCCCACAGGGCGGGCACGTTGCCGCCCTCCCGGAACAGCGCGGGCAGTTCGTGGGTGTAGTGCGTGCCGCGGATCTCCGCGCCGACATCGGCCTCGGCGTCCTGGAGGGACCTCACCGCGATGCCCTCGGGCGCGAACTCCTCCGCAAGCCAGCGGCGGTCGGCGGCGATACCGGTGGCGGTGGGCACGGGACAACGGGTGAACCAGAGGGTCTCGGGCAGGGGTGGGTGCGGCATGGGTTCCTTCCTGGAGGACTCCTCGTGCCACCGCCGCGTGTCTGCCGCGGTGGGACGAAGGCGGGGGCGCCGGCCCGCACCGGCGTGCACCTCGACGGGTCGAGGTGGCGGTACGGGGGTGCCGTCCGGGTCACGTGTGTGGGTGCCGACGACCGACGTGGCGGCCGTCACGAGCGGCCGGACGGGACGGGCGCGTCATAGCTGCGCGCCGACGGACCGACGACACGGGGCGGCTCGGGGCCGCCGGACACGGTGGCGGGGATGCGAGGGACGGCCGCGCGTGGCGGCGGCCTCGCGGCTCAGGTCAGCGACAGACGGCGCTGGCGACGCGGCCGAGGTCGACGTGGCGGCGCACGGTCAGTCGGGGCATGGCCATGGCGTGCATCGCTTCGCCCCTTCCGACGGTTCGCGCCGGACCCGTTCCGGCGGCGTGACCGCAGCCTGACACGCGCCACGACCAGCCGACAAGGGGCTTCCCACAACGTGGGAACGAACGTGAACAGACTGTTTCAGCAGGCCGCGAGGGGCGCTGCGCCTTGCCGCGATGTGGGAACGTCGAAGCGATCCGAAGCGGTCCAGTCATCCGAAGCGGGCTCAGGAGCACAGGGAGCGAGAGGGGTACGGCACCGTGGCGCAGACTCCCGTCGCCGGGGCACAGGCGGTGCGGCGGGCACTGAACGTGCTGCACTGCTTCCACGACAACGCCCCCGACCTCAGCGCCTCGGAGATCTCCCGCAGGCTCGGTCTGTCCACGTCGACGGCGCACCGGCTGGCCCGCACCCTGCTCGACGCCGAGTTCCTCGAACAGGACCCGCGTACGGCCCGCTACCGGCTCGGTCCCGCCGTGACGGAACTCGGGCGGCTCTCCTACCACCAGCGCGGGCTGCACCTGGCGTCGCCCGAACTCGCCGATCTGGCCCGCCGGACCGGCGCGACCGCCGACCTGGCACTGCGCAGTGGCCCGCACGCGGTGATCGTGGCCGGTGGTTCGGTCACCCCGAAGGTGGGGCTGCGCCGCCCGCTGCACTCCACCGCGCTGGGCAAGGTCCTGCTGGCGTGGCCACGCCCCGGCGAAGCGGGGGCGCGGTCGCTGCCGCCGCTGCACGCGTTCACGGACCGCACGATCGTCGACCGGGAGCGGCTGGCCGAGGAGTTGGAGCGGGTGCGCGCGCAGCGGTACGCGCTCAACGACGGCGAGTCCGCGCAGGGCGTCGCGACCGTCGCCGTGCCCGTCCTCGACCATCTGGGCTCCGCGCGGTTCGCGCTCGCCGTACGCGGCACGCCCGACCTCATCGCCGGTGACCGTCTCGACGGGGTCGTCGACCAGGCACGCGCGTGCGCGGGGGCACTGGAGATCCTGCTGCTGCCGCCGTCACAGCGCAGCACGGCCGCGGTGCCGTCCGGCTGATCGACGCGACGCCGCCGATCGGGTGTTCAGCACGTGAGCCTCGGCCTTGTCGCACGCCGACGAACCGCGGTCGGTCCCGGTGCGGGGCGACGGAGGTCCGCAGCCGTCGGCGCCGATCCGGATCGACGCCGCCTGCCGCGCCAAGTACGGCCGCTGCGGGGCGCGTTACGTCGACCCGCCGGTGGCCTCACGAGACACTACGCTCGGACTCGTTCCGCGCTGAGCGGCATTCGGCGCCCACCCACTCGCCCGGCCTCAGGAGACTCACCGTGCTCGGTCTGGAACTCGTCGTGCTCATGGGCGTGGCCGTGCTGGCGGGCAACGCCGCAGCGCGACGCTTCGGCATCGCCCCACCCGTGACGCTCCTCGCCGCGGGACTGGTCCTGGGGTTCATCCCGGTGGTGCGGCGGGAGCAACTGCCGCCGGAGGTCGTGCTGTTGCTCTTCCTTCCGGTGCTCCTGTACTGGGAGAGCCTGACCACGTCGCTGCGCGAGATCCGCACCAACCTGCGCGGCATCGTGCTGCTGAGCACCCTGCTCGTGATCCTCACGGCCTGGGCCGTCGCGGCGGCCGGGCACGCCCTCGGCCTGCCGTGGGGCCCCGCCTGGGTGCTCGGCGCGGCCGTGGCACCCACCGACGCGACCGCGGTCGCCGCCCTGGCCCGCGCCCTGCCACGCCGCCAGGTCACCATCCTCCAGGCCGAAAGCCTGGTCAACGACGGAACAGCCCTCGTCGTCTTCGGCCTCGCGGTCGGCATCACCGCCGGCGAGGACCATCTGAGCGTCCCCCACGTCGGCGGCCTGTTCCTGCTGGCCTACGGCGGTGGCATCGCGGTCGGCGCGGTGATCGCGTGGATCAACACGATCCTGCGGCGCCGCCTGGACGACCCGCTGCAGGGCAACCTCGTCATGATCCTGGCGCCGTTCACCGCGTACCTGATCGCCGAGCTCATCGACGCCTCCGGCGTCCTGGCCGTGGTCACCTGCGGCATCATCATGAGCCAGGTCGCCCCACGCGTCATCCGGGCTCCGCACCGCGTCCAGGCGCTGGCGTTCTGGCCCCTGCTGACCTTCCTCATCAACGGGACGCTGTTCGTGCTGGTCGGGGTGGAACTCCACGACGCCGTCCACAGCCTCAGCCGCGCCGACCTCACGGACGGGCTGGTCACCGTAGCCGTGGTCTGCCTGGTCCTCGTCGCCACCCGCTTCGCGTTCCTGTTCGCCTCCGCCTACACGATCCGTGCGCTCGACCGCCGCCCCCAGCAACGTCTGCTACGCGTCGACCATCGGACCCGGGTCGTCAGCGGCCTGGCCGGATTCCGCGGCGCGATCTCGCTCGCGGTGGCGCTCTCGGTGCCGCAGACGCTCGACTCGGGCGATCCCTTCCCCGACCGTGACGTCATCATCTTCGTCACCGCCGGGGTCATCCTCGTCACGCTCGTGGTCCAGGGACTGCTGCTGCCCGTCGCCGTGCGCTGGGCCGGATTCCCCCCGGACAACACCGTCGACGAAGAGGTGAACCTGGCCGAGAGCAGCGCCCTCAGGGCAGCACTCGACGCCATGCCCCGATTCGCGGCCGACCTCGGCACGCAGCCCGCCGTCGTGGCCCGGATGCGTCAGGAGTACGAGACGAAGCTGGCGGCCGTCCGGGCCAGAGGCGCGAGCGCCCCTTCCGACACCGACCCCGCCCTGCTGCACCACCGCGACTACGTGGCCCTGCACCAGGCCCTCGTCGCCCACAAGCGCGCCACAGTCGTCGAGCTCCGCGACACACGCCGTATCGACGACACGGTGCTGCGCCGCGTGCAGGCCGCCCTGGACACCGAGGAGATCCGCCTGTCCGACCGCAGTACCGCCGAATGACCCGACGCTCGGCCTCAAGGGCCTCGGGGCGATCATCCATCCGGTCGGCGCGGCACCGGCGAGCAGGGACGCCATCTTCGACCCACGGACCGCCGCTTCCGCCAACTCCCCATCAGAGCAAAGAGGTTGCTCTGACGGCAGCAGGATTCGACGCTCGACCTTCGGGGGCGGTGGATCGGTCACCGCCCCCGGCCCGGCTTCGGCCATCGGCTCACGAGGCGGGGCGCGGCGGCCGGTCGCGCCCGGCGGCAGCCGACCACGACGCATCGATCAGGTCCCACGAGGTGCTCAACGCCCTTCCGCCACCGATACTGACCAGGGGTCGGCCGACCCCGCTCGACCTTGACTGACACCCAGTCAGCAAAGTCGGCATCGACTCGGCATCGGTGCCGCCCGAGGTCACCGTCGGCCGCCTTGGAACATCACGCTCAAAGAACTCCATAACGACATCAAAAAACTCCACACGACCACCCTGACCAGGTCATACATAGCTGAGAGCACCGTCTGTGAGCGTCACTGGGAGGCACCAATGAAAATGCTGATCAACGTGGCCGAGAACGTGGTCGCCGACGCACTGCGCGGCATGGCCGCCGCGCACCCCGAGTTGAACGTCGACGTCGAGAACCGGGTGATCCTGCGGCGGGACGCGCCCGTCGCCGGGAAGGTGGGGCTGGTGTCGGGCGGCGGGTCCGGGCACGAGCCGTTGCACGGGGGGTTCGTGGGGCCCGGGATGCTGTCGGCGGCCTGCCCCGGCGAGGTGTTCACGTCGCCGGTGCCCGATCAGATGGTGCGGGCCGCCGCCGCGGTGGACAGCGGAGCGGGCGTGCTGTTCATCGTGAAGAACTACACCGGTGACGTGCTCAACTTCGACATGGCGGCCGAACTCGCCGAGGACGAGGGCGTACGGATCGCCAAGGTGCTCGTGAACGACGACGTCGCCGTCACCGACAGCCTCTACACCGCCGGACGGCGCGGCACCGGAGCCACGCTGTTCGTGGAGAAGATCGCCGGCGCCGCCGCCGAAGAGGGCAGGCCGCTGGAGCAGGTGGAGGCCATCGCCCGTCAGGTGAACGAGAGTTCGCGGAGTTTCGGGGTCGCGCTGAGCGCGTGCAGCACGCCCGCGAAGGGGTCACCGACCTTCGATCTCCCGCCCGGCGAGCTGGAGTTGGGCATCGGCATCCACGGCGAGCCGGGGCGCGAGCGGCGTCCGATGATGACGTCGGGAGAGATCGCCGACTTCGCCGTCGACGCCGTTCTCGACGATCTCAACCCGACCGGTCCCGTGCTCGCACTCGTCAACGGCATGGGCGCGACACCCCTGTTGGAGCTGTACGGGTTCAACGCCGAGGTGCAGCGGGTGCTCGGCGAGCGCAGGGTGCCCGTGGCCCGCACCCTCGTCGGCAACTACGTGACGTCGCTCGACATGGCCGGCGCCTCCGTCACGCTGTGCCAGGTCGACGAGGAACTGCTGCGCCTGTGGGACGCACCGGTCAGCACGGCGGGGCTGCGCTGGGGCATGTGAGTCCCGCGCCCGTCGCCCCTCTGTCGGCTCTACTACCAAGCAAGGAGATCACGTGCTCGACGCCGATTTCTTCCGGCGCTGGATGGCGGCCACCGCGGTCGCCGTGGACCGCGAGGCCGACCGGCTCACCGAACTCGACTCACCGATCGGTGACGCCGACCACGGCAGCAACCTGCAACGCGGCTTCACGGCGGTGCGGGCCATGCTCGACAAGGAGGCTCCGGACACGCCGGGCGCCGTACTCACCCTCGCCGGACGGCAGTTGATCTCGACCGTGGGCGGTGCGTCGGGACCCCTGTACGGGACGTTGCTGCGGCGCACCGGCAAGGCGCTCGGCGACGCGGCCGAGGTGAGCGAGGCCGAACTCGCGCAGGCGCTGCGGGTCGGGGTCGACGCCGTCGCGGCGCTCGGCGGGGCCGCGCCCGGCGACAAGACGATGCTGGACGCGCTCGTCCCGGCCGTGGACGCGCTCGACGGCGGCGACTTCGCGGCGGCGCGGGCCGCGGCCGAGCACGGGGCCGAGGCGACGACGCCGTTGCAGGCGCGCAAGGGGCGGGCCAGCTATCTGGGCGAGCGCAGCATCGGGCATCAGGATCCGGGCGCGACATCGTCGGCGCTGCTCGTCGGCGCGCTCGCCGAGGCCGCGGGGACGGCTCGTGACCGCCCCCGACAAGGCGGTCGGCATCGTCCTCGTGTCGCACAGCCAAGACGTCGCCGAGTCCGTGGCGCGTCTGGCCGCGGGGCTCGCGGGCGGCGGGGCGACGGCGCCGGTCGCCGCGGCGGGCGGCACCGAGGACGGCGGGCTCGGCACCAGCAGCGAACTGATCTCGGCCGCGGCCGCGCAGGTGGACCGGGGCTCGGGCGTCGCCGTCCTCGTCGACCTCGGCAGCGCGGTCCTCACCGTGAAGGCGCTGCTCGCCGAGGGTGACGAACTCCCCGACGGGACACGCCTGGTGGACGCCCCCTTCGTGGAGGGCGCGGTCGCCGCCGTCGTCTCCGCGTCGGCCGGGGCCGACCTCGACGCGGTCGTCGCGGCGGCCTCGGAGGCGTACACGTACCACAAGGAGTGACGTCGGCCGCCGCTTCAGGGGGTCGTTCGGGGCGTCGGCCACGCGGGCCGGCGCCCCTCGGCCATGAAGCGGACGCGAAGGACGGTGCGATGGGTCGCGCGTGGCGTACCGCACCCCTCGGGCGCACTCCCCTGGTGTTACTCACCGGAAACCGGCAACAGCCGCTCGCGGTAACAGGCTCTGCATAGGAAGGGCCTCACGAGTTACTGGTATACCGCGAGACGACGAGGAACGCCGATGCCGCACCCTTCGCATACAGCACACGCAGCGCACACGCCGGACGAGTCCCCCCTCACCCCCGCGGCCGCTCAACAAGCAGTCGTGCACGAGGAGTTGGCCTCACGGTTCGGGCGGCGTGGGCTGTTGCGCATCGCCGCGGGAATCGCCGCGGCGGGTGGCGCGGTGGCCGCGGGCACGGCTCCCGCCGCGGCGGCCTCCGGCTCCGCCAGGGTCTCCGGCGTCTCCCGGCCGCAGCGCATCCTGCAACCGGGCGTCGGGCCCGTGCACGGCCACCACTACCTGCGCGCCACGCCGGACACCGTCCGCTGGGGCTACGTACCGGCCCGCGGCGCCGAGCCCGTCCTGCGCATGCGGTCCGGCGAGACCCTGACCGTGGACGCCGTGTCCCACGAGGGGCTGCTGGAGGACCAGGGCCGCGACCCGGTCGCCTGGTTCGCGGAGCACGGCGTCCGCACGGACCAGGTCCTCAAGGACGCGGTCGAGCTGGCCCGCGACTACACGCGCACGCCCCGTTCCTTCGACACCGACGGACCGCACGTGGTCCTCGGCCCGGTGCATGTGGAGGGGGCCGAACCCGGCGACGTCCTCAAGGTGGAGACACTGTCGCTGCTGCCCCGCGTCCCGTACGGCGTCATCTCCAGCCGGCACGGGAAGGGCGCGCTGGCCCGCACCCGTGGCGGCGGCGCTCCCGACGGCATCACGCTCGACGAGGTCATGCCGCCGGTCGCCGAGGACGGACGGGCGACCGGGAACCCCGAACGGTACGGAAACGTCTCGGTGTTCACCCCCATCCGCTCGCACGGCGCCGACGACCACGCGGTCCTGCCCCTGGACGGTCCCGGCCGGGTGACCTTCCCGCTCAATCCGCACATGGGCCTGATGGGCACCGCGTACGCCGCCGCGACGTCCCTGACCGACCCGCTGCTCAACTCGATCCCGCCCACGCTCGGCGGCGGCAACATCGACATCCGCCACCTCGGCGAGGGCTCCACCTTCTACCTCCCGGTCCACGCCGAGGGCGCGCTCTTCCACACCGGCGACCCGCATTTCGCGATGGGCAACGGCGAGGTCGCGCTGACCGCGCTGGAGGGTTCGCTCCGTACGACGTTCCGGCTCACCGTCTGCAAGCCGGGCTCGGGGGACGCGCCGTCGGTCGCGTTCCACTACCCGTTCGGCGAGACCGCCGACGCGTGGCTGCCGGTCGGTCTCTCGGACCCGGACGGCTCCGGCGGGTCGGGGGGAGCGGCCGGCCAGCTCTCCGACCTGGACTCGGCGATGCGCCGCGCCGTCGTGAACGCCCTCGACTTCCTCCAGTCCGATCTCGGGATGGCCCGCCCGGTCGCCTACGCCTATCTGTCGGCCGCGGCGGACTTCGAGGTCTCCCAGGTCGTCGACCGCACCACCGGGGTCCACGCGGTCATCAGGAAGCGGGACTTCGGGAAGTAGGGAGCGCCACGTGAACGTACTGACGGGAAAGCATCGGTTGAGGAGTGCAGCGCACGTGCGGACAGTGGATCGGCGGTCGTTCCTGGGACTCGCGGCGGCGGCCGGAGCGGCAATCTCTCTCGGCGGACGGTCGACGCCGGCCGCCGCGACGGTGGGAACGGACAGGCGTCCGTCGTCGCACGCCGGCGTCGCCGGGTCTCCCGATCCGACGGTGTGGCGGGAGTACGGCGACCCGCTGGTGCCCGCGACCGTGCACGGTTCGCTGTCCGGGCTGAGCGTGGCCGTCAAGGACCTCTTCGCGATCGCGGGGCACCGGGTGGGCGCGGGCAACCCGGCCTGGCTCGCGGAGAGTTCGCCGCAGCGCGTGACCGCCACCGCGGTCACGGCCCTGCTCGCGGCGGGCGCCGACATCGCCGGGATCGCCCGCACCGACGAGTTCGCGTACAGCCTGGCCGGCACCAACGCCCACTACGGCACGCCGCCCAACCCGGCCGCTCCCGACCGCATCTCGGGCGGCTCGACCTCCGGGCCCGCCAGCGCGGTCGCCCTCGGCCTGGCGGACATCGGGCTCGGCACCGACACCGGCGGATCGATCCGCATCCCCTCCTCCTACCAGGGCCTGTACGGCATCCGGCCGAGCCATGGGGCGGTCTCCACGGCCGGGCTGCTGCCGCTCGCGCCCTCCTTCGACACGGTCGGCTGGATCGCCCGCGACGCCCGCACCCTGCGTGCCGCCGGGCGTGTGCTGCTGCCCCGCCGACCTCACGGTCCCGCGCCGTCCGGTGTCGTACTCGCCCAGGAGATCCTCGATGTGGCCTCTCCCGAGGTGGCCGCTTCGGTGCGGGCGGCGGTGGCCGACTGGCGGGCGGCGGATCTGCCGCGCATCCGGACGCTGCGGTTCGACACGGCTGTGCTGCCCGGCTGGGTGCGCGCGTTCCAGACCAAGCAGGGGGTGGAGGCCTGGCGCCGGTGGGGGCCCTGGGTCTCCCGGCACCGGGACTCCCTCAACCCGGACGTCCGCTCCCGGTTCGAGACCGCGTCGACGTACACGTCCGACGATCTGGCGGCGGCCGAAGCCGTCCTGCGCGAGGCCCGCGCCCGCGTCGACGACCTGCTCGGCGATCAGATCCTGATCCTGCCCTCGGCGTCCTCGGTGGCCCCCACCCGCGCCGAGGCGGCGCTCGGCGGTCCGGTCATCGAACAGACCAGGGCCCAGACCTTCCGGCTCACCTGCCTCGCCGGCCTGTCCGGCCGCTGCGCCGTCAGCATCCCCGTCCGCAGCCGCACCGCCCCGGTGGGCCTGTGCCTGGTGGGCCCGCGCGGCAGCGACCGGCACCTGCTGGATCTCGCGGTCCGTGCGGCCGCCGAGGTGGGCGTCACCTCTTCGCCGCGCTGACGTCCGCGGGCCCTCGGCCGTACGTCAGCGGGCCCGTACGAGCTTGCGGGCCGCCGCCTCCCCGGCGGTCACGGCCGCGGCGTGGCTCTCGATGGGGCGGGCGGTCGTGCCGGGGAAGAGGATGTACGTCACCTCGTTCCCGGCGCCGCCACGGATCGGGTCCGGGTCGATGCCGAGGGCGCGGGCGGCGGCGTAAGAGGCCTCGCCGATGAGGTCGGTCGGGCCCGTGTCGCCGACGACGGCGTACAGGACCTTGCCGCGGTAGACGATCGCGCCGACGGTCCCGCCACGCACGCCCGAGCGGTACGGGTTCCACCGGCGGCTGGATCCGGGCACGACGATGTACGGCAGTCTCTCGGCGCTCAAGTGCCGTCCGTCGGACTGCTGGTAGGCCGTCGTGGCGAGGAACAGCGGGTCGGTGCGGCGGTTGCAGTAGCGACCGCGGCGGCCGTCGCAGTCGACGTCCAGGTCGGCCTTCCAGTGCACGGCGCCCCGCGTGGCGCACACCGGGACGGTGGCGCGGGCACCGTCGTCGGTGCGGTAGCGGCCGTGGGTGATCTCGCGGCAGCCGCTGACGGCCGCGAGCAGGTCGGCGGCCCGGACGCCGCCTTCCCGTGCGGCGGGAGCGGCGGCGGGCCGGAGCGGGTCCTCGGCGTTCGCGGTCGTCGGGAGCAGGGCGGCGGGGGCGAGGAGGGCCGCGCCGCAGACGGCGGCGAGGGTGAGTTTGCGAGAGTGCACGGACGGACGCCTTCGGTCGGGGACGGTGGCGAGGATGCGGGGACGGCTACCGGACATGGATCACCAATCTGGTTCCGCTCGGACGTGGCGTCCACCGCTCGGGGGCCGGACGGGCACACTCCGCCCTCTTGATGAGGACCCGTCACCCGTGCCATACAGGTCTGAACCAATTCCGGTGGGCCGGTTCGCCGGTCACCGGCTCGCCCCGAGCGGAAGGCACACCCGTGCGACGCGTCCCCCCACGCACTCTGCTCCCCCGCGCGGCCTGCACCGCCGCGCTCGCGCTGACACTCACCGCGTGCGGCCTGTTGCCCGGCGGCGACGACGCGGCCGACGGACCCCCGCTGTCCGCCCCGGTCGGTGTGACGGCGCAGGCCGGCAGCGCCACGTCCGTGCACGTGATGTGGAACCGGCCGACGGGCAGCGCGCCGGTCACCGGGTACGAGGTGTACCGGGGCCCGGTCCGCGTCGAGGTGCTCCCCGCCGACCGGCACATGGTGGACGTCACCGGGCTGCGCCCGAAGTCCCGTTACGTCTTCACGGTCCGCGCCCGCGGGACGGACGGCGACCTGGGCCCGGCGGGACGCGGTGTCACGGTCACCACCCCCGCGGCGGTCGCGAAGGACCGCTCGGCGCCGACCCGGCCCGCCCGGCTGCGTGGCCGGGCGGACGGCGGGCGGGCCGTGTCGCTGTCCTGGGGCGGGTCGTCGGACGACCGGGGCGTGGTCTCGTACGACATCTACCAGGGCACCACGAAGATCCACAGCGTGACGGGGAAGGAGACCCGGGCCCTGCTGACCGGGCTGCGGCCCGGCACCGCGTACTCCTTCACCGTGCGGGCGCGCGACGCCGCCGACCACGTCTCACCGGCGAGCGCCACCGTGCGGCTCACGACGGCGGGGGCGAAGGACAAGGACGGCGAACGCGGCACGGCGCCCGGCGACTTCCGCGTGACGGCCCGGCGCTCGGACGAGGACGGCGCGTACTACCTCGACCTGACCTGGACGGCGCCGCGCACCGGCGGCGAGGTCCCCGCCTACCAGGTCTACGTCGACGGGCGGCAGGCGACGACCGTCATGTGGGGCGAGAGCGCCCCCGAGGGCGCGGCGAAGTACAGCTTCTACATCGGGAAGGACGCGGGGGCCCGCCACCGGGTGAAGATCCGCGCGCAGCTTCCTGACGGGACGTGGGGCGCGTTCTCCCCGGAGCGCGCGGTGACCACGCGGGCGAAGGACAGGTGAGCACGGTCGCCCGAGCGCCCGGGATCGCGTTCCGGTGGGCCGGACGATGGAACCGGTCACCTGCCCGGCTCCCGTCCGCATGCGCCCGGCGGCGTACGGAGTTTGGCTGTGCGTCAGGTAGCACGGGCATTGCCTACTCGGGCGGGGCAAGGGATGTACCGCCTCCCGTGCCGCCGGAGAGCGGACATCATGCGTACTACTTCGATACTGGCTCGTTGCGGACTCACCGTCACGGCGGCGGCCGCGCTGCCCCTGGCGTTCGCCGCGCCGTCGGCGTTCGCCGCGGGGATCACGGTGACCAGCAGTGGTTCCACTGTGCGGGCCACGACGGCGTCCTGCCCGAACGGCGGCAACGCCTCGCTGCTCAGTCCCGGTCAGGCGAACTTCGCGGAGGGGCGGCAGACGCCGCTCAGTTCCGGGAGCGCCGGCTGGCAGGGGCTCGCTTCGGGCACCTACCAGGTGGTGATCGCGTGCTCCGACGGCTCGACCGTGGGGCCGCAGTCGGTGACGGTCACGGCGAGCCCGACGATCTCGGCGACGTCCAGCCCGATGGGCGGCGTGCGCGGCGGTCTCGGCGGTGCGGCGGAGGACTTCGGCACGCTGACGCTCGCCGCGGGCGGCACGCTGGTCGCCGCGGCCGTCGTGGGCGGTGCCTGGTACCTGCGGCGCCGGGGGCGGGTCAGCGCGCCTGACCCCTTCCGCGTCCGCGGCTCCCGACTGCCGTCGCCCCCCGTGGGCGGCGGCAGTCGCTTGTACGACGCACCCTTGTGGCCGCGCCCGATCGCCGCTTACGGTCCCCTGAGCCGAGTGATCGTCCGCGAACGTCCTTGGGGGCAGCGTGAGTTCAGGTCCGGTGGGGGTCGCCGTCGTCGGGGCGGGTGTGATCAGCGCGGAGTATCTGCGCACGCTGGCGGCGTTCCCCGACGTACGGGTCGTGGCGGTCGCCGATCTGGACATCGCCCGCGCCGAGGCGGCGGCCCGCGCCCACGGGGTGCCGGTCGCCGGGGACCTCGCGACGGTCCTGGCGCTGCCGGAGGTCGAGCTCGTCGTGAACCTGACCGTGCCGGCGGCGCACGTGGCCGTGGCCCGGGAGGCGCTGCGCGCGGGCAGGCACGTGTACGGGGAGAAGCCGCTGGCGCTGCTGCCGGGCGAGGCGGAGAAGCTCCTCGCCGAGGCGGCCGAGCGGGGGCTGCTGGTGGGGTGCGCGCCCGACACGTTCCTCGGGGCGGGGCTCCAGTCGGCGCTGCGGGCCGTCGCCGCGGGGCACATCGGTGCGCCGGTCGCGGCGTCGACGGCGGTGTGCGGGCTCGGGCCCGAACGCTGGCATCCCGACCCGGCGTTCTTCTACCAGCCGGGCGCGGGCCCGCTGTTCGATCTCGGCCCGTACTACCTGACGGCGCTGGTGGCGCTGTTCGGCGGTGTCGAGCGGGTCGCGGCGTCGGCCCGGCGGGCGCGCGCGGAGCGGGTGGCCGGGGCGGGGCCCGCGGCCGGCCGGGTGTTCCCCGTCGACGTGCCCACGCATGTGTCGGCGCTGCTCGACTTCGCGTCGGGGCCGACCGCGACGTCCGTCTTCAGCTGGGACGCGGCACGGCCGCATCTGCACTTCGAGGTCGTCGGCACGGAGGCCACGCTGTCGGTGCCCGACCCGAACCGGTTCGACGGGTCGCTGCGGCTGCGGCCCAACGGCGCGGCGGACTGGGCCGAACTTCCCGTCGCGGGGCGCGCGGACGGTCGCGGGCTCGGGGTCGTCGACCTGGCGCGGTCGATCCGTACGGGGACGGCGCCGCGGGCCTCGGGCGCGCTGGCGCTGCACGTCCTGGAGACGATGACGGCGGTGACGGACTCGGCCCGGCGCGGCGCGTTCACGGGGCCGCCCACGCCGTTCGTGCCGCCCGCGCCGCTGCCGGTGGCGTGGGATCCGACGGAGGCGACGCTCGGCTAGGGGCCGCCCGGCGGATCAGGTCGCATCAGGGTGCCCCGCGCCCGCGGCGGGACCCGCGGGACAGCCCCTAAAGCGTGTTGCACAAGGCCGTGAACTGGGCATATCCGGTGTATGGCTGGGGTGTTGAGGGCTGAACGGGTGTGGGTGGAGACGTTCACGGGGCTGTCGATGGAGCAGTTCGGGCGGCTGCTGAGGGTGGTCCGTGACCGAGGCGGCAACGGCACGCTGCGGGGCCGTCCGTGGTGTCTGCCGCTGGCCGAACGGGTCTTGATCGTGGCCGTGTACTACCGCACCAACCTGACCATGCGGCAGCTCGGGCCGCTGTTCGGGACCTCTTCCTCGACCGTGTGCCGGGTGATCCAGAAGCTCGGCCCGCTGCTCGCGCTGGAGCCGGTGGCCCGTCCGGCCGACGCGGCGGACCGGTTGTGGATCGTGGACGGCACCCTCATCCCGGTCCGCGACCGGCACGTCGGCTCCTCCTCACGCAACTACCGGTTCTCCGCAAACGTGCAGGTCATTGTGGATGCCGACACCCGTCTCGTGATCGCCGCGGCCCGGCCGGTGCCGGGCACCACCGCGGACGCGCACGCCTGGCGGGCCTCCGGCCTGGCCCAGCACTGCCAGGGCGTGACCATGCTGGCCGACGGCGCCTACCTCAACTGCGGGATGGTCACCCCGCACCGCAAACGCCCCCGACGCGAGCTGCTGGCGGGCGAGGAGGCCGACAACGCCGCCCATCGCACGGTGCGGGCCCGGGTGGAGCATGTGATCGGCCGGATGAAGAACTACAAGATCCTCCGCGACTGCCGGCAGCACGGCGACGGCCTTCACCACGCCGTCCAAGCCGTCGCCCAGATGCACAACCTCGCCCTCGCCTCATGACCAGAGGACTGCCCTCACTAACCCTGACCTGCCCGAACACCGCCTTGTGCAACACGCTTTAACGAGCTCGTGCACGGTAGGCGGTGAGACGTCGCGAACTTCGGTGCGACCCAGCTTCACATCTGCCATGTCGGGTTCAGGTCCGCGGTCTGCTGGTGGGACAGCAGGCCGGCGATGGCTTGGACGGTGTCGCTCATGTGCTCGCGGCGGCCGAGGTGGCGGGCCAGGGCCCGCCAGTTCTTCAGATGGGCGATGCCGTGCTCGACACGGATACGTCGTGATGAGTGCGCCTTGCGCTGGCGCTCGTGCATCTCTTCGTACCAGTCCGGGGCGTTCTTCTTGAACTTGCGGTGCGGTGGTGTCACCACCCGGCCACCGGTCTGGGCGCCCAGTCCCTGGTAGCCGGCATCAGCCAGGATCTCGACTGCAGGCCCGTCGGCCAAGAGGTTGACCAGCCCTAACTGGCGGGCATGGGTGATGTCCGCGCAGCTTGCGGGACGGGCCGGGCTGCACCACAGCACGCGGCCTTCGCCGTCCGTGACCACCATGGACTTGACGGCGTTCTGCTTGTTCTTGCCGGAGATGAACTTGTCGCGGTCCTTGCGTCCGGCAGCGGGCCGGCGGACCCGGATCTCGGTGCCGTCGACGATGCCGGTCGCCCCGCTCGCGCCGAGATGGTCGACAACCTCAGCGAGAGACCGCAGCCGCACGTCGGGGCTGACGGTGCAGCCCCGCTCGGCGAGCAGGGGCCGCACCTCACCGATGGCCCGGGTGACGGTGGAACGGTCCGCTCCGAACCAGCAGGCCAGCACATCATGGGTGACCCCGTGACGAAGATGGACCAGCGTGGCCAGCAGCCGGTCGACGAACACCAGCCGGTACTTCGCGCCTGCGCCCACAGCCCTCTGCCGCGGGCGAGCGGCAAGCCTCGCCTGATGACGCTCATGCCACAACGGTCCGATCTCCTCGACGAGTTCAGCAATCACTCCGGCAGTCAGCCCCGTGATCCGCCGATTGCCGATGATCACCGCGCGCGTCGAGTTCCCCACCACCCGACCATGATCAACCATCCAGGCTCGACGTCTCACCGCCTACCGTGCACGAGCTCGTTAGGGAGCCGGCGGGTCGTCGAGGTCGAGGTCGGCCAGGGTCCGTTCGAGCCAGTGCACCCAGAACGTCTCCAGGTCGATGCCCGCGCGCAGCACCGCGTGTTGCAGGCGGTCCGCCATGGCATCCTTCTCCGGCGGGAAGTCCCGTGCGTCGATCTCACGGTAGGTCGCCAACTGCCGCCGGTGCAGGTCGAGATGGCGGTGCAGATCGTCCCTGAGGCCGTCCGTGCCGACGACGGCGGCGGAGCGCAGCCGCAGCAGCAGGGGGTCGCGCAGCGCCTTGGGGTCCTGCGGCGCGGCCGTCCAGCGGGCCAGTTCGGCGCGGCCCTGCGGCAGGACCTCGTAACTCTTCTTCTGGCCGCGGGCCGGTGCCTGGCCGGGGAGTGCGCGGATGAGGCCGTCGCGCTCCAGTCGGCCCAGCTCCCGGTAGATCTGCTGGTGCGTCGCCGACCAGAAGTAGCCGATGGACCGGTCGAACCTGCGGGTCAGTTCGAGGCCCGACGACGGCTTCTCCAGGAGGGCCGTGAGGATCGCGTGCGGGAGTGACATGTCGCCAGAGTATGTCTCGCGGAAGGGGGGAGGGCGGTCACGTGTCCGGCGGGCCCGGACACGTGACCGCCCGGTCTCAGAGGGCCGCCGCGACCTCGGTGCCCTGCTTGATGGCGCGCTTCGCGTCCAGCTCGGCGGCGATGTCGGCGCCGCCGATCAGGTGCGGGGTGCGGCCGGCGGTGACGAGGTCGTCGTAGAGCGAGCGGTGCGGTTCCTGGCCGGCGCACAGGACGACGGTGTCGACGGGGATGAGGGACCGCTCGCCGTCGACGGTGATGTGCAGGCCCGCGTCGTCGATCCGGTCGTAGGTGGCGCCCGCGATCATCGTGACGCCGCGGTGGCGCAGTTCGGTGCGGTGGATCCAGCCGGTGGTCTTGCCGAGCCCGGCGCCGACCTTGGAGGTCTTGCGCTGGACGAGGTGGACCTGGCGCGGCGGGGCGGGCCGGTCGGCCGTGGTGAGGCCGCCGCGGTCGGCGTAGTCCATGTCGACGCCCCAGAGCCGGAAGTACGTGGCCGGGTCCTGGCTCGCCTTCTCGCCGCCGTCGGTGAGGTACTCGGCGACGTCGAAGCCGATGCCGCCGGCGCCGATGACGGCGACGCGGTCGCCGACGGGCGCGCCGTCGCGCAGGACGTCGAGGTAGCCGACGACGCTCGGGTGGTCGACGCCGTCGATGGCGGGGGTGCGCGGGCTGACACCGGTGGCGACGACCACCTCGTCGTACGCGTCGAGGTCGGCCGCCGTGACGCGGGTGTTCAACTCGACCCGGACGTCGCGCAGTTCGAGCTGCGTGCGGAAGTAGCGCAGCGTCTCGTCGAACTCCTCCTTGCCGGGGACCTTGCGGGCGACATTGAGCTGCCCGCCGATCTCGGCGGCGGCGTCGAAGAGCGTGACGTCGTGGCCGCGCTCGGCGGCGGAGACCGCGCAGGCGAGGCCGGCGGGGCCCGCGCCGACGACCGCGACGCGCTTGCGCAGGCGTGTCGGGGCCAGGATCAGCTCGGTCTCGTGGCAGGCGCGCGGGTTGACCAGGCAGGAGGTGATCTTGCCGCTGAAGGTGTGGTCGAGGCAGGCCTGGTTGCAGCCGATGCAGGTGTTGATGGTGTCGGAGCGGTCGTCCGCGGCCTTGTTCACGAAGTCCGGGTCGGCGAGCATCGGCCGGGCCAGGGACACCATGTCGGCGGCGCCGTCGGCGAGCAACTCCTCGGCGAGCTCCGGGGTGTTGATGCGGTTCGTGGTGACGAGCGGGATGTTCACCTCGCCCATGACCTTCTTGGTGACCCAGGTGTACGCGCCACGCGGCACGGAGGTCGCGATGGTGGGGATGCGGGCCTCGTGCCAGCCGATGCCGGTGTTGATGATGGTGGCGCCGGCCGCCTCGATCTCCTTGGCGAGGTGGACGACCTCGTCGAGGGTCGAGCCGCCGGGGATCAGGTCGATCATCGACAGGCGGTAGATGAGGATGAAGTCGCTGCCGACGCGCTCGCGCACCCGCCGCACGATCTCCAGCGGGAAGCGGACGCGGTTCTCGTAGCTGCCGCCCCAGCGGTCGGTGCGGTGGTTGGTCGCGGCGACGATGAACTCGTTGATGAGGTAGCCCTCGGAGCCCATGATCTCGACGCCGTCGTACCCGGCCGACTTGGCGAGTTCGGCGGCGCGCGCGAAGTCCTCGACGGTCTGCTCGACCTCGGCGTCGGTCAGCTCGTGCGGCGGGAAGGGGCTGATGGGCGCCTGGATCGGGCTCGGCGCGACCAGGTCCTCGTGGTAGGCGTACCGGCCGAAGTGCAGGATCTGCATCGCGATCTTGCCGCCCGCCGCGTGCACGGCGTCCGTGACCTCGCGGTGCTGGGCGGCCTCCGCCTCGGTGGTGAGCTTGGCGCCGCCGCCCCACGGGCGTCCGGCCTCGTTGGGGGCGATGCCGCCGGTGACCATGAGGCCGACGCCGCCGCGGGCGCGGGTCGCGTAGAACTCGGCCATGCGCGCGAAGCCGTTCTCCGCCTCCTCCAGACCCACGTGCATCGAGCCCATCAGGACGCGGTTGGGCAGGGTGGTGAAGCCCAGGTCGAGCGGGGCGAGAAGGTGCGGGTAGCGGCTCATGAAGCCCTCCGTGCGAGGCGGTCGTCGTCTGTAGTTCTAGACGACCCCGAACTCCTTTTGCAACAAGTTGCATAAGAGACCTGCGCCACGCAGGGGAGCCTTACCGGCGGCCCTCGGTCAGGCGTCGTCGACCTCGGCCACGTAGCCGTACGGGATCTCCTCGCCGTCGAAGGTCACCGCCTCGACGGTGCGGGTGCGGGGGTCGATGTCGGCCTGGACGCCGTCCCCCGCGTAGCGCGGGTAGCCGGACTCGCCGGTGCGGCCGGTCGCGGTGACCCGCACGGAGCGCAGCGGATTGCCGTGGTCGGTGTGGCCTGCGGCGTCGGTGAGTCGGGGCTTGAGGACGACGGTGTACGCGGCGGGGGCGCCCGGTTCTTCGCTCATGCATCGGAGGCTAGTGCCCGGCGGCGAAAGCCGCCCGCCGGACGCGATACCCGTCCGACCTCGGGGGTTGTAGAGTGCAACGAGCACACCCGGAGAGGAACCGCACGTGGCAGAGCCCGACCGTCCGGCCGATCGCGAGTCGGCCGTGGACACCATTCAGCGAGAACTGACGTCCTTCGCCCGCCGCGCCCGCGCGACGGCGGCGCGCATGCACCCCGAGCTGTCGCTCGTCTCGTTCACCCTGCTCAGCCATCTCGACGAACAGGGCGGCTGCCGCGCCACCGATCTCGCCGCGCACTACGCCCTGGACAAGTCCACGGTCAGCCGCCAGGTCTCCGCCCTGGAGCGGGCGGGCCTGGTCATGCGGCGGGTCGACCCGGACGACCACCGGGTCCAGGTGCTGCATCCCACAGCGGCCGGCGCGGAGATCCTCGCGCAGGTGACGGTCAGCCGCCGGCAGATGTTCGGCGAGCGCCTCGCCGACTGGTCCGAGGACGATCTCGCGCGGTTCGCCGTGTACCTGGAGCGGTACAACGAGAGCGCCCGCGCGTACGACGCCTAGGACCGCGGGGCCGGGAGGCTACTCGGGCGCGCGGGCCGCGCGGAAGCGGGTCGTGCGGCGCAGCGCGAAGCCGAGGGACTCGTACAGGCGGATCGCGTTCGTGTTGCCCGCGCCGGTGTGCAGGAACGGGGTCTCCCCGCGCTCCCTGATCCCCGCGGCGACCGCGCGCACGAGCCGGGCCGCGAGGCCCTGGCCACGGTGGTCCGGGTCGGTGCAGACGGCGCTGATCTCGGTCCAGCCCGGCGGGTGCAGCCGCTCCCCCGCCATCGCGACGAGGGCGCCCTCGCGCCGGATGCCCAGGTAGGTGCCGAGTTCGATGGTGCGGGGCAGGAAGGGGCCCGGCCGGGTGCGGGCCACGAGGTCGAGCATCTCGGGCACGTCGGCCGCGGTGAGCCGTATCGCCTCGGGGTCGTGCGCGGCGTCCACCCCGGCGTCGACGAGCTGCACGCCCGGGATGTCCTGGACGAGCTCCCAGCCGTCCGGCAGCGCGCGGACCACGCCGGGCAGCGGCACGTCCGCGCCGGGGCCGGCGAGCGCGGCGAGGTCGGCCCAGTCCGCGGGGCCCGGCTCGTCGGGCAGCGCCAGCCAGGGCGAGACATCGAGGGGTAGCGCAGCACGCGGCCGCGCCGCTCGGCGAGGTGCGCGTGCGGGCCGCTCAGCGCGGCGTGGGCGGGGTTGTCGAGCGGGTGGGCCGCCTCGGGGGCGGTGCCGGGGCCTGCGCCCGCCTCGTACGTCTGCGTCATCTGCGTCTTCCGGATCTCTTCGCTCGGTGCTCACTCACGGGTGCGCCACGCCCACTGCCCGCGTGGCCACCACATGATCGAACCCCCTGGTCGGGGGCGCGCATTCCCCTTTCGGCGGTCTGTTCACGAGGTCGCAACACGTGGCCGCGCGTTGCCGTGCGGTGATCGGTGTTGGCATGCTGGCGCGATGCCCTCCACGTCACTGAGTGATCACGTCGAGTCCCTGCTCGCCCGGGAGCTGCCGCTGCCGATCGTCGCGGCCGGGGACCCGGTGCTGCGCCGGCCCGCCGAACCCGTCGACGGCCAGCTCTCCGACGAGCTGCTCGGCCGCCTCGTCGAGGCGATGCGCGTCACGATGCACAAGGCACCGGGGGTGGGCCTGGCGGCACCGCAGATCGGTGTGCCGCTGCGGCTCGCGGTGATCGAGGACGCGGCGAACGTCCCCGAGGAGGTGCGCACGGCCCGCGGGCGCGTCCCGCAGCCGTTCCGGGTCCTGGTGAATCCGTCGTACGAGGATGCGGGCGGCAGCCAAGTGGCCTTCTACGAGGGATGTTTGAGCGTCCCGGGCTATCAGGCCGTGGTCGCCCGGCACGAGCGGGTGCGGCTGCGCGCCCTCGACGAGCGAGGGCGCGCGGTCGACGAGGAGGTCGTCGGCTGGCCGGCCCGGATCGTGCAGCACGAGACGGACCACCTGAACGGCACGCTGTACCTGGACCGCGCCGAACTGCGGTCGCTGTCCCACACGTTGACGCAGCAGGCGGTGGAGCGCTGGGCACAGCCGACGCCCCGGCTGGCCGCGCGGGAACTGGGCTTCACGCTCCCCGGGACCGACTGACCGCCGGCGGACCCTCAGTCCATCTGCGGCATCTCGCCCTGGGCGGCGGACACGTCGATGACCGAGAACGCGGCGCCCTGTGAGTCGCCGACGGCGGCGAACCGGCCGAAGGGGCTGTCCATCGGCCCGAAGTGCAGCTTGCCGCCGAGACGTTCGACGGTGGCGACCGCCGCGTCGCAGTCCTCGACGACGAAGTACACGTTCACGTACGAGGGCACGTGCTCGGGGAAGTCGTCCGTCATCTTCATGCGGCCCAGGTACGGCTGTCCGCCGAGCTGCCAGACGTGGAAGTCGACGTGCTCGTCGGCGATCTTCTTCGCGTCGTAGGGGAAGACGGACGTGAAGAACGCGTCGGTCTTCGCGGCGTTCCTGGTGTTGATCTCGGCCCAGCAGTAGGCGCCCGGCTCGTTGACCTTCTCGAAGCCCTCGTGCGAGCCGGGCTGCCAGACGCTGAAGACGGTTCCCGCCGGGTCCTGGGCGGTGATCATCGTGCCGAAGTCGCCGACCTGCATCGGCTCCATCATCACCGTCCCGCCCGCGCCCGCGATCCGCTCGGCGACGGCGGCGACGTCCGCGGTGGCCAGGTAGAGGTTCCAGGCGGGCGGGGTCCCCTCCATGCCGGGCATCTGCGGGGACAGCGCGGCGACGTGCTTGCCGTCCGCGGTCTTCGCCTGCGTGTAGTTGCCGTACTCCTCGGCGCCCGGGTCGTAGGACCAGCCGAACAGCTCGGCGTAGAAGGACTTGGCCTTCTCCAGGTCGGGGAACATGGCGTCGGCCCAGACGGGCGCGCCTTCGGGAAGTGCGGGCATGACGCGGAACCCTTCCGTCAAGGTCGCCGGGCACACGGGGGCACGGCGGGTACGGATCCACGCTAGGCGCGCGGGGCGGGGTGCGCGAGACGTGGCGGCGGGTTCCGGGTCGGGGTCAGGCCGTCGGCGGGGTCAGTGAGGGCGCGATGACCGTGAACGCGTCCTCCAGGAGGGTCACCGGGTCCTGGGCCGCGTCGCTCTCGCTCCAGCGCTGGAGCACGACGTGGAACGCGGTGAGTGCGGTGCCTGCCGCCAGCCGCGGGAACAGGTCGGTTCCGGCGTCGCGGCCGACGCGCCGTGCCAGCTCGTCGGCGAGGTCGTCGCGCCACTGCGCCTGCCGCTCCAGGAAGCGGGCCAGCAGGGCCGGGGTGCGCAGGATCAACTGGACGACGCGCAGCGCCCGTTCGGAGTCGGCGGCGCAGGTGGTGACCGGGACCCGGACCGCGTGCAGCAGCGCCAGGGCGGGCGGCTCGTCGGTGGGGCGCTCCGCGAGTTCGGCCCGCATGTCGGCGCCCATGTCGGCCAGGAACTGGACGACGACGTCCTCCTTGGACGCGAAGTAGCGGAAGAACGTCCGCTTGGACACGCCCGCGGTCGCCACGATCTCGTCGACGGTGACGGCGTCGAAGCCCTTGAGCGCGAGCAGTTGCAGGGCCGCCTCGGTCAGTTCGTCCGAGACGAGCTGCCGCTTGCGCTGGGCCAGGCTCTGGCCGGGTCGGGTACTCACCCCCGCATCGTACACATCGCCCTACACGGCATGCCTTCGTTGACACCAAGGCGCATCTTGACACCAAGTGCCATCGAAGTCAGGCTGTGCCACATGGACGAGCAACGGTGGAGTGCCGATCAGATGTCCGACCAGTCGCAGCGGGTGTTCGTGGTCACCGGGGCGAGCAGCGGCCTCGGTCTCGCGAGCGTCCGGGCCCTCGTGGCCCGGGGCGCACACGTGGTCCTCGCGGTGCGTGATCCGGAGAAGGGGCGGGCGGCCGTCGCGGGGCTGCCGGACGGGCAGGTGGAGGTGCGCCGGCTCGATCTCGCCGACCTCACCTCGGTCCGCGCGTTCGCCGCCGGGCTGCGCGCGGATCATCCGCGCGTCGACGTCCTCATGAACAACGCGGGGATCCTGGCGCCGCCGCGCACGCTCAGCCCGCAGGGGCACGAGTCGCAGTTCGCGACGAACCATCTCGGGCACTTCGCGCTCACGGGGCTGCTCCTCGACGCGCTGGACGGGCCCGATCCCCGCGTGGTGACGGTGAGTTCGCTCAACCACCGGCGGGGCCGCATCGACTTCGACGACCTCACCGGAGAGCGCGGCTACGCGCCGGCCCGCTTCTACAACCGGTCGAAGCTCGCCAACACGCTCTTCGGTCTCGAACTGCACCGCCGTCTCGCCGCGGCCGGCAGCCCGGTGCGCAGCGTGCTCGCGCACCCCGGCTACAGCGCGACGCGGCTCCAGACGAACGGCGCCACCGGCCTCCAGCGCCTGCTCTTCGGCTGTCTCGCCCGGCCCCTCGCCCAGTCGGCCGCGCGGGGCGCACTGCCACAGCTGTACGCGGCGACCGAACCGGGCGTGCGGGGCGGGGAGTTCATCGGCCCCGACGGCCGGGGCGAGCTGAAGGGCGCGCCGACGCGGGTGGAGCCGGCGCCCAGGGCGCTCGACACCGAGGTGGCGCGGCGCCTGTGGGACGTCTCGCAGGAGCTGACAGGGGTCCGCTTCCCGCTCCCGACGTCGGTCGGCTGAACCGGCGCCCGGTCGGTCGGCCGGACCGGCACCGGGACCGTCGGGATCTTACGGAGTCGTGACGTGGGCGCCCGCCTCGGCCGATCCGCGGCATCGGGCGCCTAGCGTGGCCGGTATGCGCGTACTGGTCACCGGCGGAGCCGGGTTCATCGGGTCGGCGGTCGTCACGGAACTGACGGGGCGGGGGCACGAGGTCGTGGTCCTCGACACGGCCTCCGGAGGCGGACGGGGCGCGGCCGACGTCCGCGATCCCGACGCCGTGCGCGCGGCGCTCGACGGGGTGGACGCGGTCTGCCATCAGGCGGCGATGGTCGGCCTCGGAAAGGACTTCGCCGACGCCCCCGCGTACGTCTCGCACAACGATCTCGGTACGGCGGTGCTGCTGGCCGCGATGGCGGAGCGCGGGGTGCGCGATCTCGTCCTCGCGGGGTCGATGGTGGTGTACGGCGAGGGCCGCTACGCGTGCCCCGCGCACGGTGTCGTGCGCCCCGGGCCGCGGGCCGTCGCGGATATGGAGGCGGGCCGGTTCGAGCCCCGATGCCCCTCCTGCGGTGGGGAGCTGACGCCGGGACTGGTCGCGGAGGACGCCCCGCTCGACCCGCGCAACGTGTACGCCACGACGAAGCTCGCCCAGGAGCATCTCGCCGCCGCGTGGGCCCGCGCCACGGGCGGGCGCTGCATCGCGCTGCGGTACCACAACGTGTACGGGCCGGGGATGCCGCGCGACACCCCGTACGCCGGAGTGGCCTCCTTCTTCCGCTCGGCGCTCGCCCGCGGCGAGGCTCCGCGCGTCTTCGAGGACGGGGCGCAGCGGCGCGACTTCGTCCACGTACGGGATGTGGCGCGGGCCAACGCGAGGGCGCTGGAGGCGCTGCGGGAGCGGGGGCCCGGCGAGGTGACCGCGTACAACGTGGGCAGCGGCGAGGTGCGCACGGTCGGCGAGCTCGCCGAGGTCCTCGCGTCGGCCTGCGGCGGCCCGCCCCCGGTGGTGACCGGAGAGTTCCGGCTCGGTGACGTGCGCCATGTGACGGCGGACTCGGCGCGGCTGCGGGCCGAGCTGGGGTGGCGGCCCGAGGTGGGGTTCGCGCAGGGCCTCAAGGAGTTCGCGGACGAGACGGCGTAGCTGCGGGCGCGTCAGTCCGTGTGTGCCGCCAGGGCGTCCACCAGCTCCGGCCACAGTTCGCGCGGGCGGTCGTGGCCCATGTCGGGAAGCAGCAGGAGCTTCGCGCCGGGGATCAGGGCCGCCGTGCGCTCCCCTCCGTCGGGGGTGATCAGGGTGTCGTCGAGGCCGTGGATCACGAGGGTCGGCGTCCTCAGTTCGCGCAGGGCGTCGGCGCGGGAGCCGCTCAGGACCATCGCCGCGAGCTGGCGTCCGGTCCCGGCGGGGTAGTACGCGCGGTCGTAGCTCTGCGCCGCGAGGTCCCGCAGGGCGGCCGTGTCGCCGTAGCGGCGGGACGCCCACAGCAGGCCCGAGTCCGCCGCGGCGATGTACCCGTCGCGGTCGGCCGGCTTCGGGGCGAAGAGCGCCGCCTGCGCCTCGGGGGTCGTCCGGCCGAACTCGCTCTCGCCGGTCGAGGACATCATCGACGTCAGCGTCAGCACCCGCTCCGGGTGGGCGATGGCCATGATCTGGGCGATCATCCCGCCCATCGAGGCCCCGACCACGTGGGCGCGGTCGATGCCGAGCGCGGTCAGCAGGTTCAGACCGTCGTCGGCCATGTCGTCGAGGCGGTACGGGGCCATGGCGAGAGCGGCCGTGAGGTCGCCCGCGCTCACCGCCGCGATGAACTGCCCGATGTCGACGGGGTGCTCGTCGAACGTGGTGGACAGCCCGCAGTCGCGCTGGTCGTAGCGGATCACGTACCGCCCCCGGTCCGCGAGGGCGCGGCAGAAGTCCTCGTGCCAGGCGATCAGCTGGGCCCCGAAGCCCATGACGAGCAGCACGGGCGGGTCCGCGGGATCCCCGAAGGTGTCGTAGGCGAGGGAAACGGCGGGCGATACGTCGACGATCGGCATACGGGGATCTTGCCGGACCGGGCCGAGGGGCCCGCATCCGGGTCATCCCGGAGCGGGCAGGGTGACCTCGAAGCGGCAGCCGCCGGGGACGTTGCGGACGGTGGTGCGACCCTGGTGGGCCTCCACGATGCCGCGCACGATGGCCAGGCCCAGGCCCGCTCCCGACGGGGGCGTGCGCGCGTCCGTACCGCGCCAGCCGGTGTCGAAGACGCGGGACAGGTCGTCCTCGGGGATGCCGCCGCAGCCGTCGGTCACGGACAGGACGACGCCGGTGCCGTCCGTCGCGGGGCGGGCCGCGACGGCGACCGTGCCGTCGGCGGGGGTCCGCCTGATCGCGTTGACGAGGAGGTTGCCGAGGACGCGGCTCATCTCCTTGGCGTCGACCTCCACGGGCAGTTGCGCCACGCCGTCGCCCTCCAGGCGCACGCCGTGTTCGCGGGCGAGCGGGTCGGCGCCCGCGAGCGCGTCGCCGACCAGGTCGTACAGGGAGATGCGCTGCGGGGACAGAGCCAGGGCGCCGGCGTGGATGCGGGAGAGTTCGAAGAGGTCGCCGACCATGCCGTTCATCCGCTCGACCTCGGTCCTTATCTGCCGCAGGTAGCGCTGCGGGTCGGCGGCCACGCCGTCCTCCAGGGCCTCGGACATGGCGCGCAGTCCCGCGAGGGGCGTGCGCAGGTCGTGCGAGATCCAGGAGACGAGTTCGCGGCGGGAGGCCTCCAGGGCGCGTTCGCGGTCGCGGGAGGCGGCGAGTTTGACGCTGGTGGACTGCAACTCGCGGGTGAGCGCCGCCAGTTCGGCGGTCGCCGGTTCGAGCGGCGCGGCGAAGTCGCCGCCCTCGCCGAAGGTGCGGGCGGCCAGGGTGAGGGCGTGGCTGCGGGCCACGACCCAGCGGCCGAGGAGCAGTGCGGTGGCGAGGGAGACGACGGCGGCCATCGCGACGACGGTGGTCACGACGCCCAGGTCGTGCGAGTTGAGGAACATCGCCCAGGCCACGGTGAGCGTCCCGGCGAGCATCGCGGTGACCGCCACGGAGGCGACGACCGTGAGCGAGACGGTCAGGGAGCGGCGGCGCAGCGCGAGCAGGGCCACCGCGCCGAGCACGCCCGCGGCGGCGGCGCCGAGGAACGCGTAGAGAGCGATGAGGAGGGTGTCACGCACGGGTCGCGTCGCCTCCCGCGGTCGTGCCGTCGTCCAGGCGGTAGCCGACGCCCCACACGGTCTGGATGAGGCGGGGCTTCGCCGGGTCCGGTTCGACCTTGGCGCGCAGCCGGCGGATGTGGACGGTGACGGTGGACAGGTCGCCGAAGTCCCAGCCCCATACGTGGCGCATGAGGTCCTCACGGGTGAAGGCCTTGCCGGGGTGGCGCAGCAGGAACGCGAGGAGGTCGAACTCCCTTATGGTCAAGGCGAGTTCGGTGCCGTCCCGGGTGGCGCGGCGCGCCTGCGGGTCGAGGGTGAGCCCGGCGGCGGACAGCGGGCCGTCAGGGGTGCGGTCCGTCGCGGCGCGGCTGCGGCGGAGCACGGAGCCGACGCGCAGGACGAGTTCCCGTGGGCTGAACGGCTTCGTCACGTAGTCGTCCGCGCCCACCTCCAGGCCGAGGATCCGGTCGTCCTCGTCGCCGCGCGCCGTCAGCATGATCACCGGGACGGGGCCGCGGGCCCGCAGTCTGCGGCAGACCTCCAGGCCGTCCATGCCGGGGAGCATCAGGTCGAGGACGACGAGGTCGGGGCGGTGCGCGGCGGCACGTTCGAGCGCGGTGGGGCCGTCGGCGGCGCGGGCCACGTCGTAGCCGGAGCGGTCGAGGTACCCCGCGACGACCTCGGCGACGGTCGGGTCGTCGTCGACGACCAGGACCCGGCCCTGCGGCGGTGGAGTGTGCATGGCCCCAGCGTCGCACCGCCGGGGGCGTGCCGGGCCCGGCACAGGGGTGCGGGCGGGGCGATGTCCTTGTTTCGTAAGGACATGAAGTCCGCATTGTCCGTTTCCGATTCGTAGGGTGAGAGCCGTGATCTCTCCCGATTCCTCCTCTCCCGACTCCCCCGACGATGCCCCCGGGCCCGGCATCGGCCCGGTCTCCGTGGACGTGGTCCTGCCGTGCCTGGACGAGGCGGCCGCCCTGCCCTGGGTGCTCTCCCGGATCCCGGCGGGCTGGCGGGCCGTCGTCGTCGACAACGGGTCCACGGACGGCAGCGCCCGGATCGCGCGGGACCTCGGCGCGACCGTGGTGAGCGAGGCGCGGCGCGGCTTCGGCGCCGCCTGCCACGCGGGCCTGACCGCCTCGACCGCGGACGTGGTCTGCTTCTGCGACTGCGACGCGTCCCTCGACCCGGCGCTGCTCGTCCCGTTCGTCGCCAGGGTCGCGCGCGGTGAGGCCGATCTGGTGCTCGGCCGGCGCAGGCCGCAGGGGCGCGGGGCGTGGCCGCCGCACGCGCGGGCCGGCAATCTCGCGCTCGCCCGCATGGTGCGCCGCCGCACCGGTCTGCGCCTGCACGACCTGGGCCCGCTGCGCGCCGCACGCCGCACGGACCTGCTCGGGCTCGCGCTCACCGACCGGCGCAGCGGCTACCCGTTGCAGATGGTGGTGCGGGCCGCCGACGCGGGGTGGCGGGTGGAGGAGCGCGACGTGCCGTACCGGCCGCGCGCGGGGAAGTCGAAGGTGACCGGGACGTGGCGTGGCACCTGGCACGCCGTGCGGGACATGCGGGCCGTGCTCGCGCAGGGGGCGGCCCGATGACCCCGATGAGTTCCGTGACCACGCTTCTGGTGATCGCGAAGGCGCCGGTGCCGGGGCGGGTGAAGACGCGCCTGACCCCGCCGTTCACACCCGAGGAGGCGGCCGGTCTCGCCGAGGCCGCGCTGCGCGACACGTGCGACGCCGTCCTCGCCGCTCCCGCGCGCCGCCGCGTCCTGGTCCTCGAAGGGGCGCCGGGCCCCTGGCTGCCGCCCGGTTTCGACGTCGTACGACAACGCGGTGGCGGCCTGGACGAACGGCTCGCGGCGGCGTTCGCGGACGTGGCGGGCGGCCCCGCGCTGCTCGTCGGCATGGACACCCCTCAACTCGCCTCCCTGCCAAAGCTGTTGGCGCCCGCGCTCGCGCCGGACGCGTGGGACGGCTGCGACGCCTGGTTCGGTCCGGCGCAGGACGGCGGCTTCTGGGCGCTCGGCCTCGCGGCACCGGACCCGGCGCTGCTGCGCGGCGTGCCGATGTCGACGCCGTTCACCGGCGCGGCCCAGCGGGCCCGGCTGACCGACGCGGGTCTGCGCGTACGGGACCTGCCGCGCGTCCTCGACGTGGACACGGCACAGGATGCCGAGCGGGTCGCGGCGCTCGCGCCGGGCGGACGGTTCGCCGCGGAGTATCGGCGGTTGACCGGGGCGCCGACCGCGGCGACGCGCGGGGTGCGGCATGACCACGACGACACCGGACACCGCCCCGCCCTGGTGCGCCGACCCGTACGCGGAGGCCGTGCGCAGGAGCGCGGCCCGCTGTTCCTGCGCCGCGCCGACGGCTGGCTGCTGCCGTTGGAGGTGGAGCGCTGGTGCGCGGGGGCCGACGCCGCCGATCTGTCGGCGCTGCACCGCTGCGAGGGCGCCGTGCTCGACATCGGCTGCGGCCCCGGCCGGCTGGTGGCGGCGCTGGCCGCGGTGGGGCGGCGCACGCTGGGCGTGGACGTGAGCGAGGCCGCCGTCGAGCGGGCGCGCGGCCTCGGCGGGCCCGCGCTGCGCCGCTCCGTCTTCGACGCCCTTCCCGACGAGGGGACGTGGGGCACGGCGCTCCTGATGGACGGGAACGTGGGCATCGGCGGGGATCCGCGCGCACTGCTCGCCCGGGTCGCCCACCTGGTCTCTCCTGGTGGCCTGTTGATTGTGGAGGCCGTGGCGCAGGACGTCGACGAGCGGGTGGAGGTACGCGTCGCCGACGGGCAGGGCGCGACCGGCGCGCTCTTCCCGTGGGCCCGGCTCGGCGTCCGGGCCGTGGAGCGGCACGCGCGGGCGACCGGATGGCGCCCGATCGCCCGCTGGGAGGTCGGCGACCGTTGGTTCGTGGCGCTCCGGTCGGGGGCATCCCGATGAGTCGGGACAGCGGCCTGCGCCGGGATCTGCTCGCGGTCGCGGCGGCCGCCCTCCTGGTGGCCGCCGCCGTCGGCGTCGGCGCGTACATCGAGCACCACTACGGCACCCTGCATGTCAACTGGCCTCCTCTGTACGCCCGTTGGGCTCCGCATGTCGGGCCGGGCACACCGGCGGCGCTCGCCGTGGCCGGACTCGTCGTCGGCTACGGCCCGCCGCTCGCCGCCCGGCTGCCGTGGCGCGGGCTGCTGTGGAGCGCCTGGGGCGCCTCCATGGCCTGGACGTGGTCCCTCGCCCTCATCGACGGCTGGCAGCGCGGCATCGCCCGGCGGCTCACCACCTCGTACGAATATCTCCAGGTCATCGACCGTTTCCGGGACATCCCGGCGACGCTGCGGGACTTCCACCGGCACATCCTGATCGGCTCGCCCGACCACTGGCCCGCGCATGTGGCGGGGCATCCGCCGGGGGCCACGCTCACCTTCGTCTGGCTCGACCGGATCGGGCTCGGCGGCGGCGCCTGGGCGGGGGTGTGGTGCATCACCGTGGGCTGTTCGGCGGCGGTCGCGGTGCTGGTGGCCGTACGGGCGCTGGCGGATGAGCGGACGGCGCGGCGGGCGGCGCCGTTCCTGGTGCTCGCGCCCGCCGCGGTGTGGGTGGGCACCTCGGCCGACGGCTACTTCGCCGCGGTCGCCGCGTGGACGGTGGCGTGCACGGTCCTCGCGGCCACCCGCGGAAGCCGAACCGCCGCGCCGGCGGCGGGAGTTCTGTTCGGCGTGACCTGCTTCCTCTCGTACGGGCTCACGCTCCTGGCGGTGGTCATCGGCACGGTGCTGCTGCTCGCCCGGACGTGGCGGCCGCTCCCCCTCATGGCGGTGGGCGCCGCCGTCGTGCCGGTCGCCTTCGCGCTGGCCGGGTTCAACTGGTGGGAGGCGTACCGGCTGTTGGTGGAGCGCTACTACGAAGGGGCCGGGGGCATCAGGCCGTACGGCTACTGGGTGTGGGCGAATCTCGCGTGCGCGGTGCTGGTGGTGGGCCCCGCGACGGTCGCGGGACTGCGGCGCGTCCCCGGGCGCGTACGGCAGCGGGAGGGAGCGGAGCGGCGGCTCGCGCTGCTGGTCACCGGGGTGCTCCTCGCCCTGCTCGCCGCCGATCTGTCGGGCATGAGCAAGGCGGAGACGGAGCGGATCTGGCTGCCGTTCGCGACCTGGCTGCTCGCGGCCGGGGCTCTGCTCCCCGACCGGCACCGCCGTGCCTGGCTCACGGCCCAGGCCGTCCTGGCGACGGCCCTGAACTCGCTGCTGCTCACGGGGTGGTGAGACCTGCCCCCGCGCGGACCCGCCGCCATGTCACAGAACGGCGGCCCACCCCGTCCCAGGGGAGGACAGCCTCTGACGGCTTCGGGAAGGTGAGGGTCATGCGCGTGTTCGTGGCGGGCGGGAGCGGGGCGATCGGCCGGCGGCTGGTGCCGCTGCTCGTGGCGCGAGGGCATCAGGTGACGGCGACGACGACGAGCGCCGGCAAGCTGGGGCTCCTGAAGGAGCTGGGCGCCGACGGTGTCGTGATGGACGGGCTCGACGCGTCCTCGGTCGGGCAGGCCGTCGCCGAGGCCGCCCCCGATGTGATCGTCCACCAGATGACGTCGATCGCCGGCAAGGCCGACATCAAGCACATGGACCGCTGGTTCGCGACCACGAACCGGCTGCGCGTCGAGGGCACGGACCATCTGCTGGCCGCCGCCGAGGCGGTCGGTGTCGGCCATGTCGTCGCCCAGGGCCACGCGAGCTGGAACGGGCTGCGCGAGGGCGGCTGGGTCAAGACCGAGGAGGACCCGCTCGACCCGATGACGGGGACGGTGGCGGAGCCCGGCATGGCGTCGATCCGGTACGTCGAATCGGCGGTCGCCGCGGCCGGCGGCACGGTCCTGCGCTACGGCGCGTTCTACGGTCCCGGCGCGACCGACGACATGGTCGCGCTGGTCCGCGAACGGCGGTTCCCGCTGGTCGGGCGCGGTACCGGACACAGCTCGTGGATCCACCTCGACGACGCGGCGAGCGCCACGGTCCTCGCCGTGGAGAAGCGGGTGCGCGGCGTGTTCGACATCGTCGACGACGATCCGGCCCCGGCGAGCGAGTGGCTGCCGTACCTGGCGTCCTGCGCGGGCGCGAAGCCGCCGCTGCGGGTGCCGGTCTGGCTGGCCCGGCTCGTCGCGGGGGACGTCGCGGTGGTGATGATGACGCAGGGCCGCGGCTTCTCGAACGCGAAGGCGAAGCGGGAGCTCGGCTGGGAGCCCCGCTACCCGTCGTGGCGGCAGGGTTTCAAGGAAGGCGCCGCCTAGCGGCGCGTGGCGACGACCAGGCCGCAGCGGGGGCTTCCGTCCGGGCGCTTCCCCAGGTCGGGCAACCCCCGCAGTGTCACGTCGAAGCCCGCGCGGTCCAACTCCCTTCGTACGTCGGAGAGTATGAACGGGCGGTAGTACATGACGAACGGCGGCCGCCAGAGCGCGTTGCGCACCCGCATCGCCCCGTCGAAGCCGAGCATCGCCCAGTACGCGAGCGAACCGGGCCGCGCGGGGGCCGGCAGCGGGAACGCGAACCGCCCTCCCGGGCGCAGCACTTGGCGCACCTGGGAGAACAACCGCGCGTACTGGCCGGGCACGAAGTGCCCGAACGCGCCGAAGCTGACGACGAGGTCGAAGGCCGGGCCGAAGGGGAGGGCGAGCGCGTCGCCGCGCACGTACGAGGCGTCCGGTTCCTCGTCCCGGGCGACCCGGAGCATCCCCGCGCTGAAGTCGACGCCCACGGTCCGCCCCGTGCACACCTCGCGCAGCACGCCGAGCCCGGCACCGGTGCCGCAGCACAGGTCGAGCCCGTTCTCGTACGGGCCCGACGCGCGCAGGGCGCGGGTGACCGGGTCGAGGACGGCGTCGGGGGTGCGGAAGGGCGTCTGGTCGAACTTCGGCGCGAGCAGGTCGTAGCCGCGCTCGACCGACGACAGCGCCTGAACGGCCAGCTCGCGAAGGGTGGGGCCCTGGGGTGTGAACATCGCGGCTCAGCATAGGTCGGCCGCCCGCCGAAATCCGCTCTTGCCGCGCACCGGGGGTGGGGTGGTACGGTCTGCGTGGCACTTGTGTACGCCCACTGTGAGGCGCCGGTGCCGGATCCACCTCAGGTTCCCGTTCGGGTTCCTTCTCTCCAGCGTGTGGGCGCCCAGCGTTTCCATCGGCGTCGCCATGCGTGTCATCCCTGGTCAGCAGGTTCTGACGGGCTCTTTCTCCGCCCTGCACGACCAGTTCTCCCCCGGCCACGGGGCGTGACGTCCTCCAGGACTCCGCCCCCGACCTTCGCCGGATCCCACCCCCTTCTTCTCTGCCCGCGTACGGATCGACCTTCTTCTCTGCCCGCGTACGGATCGACGTCCGCGAAAGGACCTGTGATCACCATGACCACCACACTCGAAGCCCCGGTACGGGCTCCGCAGAAGCCCGACACCACGACCAAGGCCCCCGTCCCGGCCGCCGGCGTCCTCGACATCGGCGCGAACGGGCAGGGGTTCCTGCGGGCGGCCGACCTGACGCCCACGTCCCACGACGTGCAGGTGCCCGCCTCCCTCATCCGTCAACTCGGCCTGCGCAAGGGCGATCTCGTGACCGGACTGTGCGGCAGGCCGCACACGCTCGCGCAGGTCGAGACCGTCGGCGGCGCACCCGCCGCCGCGATCCGTCACCGCCCGCGCTTCGCCGACCTCACTCCGCTGCACCCCACCGAGCGACTGCGTCTCGAAGGGTCCTCCGGGCTCGCGGGCCGCGTCGTCGACCTGGTCGCCCCCGTCGGCAAGGGGCAGCGCGGCCTGATCGTCGCGCCGCCCAAGACCGGCAAGACCGTGCTGCTCCAGCAGATCGCGGCCTCGGTCGCCACCCACCACCCGGACACCCACCTCATGGTGGTGCTCCTCGACGAGCGCCCCGAGGAGGTCACCGACATGCGCCGCTCCGTGCGCGGCGAGGTGTACGCCTCCACGTTCGACCGCCCGGCCAAGGCGCACATCGCCCTCGCCGAACTCGCCGTGGAGCGCGCCAAGCGCCTCGTCGAGCAGGGCCGCGACGTGGTGATCCTGCTCGATTCACTGACCCGCCTGTGCCGCGCCCACAACAACGCGGCGGCCTCCGGCGGCCGCGCCCTGTCCGGCGGTGTGGACGCCGCCGCGGTGCTCGGCCCGAAGCGGCTGTTCGGCGCGGCCCGCAACACCGAGGAGTCGGGCTCCCTGACCATCCTCGCGACGGCTCTGGTCGACACCGGCTCGCGCGCCGACGACTACTTCTTCGAGGAGCTCAAGGGCACCGGCAACATGGAGCTGCGCCTGGACCGCGTCCTCTCCGACCGCCGCGTCTACCCGGCCGTCGACATCACCCCCTCCGGCACGCGCCGCGAGGAACTCCTCGTGCCCGCCGACGAGTTGGCCGCCGTACGCGGACTGCGCCGGGCCCTCCAGGGGCGCGACGGGCACGCGTCGTACGAAGCGCTGCTCGACAAGATGCGGCACACCCCGGACAACGCCGCGTTCCTGCGTCAGGTCCACCGGACGGTCCCCGGCGCCTGACCCCACCCCGCGATGCGTAATACTCGAACCATGACCCCGATCATTACGCGCCCCGGGCGGCGGCCGGCCGTGGCCGTCCGGCGGGCCACCGCGCGCGACGCCAAGCGGCTGACCCGGCTCGTGCGCGGCTCCCGCGCCTACGAAGGCCCGTACGCGCCGATGGTCGACGGGTACCGGGTCGGCCCCGACTACATCGAGGCGCACCGTGTCTTCGTAGCCGTCGACGAGGCCGACGACCGGGTGCTCGGGTTCTACTCGCTGATCCTCAGTCCGCCGGAGCTCGACCTCATGTTCGTCGCCGACCAGGCGCAGGGTCTCGGCATCGGGCGGCTGCTCGTCGCGCACATGCGGGGCGAGGCGGGCGCCGCCGGGCTCGACCGCGTACGCGTCGTCTCCCATCCGCCCGCCGAGGGTTTCTACCGCAGCATGGGCGCGCACCGCACCGGCACGGTGGCCGCGCGCCCGCCGGCCGTCGCCTGGGACAGGCCCGAACTCGAATTCGCGGTTCCACCCGCCGCCTGAGGGGTTCCGCCCTCGCTCCGCACGGCGCACACTCGGGTCCAGCACAGCGGGCAGCCATGCGGCAAGGAGGCCACATTGGGCGGCGAACAGACACGCTCGGACGCGTTCGACGTGATCGTGGAGATCCCGCAGGGGTCCAGGAACAAGTACGAGATGGACCACGAGCTCGGCCGGATCCGGCTCGACCGGATGCTCTTCACCTCGACCCAGTACCCCGCGGACTACGGCTACGTCGACGGCACCCTCGGCGGTGACGGCGACCCCCTGGACGCGCTCGTGCTGACCGGCGACGCGACGTTCCCCGGCTGCACCATCGAGTGCCGGGCCATCGGCATGTTCGTGATGAGCGACGAGAAGGGCCCGGACGAGAAGATCCTGTGCGTGCCCGCGCACGACCCGCGGCACGCCACGGTCCAGGACATCGAGGACATCCCCGAGTTCGACCGTCTGGAGATCACGCACTTCTTCGAGGTGTACAAGGACCTGGAACCCGGCAAGTCGGTGGAGGGCTCGCACTGGGAGGGCCGCGAGAAGGCGTACGAGGAGATCAGGCGGGCGCGCGAGCGCCGGACCTGATCCCGCCACGCAACGGCTGGCCTCACGGGGCGGCGCGGTCGACCAGCTCTCCCACCGCCGCGTCCACCAGCCGGTAGCGCACCACGCGCCCGGCCTTCTCCCCCGCCACGACCCCGGCCGCCCGCAGCAGCCGCAGCGCCTGGGAGACGGCCGCGCCGTTCATCCCGGAGGCCACCGCCAGATCGGACACGGCCAGCGGGCCGACCCGGCGCAGCGCGAGCAGCAGGGCGAGCCGGTGCGGGTCGGCGAGGAGCGAGAACCGCTCGGCCCACTCCCGCACCCGCTCGACGTCCCCGATGGCCTCGACGGCGTCGCAGACCCGGTGGCCGTCGATGGTGCGGTGATCGGCCCGCTCGGCCGGAACGAGATGCATGGCCGGATTCTCTCAACAGCCGCGTCACCCGCCACCACCCGGTACGCGATGTGATCTTTCATACCTGCACAGGTGTGCAGCTATGCAGTCACGCACCAACGCCCCTAAGGTGAACGGGCCGTGGTGCTCGGGAAGACCGGTGACAACCCCTCAGGGGCCAAGTCCGGAGCGGCCCTCGCCACTGTGATCGGGTTCCGGACCGCAGGTCCGGAGCGCCCCGCACCAGCACGCCACTGGTGGCCGCGAGGCCGCTGGGAAGGCAGGAGCGACGGCGCACGCCCGTAAGCCAGGAGACCGGCCACGGCATCTCACGAAGTGATCCACGAGGTGCTGGAGCGTGATCGACGTATGACCCTGCCCGCAAACTCTCCTGTGCGGCCCGCCGAACCGGACTCCGCCTTCCGGTGGCGGCGCGAGGACACCCTGCGCACCGCCGGTCTGATGGCGGTGATCCTGGCCCTGCACGTCGTCGCGTTCGGCGTGCTGTTCCTGCTGGTCGTCCCCAACCACTACGAAGTCGACAACAAGGCCTTCGGCATCGGCCTGGGCATCACCGCGTACACCCTCGGCATGCGGCACGCCTTCGACGCCGACCACATCGCCGCGATCGACAACACCACCCGCAAGCTGATGGCCGACGGCAAGCGCCCGGTCTCGGTCGGCTTCTGGTTCGCGCTCGGCCACTCCAGCGTGGTCGTCCTGCTGGCCGCGCTGATCGCCGGCGGCACCGCGCTCGCCGGCACGCTGACCAGTGACGACTCCCGCACCCACCAGGTGCTCGGGGTCCTCGGCACGACCTTCTCCGGCTCGTTCCTGTACCTCATCGCCGCGCTGAACCTCGTCGCCCTGCTGGGCATCCTCAAGGTGTTCCGGTCGATGCGCGCGGGCTCGTACGACGAGAAGGAGCTCGAACAGCACCTGGATTCCCGGGGGTTCATGAACCGCGTCCTCGGCCGCTTCACCAAGTCCATCACCCGCCCCGGGCAGATGTACCCGCTCGGCTTCCTGTTCGGCCTCGGCTTCGACACGGCGACCGAGGTGACGCTGATGGTGATGGCGGGCAGCGGCGCGGCGGCCGGGCTGCCCTGGTACGCGATCCTGTGCCTGCCGCTGCTCTTCGCCGCGGGAATGAGCCTGTTCGACACGCTCGACGGCACGTTCATGAACTTCGCGTACCAGTGGGCGTTCTCCAACCCGGTGCGCAAGGTGTTCTACAACCTCACCATCACCGGTCTGTCCATCGCGGTCGCGTTCTTCATCGGCACGATCGAACTCGTCGGCGTGCTGCACGACAAGCTCGATCTGTCGGACGCGGTGACCGGCTGGATCGCCGGGCTCGATCTCGACAACGTCGGGTACGTCATCGTCGGCCTGTTCGTCGTGGTGTGGGCGGTGGCGATCGTCTACTGGCGGCTGGCGAAGGTCGAGCAGCGCTGGTCGGCGCGCCTGGCCGACAGCGCGTAGACCGGCCGCCGTGCGGTGACGTGGACGCGTCGCATAGCGTGCACGTCACCACGCCTTTCCCGCACGGAGGACCGTCGATGAGCGCCGCCCGCCTGCCCCTCGAGGGCATCACCGTCGTCAGCCTGGAGCAGGCGGTGGCGGCGCCGTTCGCGACCCGCCAGCTCGCCGACCTCGGAGCGCGGGTCATCAAGGTGGAACGGCCGGGCGTGGGCGACTTCGCGCGTGGCTACGACGAGACGGTGCACGGGCAGTCCAGCCACTTCGTGTGGCTGAACCGCTCCAAGGAATCGGTGACGCTCGACGTCAAGACACCGGGCGGCCGCGAGGTACTGGCCCGCCTGCTCGCCGGGGCCGACGTCTTCGTGCAGAACCTCGCGCCGGGTGCGGCGGCCCGACTCGGCCTGTCCGCAACGGAGTTGGCGAGCCTGCACCCCTCGCTCGTGGTCTGCGACATCTCGGGCTACGGCGCCGACGGGCCGTGGGCGGACCGCAAGGCGTACGACCTGCTGGTGCAGTGCGAGACGGGCGTCGTGTCGGTGACGGGCACGCCCGAGGCCCCGGCCAAGGTGGGCATCGCGATCGCCGACATCGCGGCCGGCATGTACGCGTTCACGGGCATCCTCACCGCGCTCTACGAGCGGCGGGCGACGGGCACGGCACGCGCGGTGGAGGTCTCCCTCTTCGAGGCGCTCGCGGAGTGGATGGGCTATCCCGCGTACTACACCGCGTACTCGGGCGGCCAGCCGCAGCGGGTCGGCGCCGCGCACGCGACCATCGCGCCGTACGGGCCCTATGACGCGGCGGACGGGAAGACCGTCCTCCTCGCGATCCAGAACGAGCGCGAATGGGCTGCGTTCTGCGCGGAGTTCCTGGGGGACGCGTCGCTCGCCGCGGACCCGCGCTTCCACCGCAACTCGGCCCGCGTCGCCCGGCGCGCCGAGCTCGACGCGATCGTCGCCGCCCGTTTCGCGGAACTCGACGCGGCCGCGGCCGTCGCCCTCCTCGAGCGCGCGAAGGTCGCGAACGCCCGCCTCAACACGGTGGCCGACTTCGTCGCGCATCCGGTCCTGTCCGGCCGCGACCGCTGGCGCGAGGTGGCGACGCCGGGCGGCCCGGTCCGCGCGCTGCTGCCGCCGGCGACCCTCGCGGGCGTGGAGCCCCGGATGGAGGCGGTCCCGTCGGTGGGCGAGCACACCGAGGCCGTCCTGAAGGACCTGGGCTACGAGGCGGCCACGATCGCTGAGCTGCGGGACGCGGGCGCCGTATAGGGCGTGGGCTCCGGCCGGCTCGGGACCGTCGGCGGCGCGCTCCGGGCCGCCCGTGGCCGACGAGGGACGTTCGGCCCCCCACTAGGGCCCCTCGGCCCCACCCGCACACGGCTCGCCCACTGCGATCCTGCTGAACAGAGCCTCCCGTGCCCACGCTCTCCCGCCGCGGCGCATGGTCGAGGCAGTCGGGCCCGTCGGTCGTGGGAGGGGGAGCCTCGAACGACGGGCCCGGCCACGGGGTCGGGACGGGGATCGGGCCGCGCCGCGACAACTCGCGCGCAAAACACCTCAATCGGAGCGATAAAGTATCGCGTCAACCCTCACGCGCCCGATCACCCAGGAGTACCTACGTGACCGTAGCCATCGACTCGTCCGAGGCAGCCGTCCCGTCCGACGAGAACGCCGGGGACACGCCCGTCGCGGAGCCCACGCCCGCGGCCGACGTTCCGGAGGCGCGTCAGTCCGAGACGGACGAGAACTTCTGGCAGCCCCCCACGGAAGCCGCGCCCGAGGTCTCCCCCGAGGCCCCCGAGGCCCCCGAGACTTCCCTGGACGACGAGGACGAAGCCGAGGCCGACGGCGAGCCGGACGACGCCTCCGCCGAAGTGCCGGAGGCCGTCGCCCGGGACGCCCGCGAGTTCGGCGTCTACGCCCGCACCGGCGGCTGGACCTTCGCCCTGAAGGTGGCCCGCAGCGTGCGCCCCGGCGGGCAGGGCGCCGACGAGACGACCAAGGTCTCGGCGCGCCGGTTCGCCGCGCTGGCCGGCTGCTCGGCCGACCGCGTCATGCGCTTCTACAAGGCGTGGGACAGGGCGGCCGACGACGGCCTGGTCCCGCAGTTCGAGGCGCTGGCCCCGGGCGACGACATCGAGCTCCCGGACGCCGACGTCTGGCTGTCGTACTACGTCTCCCGTTCCAGCGCCACGTCGGTGCGCGGCCAGGCGATCACCGAGGCCGCCGAGGCCGAGGGCATCCGGCCGACCAAGGCCCTGGAGGTCGCGGAGAACCCGACGGCGCTGCGGGCCGCGATCCTGGCCGACCCGGGCACCGCCGAGGCCGCCCGCAAGGCGCTGATGGACCGGCTCGGCGAGGACCCGGTGCTGCGCTCGGGCCTGGCCCGCGACATCGTGCGCACCGACGACCTGAAGAAGGCCGTCGCCGAGGAGACCAAGACCGGCGGCCAGCTGGAGTACGTACGGAAGATCGCGGAGGAGGGCCAGGTCAAGACCCCCGCGGGTCAGACGATCGAGGCCCCGCAGCAGCTGCGCGAGGAGGCCGAGCGCCACCTGTCGCTGATCGACGAGCTGGACGAGGACGAGGAGTCGGGCGAGTGGGCCCGCGAGGCGTACGACACCGTGCGCACCCTCGTCGCCGAGACGGTCGAGAAGGACCCCGAGCTGCGGGTGCAGGAGCGGCGCGCGAAGTTCTACAGCAGCCTCCAGAAGGCGACGAAGGCCTTCGAGGAGCTGACCTTCGACGACGTCGAGGAGATCGACGAGATCATCGAGGACGACATGCTGCAGCGTCTTGAGGAGCTCCAGCAGGCGATCTCGGTCTGTATCTCGGCGATCCAGACGGCCCAGAAGAAGGACTGACGTCCACGCGAAGCCGCACGTCGGTGCCCGGCCTCCCCTCGGGGAGGCCGGGCACCCGTGTTTTCCAGGGCTGTTGTCTGCGTCACTCCCCCAGCGAAACGTTGCCGTTTCGCTTAGCAGGCCGTACGCTCGTCGAGTCGAGAACGAAACCGTTTCGTTCTCTTACGAGATTCCTCCCCGCGACTTCCCTGGAGTGGCCCCATGTCCCAGACGACCCTGGCCGATGCCACCGGCACCTCGGCCCCGCCCGACGCACGGGAGTCCCGCCGTCGCTGGTGGATTCTCGGCATCGTCGGCATCGCCCAGCTCATGGTCGTGCTCGACGCGACCATCGTGAACATCGCCCTGCCCTCCGCTCAGCAGGACCTGGGCTTCACGGACGCCAACCGGCAGTGGATCGTCACCGCGTACGCGCTGGCCTTCGCCTCCCTGCTGCTGCTCGGCGGCCGGATCGCCGACCTCTTCGGCCGCAAGCCCGCCTTCCTCATCGGTGTCGCGGGCTTCGCCGGCGCCTCCGTGCTCGGCGGCGCGTCGACCAGCTTCGGCATGCTGGTGACGGCCCGCGCGCTCCAGGGCGTCTTCGGCGCGCTGCTCGCACCGGCCGCGCTGTCCCTGCTCAACACCACGTTCACCGAGGCCAAGGAACGCGCCAAGGCGTTCAGCGTCTACGGCGCCATCGCCGGCGCGGGCGGTGCGGTCGGGCTGCTGCTCGGCGGCGTCCTGACCGACACCCTCGACTGGCGCTGGACGCTGTACGTGAACGTCGTCTTCGCCGTCGTGGCCTTCGCGGGCGGCTGGATGCTCCTGAGCAACCACCGCGACGCGGCCGGTTCCAAGCTGGACCTGCCGGGCACGCTGCTCGTCTCGTCCGGTCTGTTCGCCCTCGTCTACGGCTTCTCCAACGCCGAGACCCACGACTGGAGCTCCCCGCAGACCTGGGGCTTCCTGGTGGCGGGCGCCCTGCTCCTGACCGCGTTCACCTGGTGGCAGACCCGGGCCGCGCACCCGCTGCTGCCGATGCGCGTCCTGCTCGACCGGGACCGCGCCGCCTCGTTCATCACCGTGCTGATCACCGGTGCGGGCATGTTCGGCGTCTTCCTGTTCCTCACCTACTACCTCCAGCTGAACCTCGGCTTCAGCCCGACGAAGACCGGTGTGGCGTTCCTGCCGATGATGGCCGCCCTGATGGTCCTCGCGCAGCTCTCGACGACCGTCCTGGTGCCCCGGATCGGCCCGAAGGTGATCATCCCGGCCGGGTTCGCGCTCGCCGCGGTCGGCATGGTGTGGCTGACCGGGATCGGCCTCGACTCCAGCTTCGCCACGGACGTGCTGCCTCCGCTGCTCGTGATCGGCGCGGGTCTCGGCGCCGTGATGCCTCCGGCCATGTCCCTCGCCACCAGCGGGATCGCCGCCGAGGACGCGGGCGTCGCCTCCGCCACGGTCAACACCATGCAGCAGGTGGGCGGTTCGATCGGCACCGCGCTCCTGAGCACGCTCGCGGCGAGCGCCGCCACCAGCTTCATGGCGGGTCGCAACCCGGCGGACAAGCTGACGCAGGCGCAGGCCACGATCGAGAGCTACACCACCGCGTTCTGGTGGTCGGCCGCCTTCTTCGCGGCGGGCGCCGTCCTCACCTTCCTGCTGTACCGGCGCGCGGCCGACCGGCCCGAGCCGGCCGCCGACGCGGCACCGGTCGTCCACATGTGACACCCGCCGCGTTCCGGGCCGGGGGCCGCCGTCTTCAGGGAGACGGCGGCCCCCGGTCGTTGCCGTCCGCGGGGCAGTGGCATGGTGGGGCGTGATCATCGGCGTACGCGATCACCAGACGTACGTGATCGACCAGCACAGGAGGCACCTCGTGGCGGACACCCCCAAGGCCACCGGCCGTCCGGCCCACCAGAACGTGACGTTCGACAGCGACGGCACGCCCGCGCACGGCTATCTGGCGCTGCCGCCCGCGGGCAGCGGGCCCGGCGTCATCGTCATCCAGGAGTGGTGGGGTCTGACCGACCACATCGCCGACGTGGCCGACCGCCTCGCGGCCGAGGGCTTCGTGGCGCTCGCGCCCGACCTCTACGGCGGCAACGTGGCGCACGACTCCGCCGAGGCGTTCCGCATGATGCGGGAGCTGCCCGTGGACCGCGGGGTCGAGCTCCTGTCGGGCGCGGTGGACCATCTGCTCGCGCTCCCGGAGGTCACCTCACGGACCGTCGGCGCCGTCGGCTTCTGCATGGGCGGCGGCTTCGTCCTGTATCTGGCGGCGAAGGACCCGCGGGTGAGCGCGGCCGTCCCGTTCTACGGTGTCATCCAGGGCGAGGTCCCGGACTTCTCGCAGCTCAAGGCCGAGATCCAGGGCCACTACGGCGAGCGCGACGAGACGATCCCGGTGGCGACGCTCGACGGTCTGCGGGCGACGATCGAGCGCCGGTCGGGCATCCGTCCCGACTTCCGTACCTACCCGGCGGACCACGCGTTCTTCAACGACGGCCGCCCCGAGGTGCACGACCCCGAGTCGTCGGCCCGCGCGTGGTCGGCCACCACCGAGTTCCTCAGGGCCACGATCAAGTAACCCCGGGACGAGTAGGCCGGGAGGCTTCAGCCTCCCGGCCCACCGCGGGTCACCTCACGTCACCAGATCCGCACCCGGTCCGCGGGATCGAGCCACAGCCCGTCCCCCGCCTTCGTGGCGAACGCCTCGTGGAACTCGTCGAGGTTGCGCACGATGTTCGCCCGGAACTCCGGCGGCGAGTGCGGGTCGATCGTCAGGTACTGCTGCTCCTGCTCCGTGCGCCGCTTGGTGCGCCAGCAGTAGGCCCAGTTCATGAACAGCCGCTGCGAACCGGTGAGTTCGCCCTCGGTCGGCGCCTCGGCACCGCCCAGCGCGATCAGGTACGCGGTGTGCCCGATGGTCAGGCCGCCCAGGTCGCCGATGTTCTCGCCCACGGTCAGCGATCCGTTGACGAACTCACCGGGCAGGTTGCGCGGCGAGAAGCCGTCGTACTGCTTGATGAGCGCCTTCGACTTGGCCTCGAACGCGGCCTTGTCGTCGGCGGTCCACCAGTCGTTCAGGTTGCCCGCGCCGTCGTACTGCGCGCCCTGGTCGTCGAAGCCGTGCCCGATCTCGTGGCCGATGACGGCCCCGATCCCGCCGTAGTTCTCGGCCGGGTCGGCGTCCGGGGCGAAGAACGGCTTCTGCAGGATGCCGGCCGGGAAGCAGATCTCGTTCGTGCCCGGGTTGTAGTACGCGTTCACGGTCTGCGGCAGCATGAACCACTCGTCGCGGTCGACCGGCGCGCCGATCTTCGCCATCTGCCGGTCGTGCTCGAAGGCGTCGGCGGCGTACGCGTTGGCCAGCAGGTCGTCGGAGACGACGGTCAGCGCCGAGTAGTCGCGGAACCGGTCCGGGTAGCCGATCTTGGGCCGGAACGTGGCGAGCTTCTCGTACGCCCGCTCCTTGGTCTCGTCCGTCATCCAGTCGAGCGCGGCGATGGACTGCCGGTAGGCCTCCAGCAGGTTCGCGACCAGCGCGTCCATGAGCGCCTTCGAGGCCGGCGGGAAGTGCCGGGCCACGTACTCCTTGCCGACGGCCTCGCCGATGGCGCCCTCGACGAAGGCGACGGCGCGCTTCCAGCGGGCGCGCAGCTCCGGGGTGCCGTTGAGCGTGCGCCCGTAGAAGTCGAAGTTGGTGCGCACGAACGCGGAGGGCAGGTACGGGGAGCTGGCGCGCAGCACGCGCGCGAGCAGCCAGTCGCGCCACTGCTCGATGGGGACCTCGCTCAGGACCGTCGACAGGTGGGCCAGGTAGGAGGGCTGGCGCACGCAGGACTGGGCGAGGGTGTCGTCGTTGCCGCCGAGCTCGGTGACGTACGCGCGCCAGGCGAACGCCGGGGCGAGCGCGGTGAGTTCGTCGAAGGTCGTGAGGTTGTACGTCTTCTGCACGTCCCGCGTCTCGGCCCGCTCCCAGTGGCCCTCGGCGAGCCGGGTCTCCAGGGCGAGGACGGTGCGCGCGGCGCCGGCCGGGTCGGTGTGCTCGCCGAGCGTGAACAGCTCGGTGAGGTACGCCTCGTACTTCTCGCGGGTCTCGGCGAACTTCTCGTCGCGGTAGTACGACTCGTCGGGCAGGCCGAGTCCGCCCTGGAGGATGTTGAAGAGGTAGCGGTCGGAGTTCCGGTCGTCGCTGTCGATGTAGGCGCCGAACAGGCCGGAGCCGCCGGTGCGCTCGAAGCGGCCGAGGAAGGCGGCCAGTTGCGTGAGGTCACCGAGGTGCGCGACCTCGTCGAGGAGCGGGCGGACGGGGTCGAGCCCGCGGGCCTCCACCGCCTCCTCGTCCATGAACGACGCGTACAGGTCGGCGATCTTGCGCGCCTCGTCGGGTTCCAGGCTGGTGGGGCCGCCCGCCGCGATCTCCTGAATGATCTCCTTGACCTGCTGCTCGGCCACGTCCACGAGCTGCACGAAGGGGCCCCAGCTGGAGCGGTCTTCGGGGATCGGCTCGGTCGCCAGCCACTGGCCGTTGACATGGCCGAAGAGGTCGTCCTGCGGTCGGATCGCCGGGTCCATGCCCGGGCGTGCGTCATCCAGAGTGCTCATCGACGCAGCCTACCCAGGTCAGCGGCGTGATACAGCAGCGGAAACGACGCATCGCCCCGCCCGGTGCGAGACCGGGCGGGGCGATGCTGGTCACCGGATCAGGCGAGGGTCGCCAGGATCTCGTTCAGGGTCTGCGACGGGCGCATGACCTTGGCGGCCTTGGCCGGGTCGGGCTGGAAGTAGCCGCCGATGTCGGCCGGGCTGCCCTGGACGGCGATGAGCTCGTCGACGATCTTCTGCTCGTTCGTCGAGAGCGCCTCGGCGACCGGGGCGAACGCCTTGGCGAGCTCGGCGTCGTCGGTCTGCTTGGCCAGCTCCTGCGCCCAGTACAGGGCGAGGAAGAAGTGGCTGCCGCGGTTGTCGATGCCGCCGACGCGACGGGTCGGCGACTTGTCCTCGTTGAGGAAGGTGCCGGTGGCGCGGTCGAGGGTCTCGCCGAGGACCTTCGCGTGGGCGTTGCCCGTGCTGGTGGCGAGGTGCTCGAAGGAGACGGCCAGGGCGAGGAACTCACCGAGGGAGTCCCAGCGCAGGTAGTTCTCCTTGACGAGCTGCTGCACGTGCTTCGGGGCGGAGCCGCCGGCGCCGGTCTCGAAGAGGCCGCCGCCGTTCATCAGCGGGACGACCGACAGCATCTTGGCGCTGGTGCCCAGCTCCAGGATGGGGAAGAGGTCGGTCAGGTAGTCGCGCAGGACGTTGCCGGTCACCGAGATGGTGTTCAGGCCCTGGCGGATGCGCTCGACGGACAGCTTGGTGGCGTCCTCCGGGGAGAGGATGCGGATGTCCAGGCCCTCGGTGTCGAACTCCGGCAGGTACTGCTCGACCTTCTTGATGAGCTGCGCGTCGTGGGCGCGGGTCTCGTCCAGCCAGAACACGGCCGGGTCACCGGTGGCGCGGGCGCGCGTGACGGCGAGCTTGACCCAGTCCTTGATCGGGGCGTCCTTGGTCTGGCAGGCGCGGAAGATGTCGCCCTCGGCGACGGCCTGCTCCAGGACGACGTCGCCGGCCTGGTTGACGAGGCGGACGGTGCCGGTGGCGGGGATCTCGAAGGTCTTGTCGTGGGAGCCGTACTCCTCGGCCTTCTGCGCCATGAGGCCGACGTTGGGTACGGAGCCCATGGTCGACGGGTCGAAGGCGCCGTTGGCGCGGCAGTCGTCGATGACGACCTGGTAGACGCCGGCGTAGGAGGAGTCCGGGACGACGGCGAGGGTGTCCGCCTCGTTGCCGTCCTTGTCCCACATGTGGCCCGAGGTGCGGATCATCGCCGGCATGGAGGCGTCGATGATGACGTCGGACGGGACGTGCAGGTTGGTGATGCCGCGGTCGGAGTCGACCATGGCGAGCGCCGGACCCGCGGCCAGCTCGGCCTCGAAGGACGCCTTGATCTCGGCGCCGTTGCCCAGCGACTCCAGGCCCTTGTAGATGCCGCCCAGACCGTCGTTCGGGGACAGGCCGGCGGCGGCGAGGTCCGCGCCGAAGCGGGCGAACGTCTCCGGGAAGAAGGCACGGACCACGTGGCCGAAGATGATCGGGTCGGAGACCTTCATCATCGTGGCCTTGAGGTGCGCGGAGAAGAGCACGCCCTCTTCCTTGGCGCGGGCGACCTGGGCGGTCAGGAACTCGCGCAGGGCGGCGACGCGCAGCACGGAGGCGTCGACGACCTCACCGGCGAGGACCGGGACCGACTCGCGCAGCACGGTGGTGGTGCCGTTGTCGGCGACGAGCTCGATCTTCAGCTTGTCATCGGCCGGGACGACGGTGGACTTCTCGGTGGAGCGGAAGTCGTTGACGCCCATGGTGGCGACGTTCGTCTTGGACTCGGGGGTCCAGGCGCCCATGCGGTGCGGGTGGGCCTTGGCGTAGTTCTTCACCGAGGCGGGGGCGCGGCGGTCCGAGTTGCCCTCACGCAGGACCGGGTTCACGGCGGAACCCTTGACCTTGTCGTAGCGGGCGCCGATCTCGCGCTCCTCGTCCGTCTTCGGCTCGTCGGGGTACGCGGGCAGCGCGTAGCCCTGCTCCTGGAGCTCGGCCACGGCGGCCTTGAGCTGCGGGATCGAGGCGGAGATGTTCGGCAGCTTGATGATGTTGGCCTGCGGCGTCTTGGCCAGCTCGCCCAGCTCGGCGAGGGCGTCCGGGACGCGCTGCTCCTCGGTGAGGTACTCGGGGAACATCGCGAGGATGCGCCCGGCCAGGGAGATGTCGCGGGTCTCCACACGGACACCGGCGGTGGACGCGTAGGCCTCGATCACCGGCAGGAAGGAATACGTCGCGAGGGCCGGGGCCTCGTCAGTGTGCGTGTAAATAATGGTCGAGTCAGTCACCGGGTACTCCGCTTCCACGTCTTCCACGTCGTCTGCTGTGCTTCTCGGATTGCTCGACATCAAGATATCTCGTGACCGCCCCGTATTCGAAAGGGGCCCGGGACCCAAGATCGCGGCGCGGTCCGCCCGCCTCCCGTCCCGGCACTCATGGTGGCGTGACGCACAGCCCGGCCCCGAACTATGGGTTCCCGCCACATGTCCGCCCGACCAGCGTCTTCCTACGGTGTGGCCACATCGCAACGTCCCCGTCCCCGTGACCCACCCGGAAGTGGTGACCATGGCCGCCTCGGCACCCGCTACGCCGACCCCCGTCCACCTGAAGCGCATCGTGGCCGCGAGTCTCATCGGCACCACGATCGAGTGGTACGACTTCTTCCTCTACGGCTCCGCCGCCGCGCTCGTCTTCAACAAGCTGTTCTTCCCGGACTCCGACCCGCTCGTCGGCACCCTGCTCTCCTTCCTGACCTACGCCGTCGGGTTCGCCGCGCGGCCGATCGGCGCGCTCGTCTTCGGGCACTTCGGCGACCGGCTCGGGCGCAAGAAGCTTCTCGTGGTCAGTCTGCTGATGATGGGCGGCGCCACCTTCGCCATAGGGCTGCTGCCGACGCACGCCACGGTGGGCGCCGCGGCCCCGGTGCTGCTGACCGCGCTGCGGCTGGTCCAGGGCTTCGCCCTCGGCGGCGAGTGGGGCGGCGCGGTGCTCCTGGTCTCCGAGCACGGCGACGCGGAGCGCCGCGGGTTCTGGGCCTCCTGGCCGCAGACCGGCGCTCCGGCCGGTCAGCTGCTCGCGACCGGTGTGCTCTCGGCGCTGACCGCTCTCCTCTCGGACGCGGCCTTCGTCTCCTGGGGCTGGCGCATCCCGTTCCTGCTCTCCGGCGTCCTCGTGATGGTCGGTCTGTGGATTCGTCTCTCTGTCGATGAATCGCCGGTGTTCAAGGAGGCGTTGGCCCAGGCCGAGGCCCGTAAGGCGAGCGACACGGACGTGGTCGAGAAGATGCCGCTCGTCGCCGTGCTGCGTCACCACTGGCGCGATGTCCTGGTCGCCATCGGCGCGCGCATGGCGGAGAACATCAGCTACTACGTGATCACCGCGTTCATCCTCGTGTACGCCACCACGTCGGCCGGTGTCTCCAAGCAGACGGCGCTGAACGCGGTGCTCATCGCGTCCGCCGTGCACTTCGCGGTGATCCCCGCGTGGGGCGCCCTGTCGGACCGGGTCGGGCGTCGGCCGGTGTACCTGCTGGGCGCGGCCGGGATCGGGCTGTGGATGTTTCCGTTCTTCTCCCTGATCGACACCGGCGGCTTCGGCAACCTGATCCTCGCGGTGACCGTCGGTCTGGTCCTGCACGGTGCGATGTACGCCCCGCAGGCGGCCTTCTTCTCCGAGATGTTCGCGACGCGGATGCGGTACTCGGGGGCCTCGATCGGCGCCCAGTTCGCCTCGGTGGCGGCGGGTGCGCCCGCGCCGCTCATCGCGACGGCGCTGCTGGAGGGCTACGGCGACTCCACGCCGATCGCCCTGTACGTGATCGCCGCCGCGCTCATCACGCTGGTGGCCGTCGGCGTCGCCAAGGAGACCCGCCACCGCGACCTCGCCGACCTCGACGGCAAGGAGACGGCGGACGCGGAATCCGTGGCCGCGCGCGCCTGACCCGCTTGCCCGTCTCCCCCGTACTGACCCCGTGCGCGCCCCACGCGTACGGGGTCAGCGCGGTTCCGGGCCCGCCAACCGGTGCAGTCGCAGGGCGAGTTGGATCTCCAGCGCGCGGGCGGGCGACTGCCAGTCCGCGCCGAGCAGCCGCCCGATCCGCTCCAGGCGCTGGGCGACCGTGTTCACGTGGACATGCAGCGCGTCCTTCGTCCGTGCCGGGCTCGTCCCGGACGCGAAGTAGGCGTCGAGGGTACGTACGAGATCGGTGCCCCGGCGCTCGTCGTAGGTGACGACCTCCCCGATGGTGCGCCCGACGAACCCGGCGATGTCGCGGCTGTCGGCGAGCAGCAGCCCCAGGAATCCGAAGTCGTCGGCGGCCGCGCCCTGGCCCGCCCTGCCGAGCAGCCGCAGCGCGTCGAGGCAGCGGCGCGCCCCGGCGTACGCGGTGCTCGCCGATGCGCTGTCGGCGGCCAGGCCGCTCACCGGGTCGGAGGCGCCGACGGTGACCGTCTCGTGCACGGCGGCGGACAGCCGCTCGGCGACCTGGCAGGCGACCTCCGACGCGGTGCCGGACGTGGTGTCGCCCGTACCCAGCGGCAGGAGCAGGACGGTGCCGCCGTCGCGTGCGGCCGCGAGGCCGTGCCGGGTCGCCGCGAGGTGGCTCGCCGCCGACCACAGGCGGCGCCGCGCGTCCGCCTCCTCCTCGGCGTCGGCGCCGGCCGACTCCAGGCGGGCGGCGAGCACGACGTGCGTGGCGTCCAGGTCGGCGTGCAGCCGCGCGGCCCGCTCGCGCAGCAGCCGGGGTCGCGGACGCGGGCGTCGAGGAGGTCGTCGAGGAGCTCGCCCCTGACCCGCTGTTCGGCCTCGGACGCGGAGCGCCGGGCGAGCAGCAGCAGCGAGGTGACCATGGCGGCGCGCTCCAGGGTGCGCTGGTCGACCGGGTCGAGGCCGGGGTGGCCGCGCAGCACGAGAGCGCCGAGCAGTTCACCGCCCGCGGCGACGGCGGCGACCCAGTCGGCGCCGTGGCGCACCGCGTGCCCGTCGGCGCGGGAGGCCTCGACGGCCTCCCTGACGTCGCCGGGCGCGGCGTCGGCGTCGGCGAACTCCACGGTGCCGTCGAGGACCTGGGAGACCGCGCGGGCCACGTCGTGCACTCCCCCGCCGCGCAGTACGAGTTCGGCGAGCCGGTCGTGGACGTCGGAGGCGCGCTCGATGACGCCGCTGCGGTCGCGGATGATCTCGTTGGCGCGCTCCAGCTCGCCGAGCGCCTCGCGGGTCTCGGTGAGCAGGTTGGCGGTGTCGATGGCCGCGGCGGCGAGCGCGGCGAACGAGCCGAGCAGCGCGATCTGCTCGCGCTCGAAGACCCGCGCGCGCCGGTCGGCGGCGAACAGCACCCCGATGACGTGCGGGCCCAGCATGAGCGGCACCCCGAGGATGGCGACGAGTCCTTCGTCGTGGACGCCCGCGTCGATGGTGCGGGTGTGCTGGAAGCGCACGTCCTGCGCGTAGTTGTCGGTGACGTAGGGGCGGGCGGTCTGGGCGACGAGTCCGCCGAGCCCTTCGCCCATGCCGAGGCGCAACTGCTGGAAGCGGGCGGCGACCGAGCCCTCGGTGACCCGCATGTAGGTGTCGCCCTCGGCCGGGTCGTTCAGCGTCAGGTACGCGACATCGGTGCCCAGGAGCGAGCGGGCCCGCTGCACGATGGCCTGGAGGACGGCGTCCAGGTCGCGCAGGCCCGCGAGGTCGTGGGCCGTCTCGAACAGCGCGGACAGCTCGGCCTCGCGCCGCCGTCTGCCCTCCATGTCCGCCCGTACGCCGAGGGCGAGGCGTCTGGCCTGCTCCAGGGCCGCGATCCGCGCGGTCGTGGCGCCCTCGGCGCGGGCGAGCAGCACGGGCTGCTCGTACGCGTCGGCGGAGGCGCCCCGGGCGAGCAGCTCCAGGAACGGGGCCTCGGGGGCGACGGTGGCGGGCGGGGGCGACGGGCGCTGCGACATGTTTCCCAGAATTACCCGCTGCACGGCAGGGCCCGCCAGCCCTGGTGGCCCCTCAGGTCGTCGGAGCCGACGTGCTCGCCTGGAACCAGGTCGGCCCGTCCTGCGTGGCCTGCTTGATCCGGAACGTGCTGTGCTCCGCCAGCGGCGGCAGGGCGTCCAGGTCGAACCAGCCGACTTCCAGCGACTCGTCGTCGTTGACCCAGGCTTCGGTGCTCAGCGCGCGGCACTGGAAGGTGATGTCCATGAACTGGCAGGCGTCGCCGTTCGGGTACGTGATCGGCTTCAGGGCCTGGACGAGGACGACGCGCTCGGCGACGCAGGTGACGCCGGTCTCCTCCTCGACCTCGCGGGTCACGACGTCGGCGGGCTGCTCGCCCGGTTCGGCGATACCGGCGGGCAGGGCCCAGTGGCCGGTGTCGACCCGCCGGCCGAGCAGGACGCGCCCCTCGTCGTCGAAGACGACGGCGGTGACGCCCGGCAGGTAGAGCAGTTCGTGTCCCGCCGAGGCACGGATCGTACGGATGAATTCAGGAGTCGCCATGCTCGCGACCCTATCCGTACGACCCGAACGGCCCCTACGACCGCTCCGTCCGGCCGGTCAGTCCCGCGGGCGCCGTGCGGCGCGCGAGCGGGCGAAGGCCCACGCGAGTCCGCCGGCACCGATGACGGTCAGGAACACCTCGGGCCAGACGCCCGCGCGCGTGGCGAGCGTGAGCGAGGTCCGCCGGGGGACGTCGGCGAGGAGGGTGTCGGCCTCGAACATGCCGGTCCTCTGGGCGACGGACCCGTCGGGACGGATGACCGCGCTGACGCCGCTGGTGACCGGGACCATCACGGCGCGGCCGTGCTCGACGGCGCGCACCCGGTCCATGGCGAGCTGCTGGTAGGTCATCTGGCTGCGCTCGAACGTCGCGTTGTTGCTCGGTACGGACAGGATCTGCGCGCCCTCGCGGACCTGGTCGCGCACGACGTCGTCGAACGCGGCCTCGTAGCAGGTGACGTTGCCGACCTTCGTCCCGTTCATGTCGAAGACCACGGCCTTCTTGCCGGGCACGAAGCTGCCGGCCCGGTCGACGTCCTTGCTGAAGATCCGGAAGAAGCTGCGGTACGGCATGTACTCGCCGAACGGCTGGAGGTGCCGCTTGTCGTAGGTGGCGCCGGGACCGGTCTTCGGGTCCCACAGGATGAGCCGGTTGCGGGGCGAGCCGTCCTTGGCGGTGACGACGGCGCCGACCGAGATCGGGGCGCCGACGGCTTCGGCGGCCTTCTGGATCTCGTCGTAGGCGTCCTGGTTGACGTACGGGTCGATGTCGGAGGAGTTCTCCGGCCACAGCACCAGCTCGGGCCGCTTCACCTCACCGGACTTGATCTTCGCGGCGAGCTTCATGGTCTCGCGTACGTGGTAGTCGAGGACGGCCCGCCGCTGGGCGTTGAAGTCGAGGCCCATGCGCGGCACGTTGCCCTGGATGAGCGCCACGCGCGCGGTGCCGTCCTGCGCCGCGTTCGACACGAGGGGCGTGGCGGCGAGGCCGGCGAGGACCGGGGCGACGGTGCAGGCGGCCGCCGCGAGGATGCCGCCGTCGCGCAGTACCCGTACGTCCGTGCCGCGGACGTCCTTGAGGCGCAGCGCGAGCGCGGCGAGACCGAAGCCGCACAGCACCACGGCGAAGCCGAGCAGCGGGGTGCCGCCGAGCGAGGCGAGCGGCAGGAAGACGCCGCTGGGCTGGCCGAACGCGACCTTCCCCCAGGGGAAGCCGCCGAAGGGGAAGCGGGCGCGCAGGGCCTCGTCGGCGATCCACACGCCGCTCGCCCACAGGGGCCACAGCGGGAGCCGCGACACGTAGGCGATGCCCAGGCCCGCGAGGGACAGGACCAGCGCCTCGGCGACGGCGAGCGCGAGCCACGGCAGCGGTCCGACGTCGACGCCCGTCCACGACAGGAGCGGCACCAGGTAGGCCAGGCCGAAGACGAGGCCGAGGCCGAATCCGGCGCGCAGCCGGCGCCCGTGCACGGCCAGGCCGAGCAGCGCGAAGGAGAACGGGGCCAGCCAGGGCAGTTCGCGGGGCGGCACGCTGACGTACAGGAGCAGTCCGGCGGCCGCCGCCAGGGCGACGGGCGCGAGGCGCCGCAGGTAGGAGCGGCGTGCGGGCTGCGCGGCGGGCTCACCCGACGGGGCGACGGGGGGTGCGGTGGCGGTCACCCGGGGAGTGTACGGCGCGGCTCTGTCACGCCGACATGCCGGTCGACCGCCTCCGATCCCCGCGTCGGCGCGGTCTTCCACTCTTCGGTGCCTGCGGCTACACACGGCAGTGCCGGATCGCCGCCCCTGCCGACGAGGAGTCCCTGGTGCCGTTCGAGGAAGAGTTCGCCGACCGGAAGGGCGCCGCGTTGGTCACCGGCGGGACGGGCGGCATCGGCGCCGAGGTCGTACGCACCCTGGCCCGGCGGGGCTGCGCCGTCGCGTTCACGTACCGGGCGAACGCGGCGGCCGCGCGGGAGCTGGCGGCCGAACTGTCCGCCGGGGACGGCGCGGTGCGAGCCCTCCGGGCCGACCTGGCGGACGAGCGCGAGGCTTCGGCCGTGGTCAGGGAGACCGCCGCCGCTTTCGGCGCCGTGCACACGCTGGTGTACGCGTCGGGGCCGCACGTGCCGATGGTGCACCTGAGCGAGGTGACCCCCGCCCGGTTCCGGGAGCAGCTGCACGCCGACACCCTCGCCTTCTACCACCTCGCGCACGCCGCGCTGCCCGCGCTGCGCGCGTCACGGGGCAGCGCCGTCGCGGTCACGACGGCCGCGACCCACCGCTATCCGGCGCGCGACGGGCTGTCCTCCGGTACGAAGGGCGCGGTCGAGGCGCTCGTGCGGGCGCTGGCCGCGGAGGAGGGACGCTACGGGGTGCGGTTCAACTGTGTGGGGCCCGGCATGCTCACGGACGGGATGGCCGCCCGGCTGATCGAGGACGGCGACCTGGACGAGACGGCTCTCGCCGTCACCCGGCGCAACATCCCGCTGCGGCGGTTCGGGACCGCGCGGGACATCGCGGAGGCGGTCGCCTTCCTCGTCTCCGACCGGGCCGGTTACATCACGGGCCAGCATCTCGCGGTCGACGGCGGCTACACCGTCTGACCGGCCCGGTACGGAAGGCCGGTACGGAAGGCCGGACCGGAAGACCGGCCCGGCGCAGGAGGTTCAGGCGCCGGCGCGCGCCGGGTCGGCGCCGGCCGGTGCCGCGGCCTCGGCCGCTTCCGGCTTGCGCAGCGCCGGGATGAACGCGGCGACGGCGGCGGACGCGAGGGCCACCCCGCAGCCGATCATCAGGCCGGTACGGAAGCCGCCCTCGGAGGGGATCGTGTAGCCGCCCATGCCGACGGTCATCTGCGCCAGGACGACGCCGACCACGGCGGAGCCGATCGTCGTGCCGAGCGAGCGCATCAGGGTGTTGAAGCCGTTGGCCGCGGCGGTCTCCGACAGCGGCACGGAGCTCATGATCAGGGCGGGCATGGCGCCGTAGGCGAGCGCGACACCGCTGTTGATGACGATGCCGGCGAGCATGATGCCCCAGGCCGTGCCCATGAGCGGCAGCGCGGCCGCGTAGCCGACGGCGATCACGACGGCGCCGGCGATGAGCGCGGTCTTCGGGCCGCGGGCGTTGATCAGCTTTCCGCCGAGCGGAGAGATCAGCATCATCATGATGCCGCCGGGCGCGATCCACAGACCGGCCGCCAGCATCGGCTGCCCGAGCCCGTAGCCGGTGGCCTCGGGGAACTGGAGCAGCTGCGGGGCGATCAGCATGAACGAGTACATGCCGACGCCGATGAGGACCGACGCGGCGTTGGTGAAGAGCACGCGCGGGCGGGCGGTGGTGCGCAGGTCGATCAGCGGGTCACGGGTGCGCAGCTCCCAGAAGCCCCAGGCGAGCAGCGCGACGACGGCGAGGGCGAGCAGGCCGAGCGTCGTGCCCGAGGTCCAGCCCCAGTCGGCGCCCTTGGAGATGCCGAGGAGCAGCGAGACGAGACCGATGGCGAGGCCGACGGCGCCGACGGCGTCGAAGCGCTGGCCCTTGGCGCCGGCCGGGACGTCCGGTACGACGGCGAAGATCAGTACGCCGATCCCCAGGGCGAGCACCGCCGAGCCCCAGAACAGCACCCGCCAGTTCGCGTACTGCGCGACCGCGGCGGCGATCGGCAGGCCGATCGCGCCGCCGATACCCATGGAGGCGCTGACCAGCGCGATGGAACCGCTGAGCTTCTCGGTGGGCACGACGTCGCGCAGCAGCGCGATGCCGAGCGGCACCATGCCCATCCCCATGCCTTGCAGGCCACGCCCGACGATCATCGGGACGACGGACGACGAGAGCGCGCACACCACCGAGCCGATGATGAGCGGGACGACGCAGATGAGCATCGTGCGCCGCTTCCCTATGAGGTCGCCGAGGCGACCGGACACGGGCACGCAGACACCGGCGACGAGCAGGGTGACCGTGACCACCCACGCCGCGTTCGAGGACGACGTGTCGAGGATCTGCGGCAGTTCGGCGATGAGCGGTGTCACCAGTGTCTGCATGATCGCTGCGACGGTGCCGGCGAGCGCGAGGGTGGCGACGATGCCGCCCGACCTGCCGCTCGTCTGGGGGGCATCCATGACGGACTCCTCAATCTCCTGGGTTCGGGGCTCCCCGTCGCTTCACGACGCGAGAGGATGTGCATCATACATACTCTATGCATCACACATATTTCATGCGCCGCGAGGCCCTGGGATACGGTCGGGCCAGGAGGACGCACGCCCATGGAAAAGCCATCGCACCTGGTCGAGTTCGAGCACATGGTGCTCGGCAGGCACCAGTTCAGCAGCACCAAGCGCCGCCATCACGAGGGCCGCATGGAGCGCAGCGCGTACATCTTGCTGAGCCGCATCCGGGTGCAGGGACCGATGTCGATCGGCCAGCTCAGCGAGGCGTTCCTGCTCGACGCCTCCACGCTCAACCGCCAGACCGCGAGCGCGGTGAAGGCCGGACTCCTCGAGCGGATCCCGGACCCCGAGGGCGGGATGGCCCGCAAGTTCCGGCTGACCGAGCAGGGCGAGCGGGAACTGGACGACGAGCGCGCGGCGCACATCAAGGACCTGGACTCGGTCTTCGAGGACTGGTCGCCCGACGACGTGAAGACCTTCGCCGAGTACCTGCAACGGTTCAACACGAGCGTGGAGCGCCTCAGCGGCCAGCCGTGGCCGCGCTCCTGAGCATCCCCTCCGCACACCCGAACCCGCACACGAGCCCGCCCCGCACCGCCGGGGCGGGCTCTTCTCGTGCGCGCCGACCCTGCGGTCGAGCCATCCAGCGGCGTGATCGAGCTGTGTGATCCAGGCCACTTCACCAAAACCTACTACCTACTCGCTTTTGGTGTTTACGCTGGCCACGCAGGCGGCAAGGAAGCCGCCCCCGTCCCCTCAGGAGAGCCGCCATGGCTGTCATCCCCGACTCCGCGTCCGGCACCGTGTCTCCCCCGGGCTCCGCGAGCCCCGCACGGCCCGCGCCCCCGGAGAACGCCCCGGGCCGGCTGGTCCTCGGCCTCGCACTCGCCCAGTTCGGTGTCATGGCCACCCTGCTCACCCCGGTGATGGTGACCCTCGCCCTGCGCGTGGCGCAGATCGTCCCCGAGGACGACCGGGGCGCCGCCCTCGGCCAGGTGCTCTCCCTCGGCGCGGTGCTGGCGATGATCGCCAACCCGGTGATGGGCGGCCTCTCCGACCGCACCACGTCCCGCTTCGGCCGGCGCAGGCCGTGGCTGCTCGGCGGCGTCCTCGTCGCGTTCCTCGGTCTCGCCGTCGTGGCGCTCGGCGGCAGCGTCCCGGTGCTGATGCTCGGCTGGGCGCTCGCCCAGATCGGCGGCAACGCGGCCCTGACCGCCGTCACCGCGAGCATCCCCGACTTCGTTCCCGAGCATCAGCGGGCCCGCGTCTCCGGCACCGTCGGCATGATGACGTCCCTGTCGATGATCGCGGGCAGCGGTCTCGCCAACGCCTTCAGCGCGCACCTCGCCCTCGCCTTCCTGATCCCGGGCCTGCTGGGCATCGCCGGTGTGGTCGTGCTCTGCGCGGTGATGAAGGACCGCCCGGCCCGCCCCGGCGCGTTCGCCCCGTACAGCTTCCGCGAGTTCCTGCGCAGCTTCTGGGTCAGCCCGCGCAGGCACCCCGACTTCGCGTGGAACTTCGCGGGCCGCTTCCTCGTCTTCGTCGGGATCTCCTGCGTCACCTCGTACCAGGCGTACTTCCTGATGGACCGCCTCGGTTACGACGACGAGCAGGTCGCGAACAAGCTCTTCCTGGGGACGCTCGTCATGGTCGCCACGGTCGTCGTGGGGTCGGTCGCCGGCGGACAGCTCTCCGACCGCTCGGGTCGCCGCAAGCCGTACGTGCTCGGCGCGTCGCTGATCATCGCGGTGGGGCTCGCGCTGCTCGCCACGGCGTACTCGTTCCCCATGTTCCTGCTCGCCGTGGCCGTCTTCGGTTTCGGCGAGGGGCTCTATCTCTCCGTCGACGTGGCCCTCGCCGCCGCCGTACTGCCCGACCCCGAGCAGGCGGCCCGCGACATGGGTGTCCTCAACATCGGCAACGCGCTCCCCCAGTCGCTCGTCCCGATCGTGGCCCCGGCCTTCCTCGCACTCGGCGCGGGCGGGAACTACGGCGCCCTCTTCCTCTTCGGCGGTGTCGCGTGCGTGCTCGGCGCGTTCGCCGTCCAGTTCATCCGCAGCGTCAAGTAAGGCCACCAGCAATGAAGTTCACGGTCCGCAACGAAGGCCACGACTACCAGAACCCCGAATTGCCCGTCCCCCGGCGGGTCGAGGACCTGCTCTCCCGGATGACGCTCGCCGAGAAGGCCGGCCAGCTCTTCCACACCATGCTCGCCATGAGGCCGGACGGCTCCACGGTCGAGAGGGGCGACGCCGGTGTCATCCCGCTGGACACCACGTCCCTGCTGCACGACCGGTTCCTGACCCATTTCAACCTGATGGGGACGTACGAGCCCGGTGCCATGGCGCGCTGGCACAACACGCTCCAGTCGATGGCCGCCGACACCCGGCTCGGCATCCCGGTCACGCTCTCCACCGACCCGCGCCACGCCTTCACCGACAACGTCGGCGCGTCCTTCAACGCGGGCGCCTTCTCCGCCTGGCCCGAGCCCCTCGGCCTCGCGGCCCTCCGCGACCCGAAACTGGTGCACGAGTTCGCCGACACGGTCCGCCGCGAGTACCTCGCCGTCGGCTTCCGTGTCGCGCTGCACCCGCAGATCGACCTGGCCACGGAGCCGCGCTGGTCCCGCCAGAGCGGCACCTTCGGCTCGGACGCGGCCCTCACCTCACGGCTCGTACGCGCCTACGTCCACGGGCTCCAGGGCGACACACTGGGCAGGCGGTCGGTGTCCGCGATGGTCAAGCACTTCCCGGGCGGCGGCCCCCAACTCGACGGCGAGGACCCGCACTTCCCCTGGGGCAAGGAGCAGGTCTACCCCGGCGGCATGCGCGACCTGCACCTCGAACCCTTCAAGGCGGCCATCGCCGCCGGATGCGCGCAGATGATGCCGTCCTACGGGCGGCCGGTCGGCACCGACTGGGAGGCCGTCGGGTTCGGCTTCAACAAGGGTGTCGTTCAGGGGCTGTTGAGGGACCGGCTCGGCTTCGACGGGATCGTCTGCACCGACTGGGGCCTGATCAGCGACGCGGAGATCTTCGGCGAGACGCACGAGGCACGCGCCTGGGGCCTGGAGTCACTGACCGAACTCCAGCGCGCGGCCCGCGTACTGGAGGCCGGCTGCGACCAGTTCGGCGGCGAGTCCCGTACGGACCTGATCATCGAGCTCGTCGAGTCGGGACGGGTCCCCGCGGACCGACTGGACGCGTCGCTGCGCCGGATCCTGCGCGAGAAGTTCGTCCTGGGACTCTTCGACGATCCGTACGTCGATGCCGACATGGCCGCCGAGACGGTGGGCCGCGCCGACTTCGCCGAGGCGGGCGCGCGGGCCCAGCGCCGTTCGCTGACCCTGCTCGCCAACTCCGGCGCGACGCTGCCGGTGACCGGACGCCCCAAGCTGTACGTCGAGAACGTGGCGGGCGAAGTGGCGGCGGAGTACGGCACGTTGGTGACCGACCCGGCCGAGGCGGACCTCGCGGTCCTGCGGCTGCGCACGCCGTACGAACCGCGCGCGAACCGTTTCGAGTCGTTCTTCCACTCCGGCACCCTGGCCTTCTCGGACGAGGAGCTGAAGCCGATCCTCGCCCTGCTGGACACGGTCCCGACCGTCGTCTGCGTGACCCTGGAACGGGCGGCGGTCATCCCGGAGATCGCGGAGCGGGCCGCCGCCCTCGTCGCCGACTACGGCGCGAGCGACGCCGCACTCCTGGACGTGGCGTTCGGCCGCGCCGCGCCGCAGGGGCGGCTCCCCTTCGAGCTGCCCCGCTCGATGGACGCCGTCCGCGCCTCGCGCCCCGACGTCCCCGACGACACGGAGGACCCGCTGTTCCCGTACGGAGCGGGACTGTCCCTGTGACGCGATGACGCGATGACGCGCGGCGCCGAGGGCCGCCACGCCCGGGACCCGGGCGTCATGCGTCCGGCGGAAGTCCGGCACGGCTAGCATGCGCGACCATCATGGACTTCACCGATGTGTCACTGACCGCGCTGCGCGTCCTGCGCGCCGTGGCCGAACAGGGAACCTTCACCGCGGCCGCGGCGTCGCTCGGCTACACCCAGTCGGCGGTGTCGCGGCAGATCGCCGCGATCGAGCGGGCGGCCGGCACGGAACTCGTCGAGCGGCGGCGCGACGGCGCCCGGCTCACCCCCGCGGGCCGGGTCGTCATGCGTCGAGCGACGGTCGTGCTCGACGAGATCGCCGCGACCGCCAGGGACCTGTCCGGCCTGCCCGAGCAGACCGGGACGGTCCGCCTGGGCTGGGTGCCGAGCGCCGGCGCCGTCCTGCTGCCCCGCGCTCTGACCGCGCTGCGCGCGAGCGACCCCGGCCTCGATGTCGTCGGTCGTGAGGGCACCACTCCGGCGCTGGTGCGTGCGCTGCGCGCGGGCAGCCTGGACCTGGCCCTGCTCGCGTCGGCACCGCCGTTCCGCGCGCCCGACACCGAGTCGCCGCCGCTGACGCTCCAGACCCTCGTCGAACGCCCGCTGTGTCTCGCGGTGCCCGCCACCCACCCGTTCGCACACGGCACCTACGTCGATGTGGCGGACCTGCGGGGGCAGCGCTGGATCGCCGGCCCGTCGGCCGGGGAGGACCGGCTGATGGGGGTGTGGCCCGGTCTGGACGAGCGGCCCGAGATCGTCCTCACCGCCCGCGACTGGCTGGCCAAACTCCACCTCGTCGCCGCGGGGTGCGGACTGACCACCGTCCCCGCCTCACTCGTCACGGCCGTACCGCCGGGCGTGCGCGTCCTGCCCGTCCGCGGCGGCCCGCAGGAACAGCGGCGCCTGCTCCTGGCCCGCCTGCCCGGACCGGTGAGCCGGCCGGTGGCGCGTGTGGCGGCCGCCCTGCGCACGACGGCACTCGACGCCGACGCGCCCGTACCGCCCGGGTGACCCGACCGGCACGCCCACCTGCCGACCCCTTGCGCGACGGGCGTGGAAACGTTCCTGCGCAACTGACTCACAATCCGCCGCACCAGCCGTTACCGTGTGCCCGAGTCCCCTGCGTACGGCCAGAACCGGCCACCACGTACGGGGCCCGTCGTCGGGGGCGACGGGGTGGGAACGACGGGGGCGGCGCCACGGGCGTCCGGCGGCGGCGCGGGCTGTCCGACGCGGCGGGGATCGCCGTACTCGGCGCCTGTGCCGGCTGGTGCCTGATCACAGCGACCGCACGGGCGGGCCGGCCCGAGGGCGTGCTGCTCGCGGTCCTCGCGGTGGCCGCCGGTTACGCGTGCGGGCGCATCGGCGGAGCGCTCGTTCCGGTCGCCGCGTCGTGTGTCGTCGGCGCCGGCGGGCTCTGGCTGGTAGTGGTCCTTCCGCATGCCGTGCCCACGCCCGACACCGTGGCCCCGCTCGGTCGGGCCGGGGCCACCGCCGCGCTGCTCGCCCTGTCGGCGGGGGCGGTGTGCTGCGCCGCCTGGTCGGCGGGGCGCCGGGCGGTGCGGATCGCGCTGCACGTCGCGGCGGGCGGGACCGTGGTGGTCGCCGCCGCCGTCGGCTCGGAGGCCGGGACCGCCGCGTGCGTCGGCGTCGTCCTGTGCTCGCTCGCCGCGGGCCGCATGCGCCGCAGGGCGCTCGGCCTCGCGGCCCTGGGCCTCGTCACGGCCGTGGTGGCGGCGCTGGCGGTGGGCCTCGCCAGGAACGTCCTGCCGACCGGCCTGACCGCCGCCCTGGAAGGCCAACTCACCCCGCACCGCGTGCTGTTGTGGCGCGACGCGCTGCACCTGGCCGAGACCGACCCGGCGCTCGGTTCGGGTCCCGGCCGGTTCCAGCAGCTGAGCCCCACGCTCGCCGGCTCCCCGCTGCCCGACGGCAAGCCGCACTCCGCCGTCCTCCAGGCGGCCGCGGAGCAGGGCGTGATCGGCGTCGCGCTGCTGGCGGCCGCCTACTGCTGGCTGCTGTACGCGCTGTGGCGCTCCGCCCGGTCGACCCAGGTGGTGCTCGCCGCGGGCGCGGCCCTGACGTCGGTGGCCGCGATGGCCGCCGCCGGAAACGCGCTGAGCTTCACGACCGTGACGGCGGGGGTCGGCCTGCTGGCGGGCATCGCCACCGCCGAACCGCTCCCGGACGACCCGTCGCACGACGAAGCGGCCGCCCCGGCAGGTGTCCGGGACGGCCGCGACTGAGTGTCGGGGCGGGCTGCGTCAGAGGACGGGGCCCGCGGCCGTGGGTTTGAGGAGGTCGCGGATGTGCCGCACCGCGCTCTCCGCGTCGTCCACGGTCACCGTGAACTTACGGCCGTCGCCGAGGCTGAGCACCACGCCCTCGCCCCGCCTGACGACCACGGCGGTGCCGATCCCCGGACGCCAGCGGTAGCCCCAGCCGCCCCACTGGCGGGGCGTGACACGGGGCGCGAAGTCGGCGTCGACGACATGGGAGAGGGGGATGCGCCGGCGCGGCAGGCCCACGTGCCCGCACCGCACCTCGAGGTGGTCCCGGTCGACCTTCACCGCGACGTGCAGGAACGCGAGCGTGCCGAACAGGACCATCAGGCCCACGGCGATCAGCCCGACCACGGACATGGCCAGGGCGGCAATGCCGGTCGCCCAGGAGTTGTCGACGGCCAGCTCGATGCCCAGGGCCAGGCAGGCGAAGCCGCCCAGGGCCAGGAGCCACTGCCCACGGTTGTGCGCGCGTCCGGTCCAGATGTCGCTCGCGTGGGCGGAAGAGCGTCGCCCGGGGTGTTCGTCGGCGGCGTGTTCCCTCATGCACCCGAGCCTACTCAGGTTCCGGTGCGAAGGCACCGGCTCGCGGAGCGTGACTGCTCCGGACCGGTGGCGCTGATCACCCGGCGTGGCTGACGGCCTGCAACGACCGGCCTTCCGCATACGTCAACGCGGCCTGCGGAAGCGATTCCTCACGGCCGCTGAGGATCACGGTGAGGGCGCCGCGCGCGTCCGGCGCCGACGGCGGACGGTCGCCGATCCGGCGCAGGGCCTGCGCGGCGACGGCGCCGGCGCTGCCGTGCAGCACCAGGGGGCGGCGCCGGGCTGCTGCACCGCCGCGCGGATGCGCTCCGCGACCAGTTCATAGTGCGTGCAGCCCAGGACGACGGCCTTCACGTCACGCGGAGTGAGGGCGGCGGCGGCCGCGATGGCCCGGTCGATGCCGTCCTCGTCGGCCCACTGCACGGCGTCGGCGAGACCCGGGCAGGGCACCTCGGTGACCTCGACACCGGCCGCGAAGTCACGGATCAGGGCACGCTGGTACGGGCTGCCGGTGGTGGCGGGCGTGGCCCAGATGGCGAGGGGGCCGCCGGCGGAGGCGGCGGGCTTGATCGCGGGGACGGTGCCGATGACGGGGATCGCCGGTTCGAGCAGGGCGCGGACCGCGGGCAGCGCGTGGACCGACGCCGTGTTGCACGCGATGATCAGGGCGTCGGGACCGTGCGCGGCGGCGGCCTCGCAGACGGCGAGGGCGCGCCGGGTGATGTCTTCCGGAGTACGCGGGCCCCACGGCAGATGGTCGGGGTCCGAGGAGAGCACCAGATCGGCGTCCGGCCGCAGGGTCCGTACCGCGGTGGCCGCCGCGAGCAGTCCGATTCCCGAGTCCATGAGCGCGATCTTCACCCCGAAACCATAGACGATGGGTCCGACAGCGCGGCGTCGGTGGGGCAGACTGCGGCGGATGGACGTCGTCGTGTGGTTCACCGCGGCCTCACTCGCCGCATGGCTGTGGCTGCTGCTCTGCCAGGGGTTCTTCTGGCGCACCGATACGCGCCTGCCGCCCCGTTCCGAGCCCGAGGTGTGGCCGGACGTGTGTGTCGTGGTGCCGGCCCGCGACGAGGCCGCCGTGCTGCCCGACAGCCTGCCGTCGCTGCTCGCGCAGGAGTACCCGGGCCGGGCGGAGATCTTCCTCGTGGACGACGGCAGCTCGGACGGCACGGGTGAGGTGGCGCGCGCGCTGGCCGAGCGGTGCGGCGGTCTTCCCCTGACGATCGACTCCCCCGGCGAGCCGCCCGCCGGCTGGACGGGGAAGCTGTGGGCGGTGCGGCACGGCATCGGGCTGGCCCGCGCGCGCGGGCCCGAGTTCCTGCTGCTGACGGACGCGGACATCGCCCATGAGCCGGACAGCCTGCGGGAGTTGGTGGCCTCGGCGCGTACCGGTGGTTTCGATCTGGTGTCGCAGATGGCGCGGCTGCGGGTGGCGAGCGCCTGGGAGCGGCTCGTGGTCCCGGCGTTCGTCTACTTCTTCGCGCAGCTGTACCCGTTCCGCAGGATCGCGAAGAAGGGCGCGCGCACCGCCGCGGCGGCGGGCGGCTGCGTCCTGCTGCGCACCGAGGCGGCGCTGCGGGCCGGGATCCCGGACTCGATCCGGCAGGCGGTCATCGACGACGTGTCGCTCGCGCGGGCCGTGAAGGGTTCGGGCGGTCACATCTGGCTGGGTCTCGCCGAGCACGTCGACAGCGTGCGCCCGTATCCGCGCCTCGCCGACCTGTGGCGCATGGTGTCGCGCAGTGCCTACGCGCAGTTGCGGCACAACCCGCTGGTACTGCTCGCCACCGTGCTCGGGCTCGCGCTCGTCTATCTGGTGCCGCCCGTCGCGCTGTTCGCCGGGCTGGTCACGGACAGTGTGCCGCTCGCGCTGCTCGGCGGGCTCGCCTGGGCGGTGATGGCCGGGACGTACATCCCGATGCTGCGCTACTACCGGCAGACCCTGTGGCTGGCGCCGCTGCTGCCCTTCACCGCGTTCCTGTACCTCCTGATGACGGTCGATTCCGCGGTGCAGCACTACAGAGGCCGCGGCGCGGCATGGAAGGGGCGTACGTACGCGCGCCCCGACGCCGCGCCCGAGCAGCGGTGAACGCCCGCCCGCGCGGCTCTACTTGCGGCCCGGGGTCCAGTTCATGCCCCACCCGTAGGCGTGATCCACGGTGCGCTGCGGGCTGACGCCGCGCTCGGGCACCAGATAGCGGGCCTCACGCTGCACCGTGAGGTCGCCGCCGTGCTGCGTGATCAGCGCGAGGGCGCACACGGTCGACGGGACGGTGCACTCGTCCAGGGAGAAGTCGATCGCCGCGCCGTTCTGCGGTTGCAGCGTGACCGTCGCATGGAGGTCGGCGAAACTCCGCGCGCCTTCGTAGATCGTCACGAAGATGAGAATGCGGCGGAACGCGTCCTTGTGGTCGAGATTCACGGTGAGGTTCTCGCCGCTCGCGACGGCGCCGCTGCGGTCGTCGCCGTCGAGATGGATGTACGGGGGCTGTCGCAGTGCCCCGAACGCGTTGCCCAGGGCCTGGACGACTCCCTTGCGCCCGTCGGCCAGTTCGTAGAGGGCGCACAGGTCGAGGTCGAGATCGCGGTGCATCGCGGTCGCCCGGCCGCGCTTGCTCCCCCATCCGCTGAACTGTTTGCGCATTTCCCAGTTGAGATTCACACGCAGTGCCCCGGAGGTGCCGCCCTGCTTGGCCAGGGAGACCGTGGGCGCCGACTTCGTGAGCGTGACCTTGGTCAGGCGCACGGGCTCGGCGACGGGCGCGGGCGGCGCGGCGGGCGCCGGAGTGGACAGTGCCGCGGGCGCCGGAGCGGGCGGCGCGTGCTGCGGTTCGTCGACCGTGATCCCGTAGTCGGTGGCGAGCCCTTCGAGGCCGCTGTCGTAGCCCTGGCCGACGGCGCGGAACTTCCACGCGCCCTGACGCCGGTACAGCTCGCCGAGGACGAAGGCGGTCTCCACGGTGGCGTCGGTGCTGTCGTACCGGGCGATCTCCGAGCCGGTGGCCGCGTCCACGACCCGGACGTACAGACCGGGCACCCGGCCGAACGAGCCGCCGTCCGCCGACGCCGCGAGCACGACCTTCTCGATCACCGGCTCCACGCGGGCGAGATCGACGGCGAGCGTGTCGGTGACGGCGCCGTCCACCGTGCGCTTGCCTTCGTGGCGCACGGCCCCTGACGTGTGCTCGGGCTGGTTGTAGAAGACGAAGTCCGCGTCGGAGCGGACCTTTCCGGAGGCGAGCAGAAGCGCCGACGCGTCGGCGTCGGGAACCCCGGGTCCCGCACGCCACCCCAGTTCGACACGCACCGCCGGAACCGGCACCGCGACATTGGATCCCTTGGCCATGCTCATGTCCGCCCCCAGGGTTCACCGTTCTTCGCCGCCTTCTCGACGGGTCCCGTCAACCTATTCCCCGACAGCGCGACGACCCCAGAGCCGCGTTCGAAGATCACCGCGCAACCGTCGGTAACCCGTCGGGATCACGGCCTTTACACGAATACAACGCGACACGACGACCGATTTTCCCAAGTTCGCTCGCATTGGGGACACACCGTCACTGCCGACACGCAAAAGAACCCTCTTATCGGTCTCCCCAACGACCACATCGTGGGCTTAACTTATGTGCCATGACCTCCCCCCGCTCCACCTATGGCGGCGGTTACTACTCCGCGCCGTCCTTCCCGGACACTCCGATCTACGACTCCCTCGTCGCAGAGCGGGGCACGCCCCAGATCGCCCCGATCCGGGTTCCCTCCGCGTACGACACCGGCAACCACCTGCCCGCGCTGCCGGCCGCACTGCCCGCCCTCCCCGCCGCTCCCTCGCCGCAGTACGGCTACGCGGCCCAGCAGCCCGCCCCGATGCAGGCCGCGCCGACGGCCTACATCCCGCAGCAGGCGGCCGCGCCCCGCGGCTACCCCGGCCCGCAGGCCCAGCCGCAGCGCCCCGCCCCCGGTACCGGCTACGAGGCGATGCGTCCGGCCGCGCCCCGGCCGGCTCCCGCGCCGTACGAGGATCCGTACAACCGCCAGCAGTACCGCGGTTACTGACCGGACCGCGCTCGTCGCTCCACCCGCACGGGGGCTGTCGGTGCCTGCTGGCAGGATGGCCCCATGTCGCATCCCGTACTCAGTTCGATCCACGTCCACCCGCTCAAGGCGGTCCGGGGGCACGCACCTCATGAGGCGGTCGTGGAGCCCTGGGGGCTCGCCGGTGACCGGCGCTGGGTGCTGGTCGACACCGCGAGCAAGATCGTCACGCAACGCCCGCATCCACGGCTGGCGTTGGCCGCCGCCGAGCAGCTGCCCGGCGGCGGCATCCGTGTGTCCGCGCCAGGCATGGAGCCGTTGACGGTCGAGGTGCCCGAGCCGTCCGTGACGGCCACCGTCGAGGTGTGGAAGGACAAGGTCGAGGCCGTCCCCGCCGACGCCGCGGCGCACGCCTGGTGGAGCGCGTACCTGGAGTCGGACATACGTCTGATGCACCTCGACGACCCGGCGACCGCACGCCCCATCGACCCGCAGTACGCCCGCCCCGGCGAGACGGTGAGCTTCGCCGACGGCTACCCGCTCCTGCTCACGACCCTCTCGTCCCTCGACGCCCTCAACTCCCTGATCGCGCAGGGTGATCACTCCGACGAGGGCCCGCTGCCCATGAACCGTTTTCGGCCGAATGTGGTCGTCGCGGGCACCGCGCCGTGGGCGGAGGACGACTGGTCGCGCCTCACGATCGGCCAGGTCACGTTCCGTGTCACGAAGAAGAGCGGCCGCTGCGTGGTGACGACGACGAACCAGGTCACAGCGGAGCGTGGCAAGGAGCCGCTGCGCACTCTCGCCCGGCACCGCCGCTTCGGCGACCAGCTCTGTTTCGGCACGAACCTGGTGCCGGAATCGTCCGGCACCGTCCGGATCGGCGATCCGGTCACCGTCCTCGCATAACCGTCCCCCCGCAGGGGAACCCGGCAGGCGGGCGCGCTCGTTGAGCGACAATGGCAGTGTCGAAAGCCATCGGCGTCCGCGCCGCGTGGGGTGACATCGTCGAGCGGGGTGACATCGCTCTCTCTTCTCCCCGCACGCGTGTGGGTGCTGCCGTATCTGGTGATGACGGGAGCGGAAGGGGGTGCAGGCCGTGCGAGCGATCATGGGGCTGTGGCGTTGGCGGCACAATCCGCTGCGCCGCGGGACCGACCTGGCGGAGGCGTGGGTCGCACTGATCGCGCTGGTCCTCATCGTCGTGGCCGCGCCGGTCCTCGGGATCGTCGCGGGCTCGCTCTCCCGTGACGCGCTGTACCGCTCCGTGGCGGAGCAGCGCGACCGGCGCCACGAGATCACGGCGACGGTCGTGAAGAAGGTGGCGCAGCCGCCCCTCGACCCCGACCCCGAGACCTCGACCGCCCGGGACGCGCACAGCCGTGTGATCGCCACGTGGACGGCGCCCGACGGCTCGGCCCACCGCGACCGCGTCATCGCCGGTCTCAAGGCCCCGCGCGCGGGCGACACCTTCCCGCTGTGGACCGACGACCGGGGCCGGGTCGTGGGCCGCCCGCTCGACCGGGCCACCGCGGCGACGCACGCGGTGCTCGCCGGATTCGGTGCGGCCGTCGCCGTGACCGGACTCGTCGAGGGCACCCGCCGCCTGGTCGTGTGGCGCATGGTCCGGCGCCGTTACGCACGCTGGGACCACGCCTGGGACATCGCCGGTCCCGACTGGGGCAGGACCGGCACGGGCAGCTGACAGGCTCTGCGCTCTGGTCAACTGCCGTGCTCCACGCACGCTACGGTGGACCCACCTTTCGCAGGACACGCGCCGGGCAGGGCGCGAGGACGACCCGCGTACGACGAGGTGGGGGCAGATCAGCGCCATGGCACAGGGCACGGTCCAGGTGACGCACACCGGCACATCGCGGTGGCGGCGCCGCACAGGTGAGTACGCGTCGCTGGCTGCCGCCCTGGAAGCCGCCGGCGACGGAGACGTGCTGACCGTCGCCCCGGGCACCTACAGAGAGAACCTCGTCGTCCAGCGCGCGGTGACGCTGCGCGGGCCCGAGGGCTCCCCCGGCTCGGTGCGCATCGCGCCGATCGACGGCGTCGCGCTGACCGTCCGCGCCTCCGCCACGGTGCAGGACCTGCACATCGAGGGGCAGGACTCGGCGGCGCCCGCGCTGCTCGTCGAGGAGGGCGCGCCGGAGATCGTCGACGTGCGCGTGGTGACGCGGTCCGCGGCCGGCATCGAGGTGCGCGGCGGCGCGCGCCCGACCGTGCGGCGCTGCACCGTCGACAACGCCGGAGGCGCCGGCATCGCCGTGCTCGACGGCGGGGGCGGCGTCTTCGAGGAGTGCGAGGTCGTCGCCGCCGGACAGGCCGGTGTGGCCGTGCGCGGTGGCGCGCATCCGCGCCTGGAGCGCTGCCGGGTGCACCACACGTCGGGATCGGGCCTGTCGGTGACCGGCGAGCACAGCGGTCTGGAGGCCGTCGGCTGCGAGGTGTACGAGGTCAAGGGCTCGGGTGTGCAGGTCACCGGCCGGGCCACCGCGCACCTCACCGACTGCGACGTGCACCGCACGACGGCCGACGGGATCACGCTCGACACGGACGCGGTGCTCACGCTCGCCGACTGCCGCATCCATGACATTCCCGAGAACGCGATCGACCTGCGGTCGCGGTCCGTCCTGACGCTGACGCGTTCCACGGTGCGGCAGTTCGGGCGCAACGGCCTGTCGGTGTGGGACCCGGGCACACGCGTGGACGCCAATCAGTGCGAGATCCACGACAGCACGGGCGACTACCCGGCGGTGTGGGTCAGCGACGGCGCGACCGCCGTGCTCGAGGCGTGCCGGGTGCACGACGTGCCGGACGCGCTGTTCGTGCTCGACCGCGGCTCGCGCGTGGATGTCGTCGACAGCGACCTGTCGCAGGTCCGCAACACGGCGGTGTCGGTGAGCGACGGCGCGACAGCCCAGCTCGACGACTGCCGCATCCGCGAGGCCGCCACGGGCGCCTGGTTCCGCGACCACGGCAGCGGCGGCACCCTCGCCAACTGCACGGTGGACGCGACACAGACCGGCGTGATCGTCACCAAGGGCGCCGACCCCACGATCGAGCGCTGCACGGTCACCTCGCCCGCCGAGGCGGGCTTCTACGTGTCCGCGGGCGGCCGGGGCAGCTTCCACGGCTGCCGCGTCTCGGGCAGCGGCGGCTACGGCTTCCACGTCATCGACGGCTGCCGCACGAGTCTCAAGAAGTGCCGTACGGAGCGGTGCGCGCGCGGCGGTTACGAGTTCGCCGAGGACGGGCCGCTGGTCGAGGAGTGCACGAGCGACGAGAGCGGCGGCGTCCGTCCGGGCTCAAGTGCCGCTCCGGAGCCGGTCGTCCCGTCCGTCCAGACCGCGACGCAGACCGTCGGGCTGCTCAGCGCCGTCCCCGACCAGCGGCCCGCCGCGCCCCAGGAGGAGCAGCCGCAGACCGCGCGTACGTCGCAGGCCGTGCTCGGTGAACTCGACGCGCTGGTGGGCCTGGAGAGCGTCAAGCGCGAGGTGCGGGCGCTGACCGACATGATCGAGGTCGGCCGCAGGCGCCAGGAGGCGGGTCTGAAGGCGGCTTCCGTGCGACGCCACCTGGTGTTCACCGGTTCCCCCGGTACCGGCAAGACGACGGTGGCGCGCCTGTACGGCGAGATCCTCGCGTCGCTCGGCGTCCTGGACAAGGGCCACCTCGTCGAGGTCTCCCGCGTCGACCTGGTCGGCGAGCACATCGGCTCGACCGCGATCCGCACCCAGGAGGCCTTCCAACGGGCCCATGGGGGCGTGCTGTTCATCGACGAGGCGTACGCGCTCTCGCCCGAGGACTCCGGCCGCGACTTCGGCCGGGAGGCGATCGACACGCTGGTGAAGCTGATGGAGGATCAGCGGGACTCGGTCGTCGTGATCGTCGCGGGTTACACGGCCGAGATGGAACGGTTCCTTTCGGTCAACCCCGGTGTGGCGTCCCGGTTCTCACGGACCATCACCTTCTCCGACTACCTCCCGGAGGAACTGCTCCGCATCGTCGAGCAGCAGGCCGACGACCACGAGTACCGGCTCGCCTCCGGGACGCCGGAAGCACTGCTCAAGTACTTCACGGCGCTCCCGAAGGGCCCGGCGTTCGGCAACGGCCGCACCGCGCGGCAGACGTTCGAGTCGATGGTGGAGCGGCACGCGGGCCGGGTCGCCCAGGTCGACGAGCCGGACAAGGACGCCCTGACGCTGCTCTACCCGGAGGACCTGCCGGTACTGCCCTGAGGCGCGTTCTCGGGCCGCTGCCGCGGGACGTCCGGCTTGAGCCGGGCCAGCAACCGCGCCCGCTCCTCGGCGAAGACCGGGTCCGCCTGGTAGTCGCTGTGGCCCAGGATGGGCGCGGGCAGCGGGTGCTGTTCCGTGCGGCCGTAGGCGAGCGGGTCGAGGAGCGCCTTGTGGTCGACCTGGGGTCCGCACTCACCGGGCAGGTCGATCGGGCCGCCGATCGGGTCGGTCCTGCGGTGCAGGTTGCGCCAGCAGTCGACCTGGCGGTGCAGGGCGGTCAGTGCCGCGGGTCCGAAGTGCGCCGGGAACCAGCGCCCGTACAGGCGCTCCAGTGGCGACCCGTAGGTGAGCAGTCCGACGCGCTTGCGCACGGAGGGGTGCAGCTGCCAGGCGGCGGCCGCCGCGAGCACGCTTCCCTGTGAGTGGCCCGACAGGACGAGCCGTCCGCCGGTCGCGCGCGTCCAGGTGGCCATGCGCCAGGTCAGGTCGGGGACGGCGCGCTCGGCGTAGCAGGGGGGCGCGAAGGGGTGCGCGGCGCGCGGCCAGAAGGTGCCCACGTCCCACAGGATGCCGATGGTGCGGCGGGCGGACGGGTCCTTGTAGGCGCGCCGGCCCCAGGTGACGAAGAGCAGGAACCCGAACCCGATCATCCAGGAGCCGAGCGCCTGCGCGGTGTCGGCCCCGCCCTGGACGATCGCGTACGAGCCTTCGGCGGCGGCCCCCGGCACCTTCCCGGTCGCCCAGGCTCCGGCCACGGCCAGTCCGCCGAGGAGCAGCGTCACGGACGAGACGACGCCGATCATCAGGGGTGCCTCGTCGGTGAGGGCGGCACGCGCGCGCGTGCCCGCGATGCGCGACGTACGGGAGGCGTCCGGAGCCTCCCTGTCGGAGTCGGACGCGTCGTCGAGGTGGTACTCGCGCGGCACGCGCGCCGTCTCGCGCTTCTTGATGCGGGCGGTGCGCACGGCCAGCGCGGCGCAGAGGAAGGCCAGGATGATCAGGAGGGGCGGGATCACGGACGCCTGCCAGGACAGCAGGACGGGTGGGCCCTTGATGAGGCCGCTGGTCCCGTCGAGCCAGTCGGCGACCCGCTGGGCGATGCCGCCGCTCATGACGCCGCCGAGGGCGCAGGCGAGCATCGCGGTGGCGGGGCCGCCGAGTCCGCGCAGGGCGGTGCGGTGATCGGGGGCGGTGCGGTGCACGGCCTTCGCGACGACGGCGAGGGCGACCACCAGGGCGCCCTGCGCCAGGGTGATCCCGCCGAACGTCATGTCCCCGGGCAGCCTGCCGGTGGAGTGCCAGCCGGGACGCGACCAGCCCGCGTACACCATGCTCAGGGCGAGCAGCGCGAGTGCCCCGTACGGCAGGGCGCGTACCAGGGTGCGGTCGACGGTGTCGTCGATCTTGCTCTCGGTGCGGCCTCGGTCGGCGACGACGCCGACGACGACGAGCGTGCCGACGATCAGGGCGCCGACGAGGACCCGGCCGAGGACGTCGAGGAGGACGGGGCCGCCGGGGCGCCGGTCGAAGCCGGCGGCGGAGGTGCCGACCGCCGCGGCGACGGTGAGCAGTCCCGCCGCGGTGTGCGCGGCGCGCAGCCGGGCCACCAGGCGGCGCCCGTACCAGAAGCCGGGCTTGCCGAGGGCGTGCCCGGTGTCGCCGTCGTCGGGCTCGGGCTGGTGCGACAGCGGGCGCTGGGACTCGTACGCGCTCCATGTGCGGTGTGAGAGGTACCAGAGCAGGGCGGTCAGCGCGGTGGGGACGAGCGCGGCGAGGGCGAGGCGGCGGCCGGGCGGGCTCCACCAGCCGCCGGCGCCGTGCGCGTCCACCGAGAGGAAGCCGAGCCAGGCCCGCCGCTCGGCGCAGGCGGCCGTGCCCGCGCACTGCCACGCCGTCAGGTCGAGGGCGACCTCGCAGGCGGCGGCGACGAACAGCACGGTCAGGGTGAGTCCGATCAGGCGGACCAGGAGGCCGTACAGACGCACGGTGCGCGGGGCGCGGCGGGCGTTGGGGCGCATCCAGTGGGCGAGATTGACGACCATGAAGGGCAGCAGCAACAGCCACAGGGCCCGCGAGCCGTTGCCCGACGTGAGGTTGCACCACACGTACGCCTCGGGGACGGGTCTGCCGCGGTAGTCCTCGGGTCTGCTCTCCGCGTCGGCGTCCTCGACGCGGCGGAAGACGGCGGCCGTCTCGTCTCCCGACACCCGCACCGTGCGCGGGTCGTCGAGCATCTCTTGTGGTGTGGTGCCGCCGACTCCATGGACCAGGAGTTCCAGGGCGGTCTCGTCCGCCCTCGCGTCGCCGCCGCTCTCGCGGTCGTCGTACTCGTAGTCGTGCTCGTCGCCGTAGCCGTCGTAGTCGCGGTTGTCGCGGTTGCTGTGGTTCTCGCGGTGGTGATCGCGGTTGTTCTCACGCGCCATATCGATGCGTCCCCCGTTCTTGACGCCACCAGGATCCCGGCTCAGCGCTCCCGTGCGCACCCCTCGTCACGGAATCTCCCCGATCCGTCGGCCGCTGCGCCGCTGGTCGGCCGCGCGGGCGGTGCCACGCCTGTCGGTGGGGCGTGCGAGGATGACGGCGCAGCGGATGCGCTGGCACGTAGGACGAGCCGAAGGGACCCGACGGGACGTGAGCGAGAATCAGAACCTCCTCGCGGAGCAGCGCCGCGCCCTGATCCTCGACGAGGTGCGCCGTCGCGGCGGTGTCCGGGTCAACGAACTGACCAGGAAGCTCGGCGTCTCCGACATGACGGTCCGCCGCGATCTGGACGCGCTGGCCCGGCAGGGCGTGCTGGAGAAGGTGCACGGCGGCGCGGTGCCGGTCGTCGAGGCGAGCACCCACGAGCCGGGCTTCGAGGCGAAGTCGAGCCTGGAGCTGACCGCCAAGGAAGACATCGCACGGGCGGCCGCTCCGCTCGCCGCGCCCGGTTCGGCGATCGCCCTGTCCGGCGGCACGACGACGTATGCCCTGGCGCAGCAGCTGCTCGACGTGCCGGATCTGACGGTCGTCACCAACTCGGTGCGGGTCGCCGACGTGTTCCACACGGCGCAGCGCAGCGCGGGCACCCGGCAGGGCGCGGCCACCGTGGTCCTGACCGGTGGGGTGCGCACGCCCTCCGATTCACTGGTGGGGCCGGTCGCCGACCAGGCCATCGCCACGCTCCACTTCGACGTGCTGTTCCTCGGCGTGCACGGGATCAGCCCGGAGGCCGGCCTGTCCACGCCGAACCTGGCGGAGGCGGAGACGAACCGGCGGCTCGTGCAGTCCGCGCGGCGGGTGGTCGTCGTCGCCGACCACACCAAGTGGGGGACGGTGGGCCTGAGTTCGTTCGCCTCGCTCGACCAGGTGGACACGCTCGTGACGGACGCGGGGCTGCCGGTGGAGGCGCGCGCGGAGATCTCCGAGCACGTGCGGCTCGTGGTCGCCGGTGAGCCCGAGGCCGGTACAGACATCTGACGGTCCGACAGCTATGGTGACCGGGACCGGTCAACCTGCTGGTGGAGCTTGCCCGTTGGGGCGTCCTGTTTGGGGGCTGAACGCTCATGGCACGCCGTCTTCTGCCCGTCGGCCTCGACTTCGTCGAGACCGCTCCGCTACGACTCGTGTTCGCCCGCGAGGTGTCGGCATCGCCGGACGCGGTGTACCGGGCACTCGCCGAGGACGTGGCCGGATGGCCGCAGTGGTTCTCCGCGGTGACCTCGGCACGGCCGCTGGACGACGGGGCGCGGCGCGAGGTGCGGCTCAAGGGTGGGACGCGGTTCGTCGAGACGATCGTCGCGGCCGAGCCCGGCGAGGTGTACGCGTACCGGGTCGACGAGACCAACGCACCGGGAATGCGGGCCCTGTTGGAGGAGTGGCGGATCACGCCGACCATCGGCGGGGCGCGGGTGCAGTGGACGTTCGCGGCGGACGGGGCCGCGCCCTTCCGGGTGGGCCTGCGCGCCGGCCGGTCCGGGCTCGGCCGAGCGTTCCGCGACGCGGTCGCGGCGCTGGAACGACGACTCGCTTCGACTCCCGCCTAGGGCCTCTCCGGCGGCTCTTGCAGCGGACGCCGGTCCGGCACGCAGATCCACGATGGCTCCGCGGTCACACACAAGCACGCAGATCCGCGATGGCTCCGCGGTCACGCACAGGGGCGCGCTTCTCGCCGAGCACGTCGTCCCGCCGTTCAGGCTCCGCCGGGACCGCGCACGGATCCCCGATACGACCGGGTCCGCCGGACGGGCCCTAGCCCGGCCACCGGCCCGTCTCCAGGAGAAGGTCGATCGCCTCCGTGTACGGGCGGATGTCCAAGCCCTGCTGCTCCAGCCATGCGTCGGAGTAGTACTTGTCCAGGTAGCGGTCGCCCGGGTCGCACAGCAGGGTCACCACACTGCCCCGGCTCCCCTGCGCCACCATCTCCGCGACGATCTTGAGGGCGCTCCACAGGCCCGTACCGGTCGAGCCGCCCGCCTTGCGGCCGATGGCGGCCTCCAGGGCGCGGACCGCCGCGACGCTCGCCGCGTCCGGGACCTTCATCATCCGGTCGATGGCGCCGGGCACGAAGCTCGGCTCCATGCGCGGGCGGCCGATGCCCTCGATCCGGGAGCCGCAGTCGCTCGTCGCGTCGCAGTTGTCCGTCGTCCAGCCCTCGAAGAAGCAGGAGTTCTCCGGGTCGGCGACGCAGATGCGGGTGTCGTGCTGCATGTAGTGCACATAGCGGGCGAGGGTCGCCGAGGTGCCTCCGGTGCCCGCGGTCGCGACGATCCACGTCGGGTGCGGATAGCGCTCCAGCTCCATCTGCCGGTAGATCGACTCGGCGATGTTGTTGTTGCCGCGCCAGTCCGTGGCCCGCTCCGCGTACGTGAACTGGTCCATGTAGTGGCCGCCGGTGCGGTCGGCGAGCGCGGCCGATTCCTCGTACATCGTCCGGGAGTCGTCCACGAAGTGGCACTGCCCGCCGTGGAATTCGATCAGTCGGCACTTCTCGGCGCTGGTCGTACGCGGCATCACCGCGATGAAGGGGACACCGATCAGCTTCGCGAAGTAGGCCTCGGAGACGGCCGTCGAGCCGCTGGACGCCTCGATCACCGGGCGCCCCGGGCGGATCCAGCCGTTGCACAGGCCGTACAGGAAGAGGGAGCGGGCCAGGCGGTGCTTGAGGCTGCCCGTCGGGTGCGTCGACTCGTCCTTGAGATAGAGGTCGATGCCCCAGTGCTCAGGGAGGGGGAAGCGCAGCAGGTGGGTGTCGGCCGAGCGGTTGCTGTCGGCCTGGACCTTGCGGACGGCTTCTTTGAGCCAGGCGCGGTAGTCGGCGTCCGTGTGGTCGACGTCGAGCGTCGGCATCGGTTCGCCGGCTCCGCCGTCGCCCACAGGGTGGCCTTGTTCGATGGTGCTCACCGCGCGGCTCCTTCACGTCGTTCCGAGCGTCGGCCCCGGGCGGGGCCCCGGACACGAGGGCGCACGGCGGACCGGCACGGCACCGGCCGCAATCGGCCGGACGCCTCGATCATAGACACCTTCCGCACGCTTCTCACCTGCATAAACACGCCTTTGAGGGCCTCAAAGGCACGCCTGGCAGCACGGGGGAACGCGCGTGCGAGGGGGCGCACATTCCGATTGCGCCCGATGCTTCACACCGCGTCCACAAGGGCACTGGTGCTCCTGGCCACGTGCGTGCAGACTGCACGGCACCAACGCATCGAGGGGGCGACACGGCATGGCGGAGCCGGAGTTCACGGCGACGGGCGTGCGGATCGGGCGGCGGCTGCGCTCGCTGACCCGGGCCGGTCAGGTCCGGATCAAGGGGGGCAGGCTGGAGCTGCTCACGAGTTACGGCAGTGAGATCGACAGCGCGCCACTGGGTGAAGTCCGGGCGGGCAAGCCCTGGTTCGGCTCCGAGGACCGCGCGACGGCCGAGGTCGACGGCAGGCGGTATCTGCTCCGGCTCGGCGGCCAGTCCGGCGAGGCGGGACCACCGGCCGCCCGCCGTTTCATCGAGGCTGTGCGCCGGGCCACCGCGCGCCCCACATAGCTCCACGGTTTCCGGTCGGCAGCCGCGCTTCGCAGCGGTCGAAGTTGCACGCCCGCACCCCCTGGGTCACTCTGGTCACACATCACTACTCAGGGTTTACCGGCGATGACGCTGCGAACCAGCCCGCCGGACACACGCAGCGGGCGGTCCTGTCACAGCGTGGTCGTACCGCTCGATCCGTACTCGTCTTCTTCCGGACCTCATTCGGGGAGTCGCAGCCGTGATCAGCCAGCCGAGCAGGCATTGCACGGTGGAGCTCCAAGCCCTGCCGTCGCGGATCGGTCAGGTCCGCAGAATCGTATCGGCGCAATTGCGCTACTGGCATCTCGATCCGTTGATCGACCTGGCCGCACTCGGTGTCACCGAGCTACTGACCAACGTCCACCGGCACGCGGAGCCGGACAAGATGTGCACCGTGGAGATCGAGCTGTACCCGGACCGGCTGACGGTCTCGGTGTACGACCACGACCCCCGGCTGCCTGAGGTGCGTGACGCGGATCCGCTCGCGACGTGCGGCCGCGGTCTGTCGATGGTCGCCTCGGTCAGCGAGAGCTGGGGGGTCAGGCCGAGCGGCGACGGCGGCAAGGTCGTCTGGTTCACGCTGCCCGCCCCCTCCCCTGCGGTCGCCCTGCCTCCGTACCCCGTGTACGCGACGGCGCCCACCGCGTACGCCGGGACACGCGCTCCCGCCCGGTCGGCCGTCGCAGGCTGACCGGGCGGTGATCACCGCTGTCGTACGTCACCTCGCGTACGACGTCCGCGCGCGGGTCACTCCGTTGCGATGGCGCGCAGGACGTCCAGGCGTGCCGCCCTGCGGGCCGGTCGCAGGCCCGCCAGTGCGCCCGCGGCGAGTCCGACCAGCGCCACGACGGCGAGTTGCAGGGGCGGCAGCGCGAACGCGAAGGCGCTGTCGCTCGCCCCGTCCGACGCCTTGACCAGGACCCAGCCGAGGAATCCGCCGAGGACGAGTCCGCCGACCGTGCCGAACGCGGCGACGAGGACGGACTCCCAGCGGACCATGGCCCGCAACTGGGGCCGGGTCTGACCGACGGCGCGCAGCAGTCCGAGTTCGCGGGTGCGCTCGTGGACCGCCAGGGTCAGGGTGTTGGCGATGCCGAGCAGCGCGATCAGGACGGCCAGCGCGAGCAGGGCGTAGACGAGGGTGAGCATCATGTCGATGCCGGCCGCGGACGACTGGGCGTACTCGTCGCGCGTCTGTACGTCGGGGTCGCCGTAGGCCGCCGCCACCTTCTCGACGGCCGCGGTGCCGTCGGCGTCGCTCACGCCGTCCTTGAAGGTGACGGAGATCAGCGTGTCGGAGTCCTGTGCGCGGTGCGGAGCCCAGGCCTCGCGGGTGATGACGTGGTCGCCGACGAGTTCGGAGCGGCCGTAGACGGCGCGGACGGTGAAGGTTCGTTCCGTGCCGTCGGTGAACGCGAGCCGGACCGGGTCGCCGAGCGCGAGGTGTTCGTCGTCGGCCGCGGACCGGGTGAGTGCCAGGCCGTCCGTGCCGAGGTCGTCCAGGGAGCCCTGGACCGTGCCGAGGTCGAAGGCGGATGCGAGCTTCTTCGGGTCGGTGACGGTGAGGGCACGCCCCTCGCCGTCGACGTCCGCGACGCCCTTGCCGAGGCCCACGGCGGTGGCGACCTCGGGCTGCCGGGCGAGGGCGGGGGCGAGTTTCGGGCTGAGGCCGCTGCCGCCCGCGCCGAACGACGGGGTGGAGACGGCGACGTCGCCCGCGAAGGACCGGTCGACCGTCTGGTCCATGGTCGCCTTGAGGGAGGCGCCGAACACGGTGAACAGGGAGACCACCGCGACGCCGATCATCAGGGCGCCGGCCGTGGCGGCGGTCCGCTTCGGGCTGCGCAGGGCATTGCGGCGGGCGAGTCCGCCGGTGACGCCGCGCAGCGTGTCGAGCGGGCTGCCGAGGACCCGTACGGCCCGGGTGGACGCGACCGGTCCGAGGACGACGAACGACGTGAGGACCAGGACGCCCCCGATGCCGGCGAGGGTGACGGACGGAGCGGCGAGGACACCGAACAGGGTGATGGCGAGCGCGGCCAGGCCGAGGACCGTGCCGATGACGGCGCGGCGGCGGGAGGCGCCCGACGCGTCGACGGTGGTCTCGCGCAGCGCGGCCAGTGGCGCGGTGCGCCCCGCGCGCAGGGCGGGCAGCAGGGCCGAGCCCAGGCAGACCAGGACACCGACGGCCAGCGGCAGCAGCAGGGACAGCGGACTGACCACCAACTCCCCTTCAGGGAAGGGGAATCCGATCGCGGGGAAGAGCGCCTGCAATCCGGCGGCGATCCCGATGCCGCCCGCGAGACCGGCGGCCGACGCGAGGACGGCGACGACGCTCGCCTCGACGAGCGTCGACGCGGTCACCTGTCGGCGGGACGCGCCGAGCGCCCGCAACAGGGCGTTCTCCCGGGTGCGTTGGGCCACGACGATCGCGAAGGTGTTGTGGATCGAGAACGTCGCGACGAGCAGCGCGATGCCGGAGAACACGAGGAGGAAGGTGGTGAACAGGGTCAGGAACTGGCCGGAGATCATGTCGGTGTTCTCCTGCGCCGACTCCTGACCGGTGAGGGCCTCGATCCCGTCGGGCAGCTCGCCCTTCAGCGTGTCGACGAGCTCCCGCTGGCTGATGCCGGGCCCCGCCCGCACCTGGATGGTGGAGGCCTCGCCCGGCTTCGGGGTGAGGTACTTCTCCGCGTCGGCACGGGTCATGCCGGTATAGGTGACCTGGGCCATGCCGTCCTCGCCGCCGAACGTCGCGAGGCCGACGATCGTGACCTTCACCGGGTCGGGGGTGCGCAGGGTGGTGGTGTCGCCGATCTTCAGGTCGCCGGTCTTCGCGGCGCCCCGGTTGACGACGACCTCACCGCTCTGGCGCGGCGCCCGCCCATCGGCGAGCTGGTACGCATTGAGGTCCGGGTCGTCGATCCAGTTGCCGGCGAGGGTCGGCGGGCCCTGGCCGCCGATGGGCTCGCCGTTCGCGCCGACGAGCTGGCCCGCGCCCTGGATGACGGGCACGGCGGCGGCCACGCCCGGCTCCTTCTCCAGGTCGTCCGCGAGGGACGCCCGCACCGGCTGCCGGGTGCCCTGGCTCTCACCGGGCGTGGTGATGACGTTGGTGCTGCGCACGACGGCGTCCGTGCCGCTGCCGGCACCGGCGAACAGCGCGTCGAAGCTCGCCCGCAGCGTGTCGCCCATGACCAGGGTGCCGGCGAGGAACGCGACGCCGAGCAGGACGGCGGTGAACGTTCCGGCGAAGCGGCGCTTGTGCGCGAGAAGCGACTTCAGACTGAGGCGTGCGGAGGCGTTCATGACGATCCGCCCTCCTGTCGTGACGGGCGCGACGGGTCCGACGGACCGGGCGAGTGCGACGCGGCGCCGTCGAAGGCCTTCATACGGTCGAGGACCCGGTCGGCGGTGGGGTGTTCCATGTGGTCGACGAGGCGCCCGTCGGCGAGGAAGACGACCTCGTCGGCGTGGGCCGCGGCGACCGGGTCGTGGGTGACCATGACGACGGTGCGGCCGGTGCGCCGGGCCGCGTCGCCGAGCAGCCCGAGGACCTCCCCGCCGGAGCGCGAGTCGAGGTTGCCGGTGGGCTCGTCGGCGAAGACGACGTCGGGCCGGCCCGCGAACGCCCGTGCCACGGCGACGCGTTGCTGCTGGCCGCCGGAGAGTTCGGCGGGCCGGTGGTGCAGCCGGTCGCGCAGTCCGACGACGTCGATGAGGGCGTCGAGCCACTCCCGGTCGGGCCGGGCGCCCGCGAGGTCGATCGACAGCGTGATGTTCTCGGCGACGGTGAGCGTCGGCACCAGGTTGAAGGCCTGGAACACGAACCCGATGCGGTCGCGCCGCAGCAGGGTCAGGCGCTTGTCGTCGAGGGCGCTCAGATCGGTGTCGCCGAGGTACGCGGCGCCCTCGCTGAGCGTGTCGAGCCCCGCCGCGCAGTGCATGAGGGTCGACTTGCCGGAGCCCGACGGCCCCATGATCGCGGTGAACCGTCCGGCGCGGAAGCCCACGCTCACGCCGTCGAGGGCACGGACGGCGGTGTCGCCCGCCCCGTACACCTTGACGGCGTTCTCGACGCGCGCCGCGGTCCCGGTGAGCGTCGCGGTGGTCATGCCGCACCGCCCTTGGTGTCGGCGTGCCGCCCGAACTCCTCGTTCAGGACGCTCAGCCGGCGCCAGTACTCGTCCTCGTCGATCTCACCGGCGGCGAAGCGGCGGCCGAGGACGGCGATCGGCGAGTGCTCCTCCACGCGGGGGCCGGGGCGCCACGGTCCGCGGCGGCCGCGCCGGACGGTGCGGCGCAGCAGGGTGACGACGCCGACCACCGCGGCCGCCCAGATCAGCGGGAAGAGAAGGATCCACGGGCCGGGGCCGCCGCCGCCGAAGTGCGCGAGGGTCTGCATCTGACTCATCTCCCGAAGTGGGTCGTTGTGTGATGAGTCGAGCGTCGCGCCGCCGGGGGGTCCGAGTCGTCGTACGGCCAGCGGCAGTGCGCGTACCACCGCGGGAGTACAGGAGCCCTCGCCGACTGCTCCCCCCGTGCGTCGGCCCCGGCCTTGCCGTCTGTAACTACTAGTATGTACGGTGAGCTCATGAGCACTCAGGACCGGCTGATCGAGACGACCCGTGAGCTGTTGTGGGAGCGCGGCTATGTGGGCACGAGCCCCAAGGCGATCCTCCAGCGCGCGGGCGTCGGCCAGGGCAGCATGTACCACCACTTCACCGGGAAGGGCGATCTCGCACTCGCCGCGATCACCCGCACCGGTGAGGAGATGCGGGCCATGATCGACGGGCTGCTCGACGCCGGCGGGTCCGCGTACGAGCGGATCGAGGCGTATCTGCTGCGCGAGCGCGACGTGTTGCGCGGCTGCCCGGTGGGGCGGCTGACGATGGACCCGGACGTGATCGCCAGCGACGAGCTGCGCGCGCCGGTCGAGGCGACCATCGCCCACCTCAAGGACCGGCTCGCGGTTGTCGTCCAAGAGGGCGTCGACGGCGGGGAGTTCGCGCCGCACCTGGTGGCGGCCGATGTCGCGGCGGCGATCGTCGCGACCGTGCAGGGCGGTTACGTCCTGGCGCGGGCCGCAGGCAGCACGGACGCGTTCGACATGGGCGTACGCGGCCTGCTCTCCCTCCTCTCCCCGTCCTCCCCCGCCGCCTCTCGCACCCCTTCCCCCGACCTTCCGAAGGACTGAGGACTTCCCCGTGCACATCACGCGCACCCGCCCCGCATCGCTGCGGGGCCCGGCCGACAACTTCACCGGCACGGTCTGGCTCGACCAGGTCGCCGCACCCGAACTCCCCTCCCGGCTGCGGATGTTCAGCGTGCACTTCGCTCCCGGCGCGCACACCGCCTGGCACACCCATCCGCACGGACAGGTCCTGCACGTCCTGGCGGGCGAGGGCCGCGTGCGGCGCGAGGGCGGCGAGGTGGAGGTGATCCGGGCCGGCGACACCGTCTGGATCGAGCCGGACGAATGGCACTGGCACGGCGCGGGGCCGCACACGTTCATGACGCATCTGGCGACCGTCGAGGCCGCCGAGGACGGGACGACGACGTGCTGGGGCGCCCATGTCGTCGACGGCGACGCCACCCCGGCGCGCTGAGGCGGAGGGACACACCGTGCAGGCGATGCAGTACGAGATCACGTTGCCGGCCGACTACGACATGGGCGTCATCCGCGACCGGGTGCGGACCAAGGGTCACCTGATGGACGACTTCCCGGGGCTCGGCGCCAAGGCGTACCTGATGCGGGAGCGCGGCGTGGACGGCTCGCCCGTGAACCAGTACGCGCCCTTCTACCTGTGGCACACCCCGCAGGGCATGAACTCCTTCCTGTGGGGTCCCGGATTCCAGGGCGTGGTCGCCGACTTCGGGCGGCCCGTCGTCCAGCACTGGACGGGCGTGGCGTACGCGGAGGGGCCGGCCGGGGCGGGTACCGCACGGGCCGCCGTGCGGCGCCGCACCCCGCTCCTCGCGGGCTGCCACGCGGGTGACCACCTTCCCGACGTGATCGCGGAGTCGGTTCGGGAGACCGCCCAACTCGGCGACGAGGACGGCTTGTTGTACGCCTCTTCCGTCGTCGACCCGCGCACCTGGGAGCTGGTGAGCTTCTCCGTCTGGGACCACGCGGCGCCGACAGCACCCGGCGACCTCTACCAGGTGCTTCACCTGTCCGATCCCGGGCGCGACGCACTGACTCCGGGGAGGCAGTGGTGAACGCGACCGTCCGCAGCGTCCAAGGGGACCTGGATCCGGGGCAGTTGGGCGTGGTCGACTCGCACGACCATCTCTTCTTCCGCAGCCCGCTGCTGCCGGGGCAGGAGTTGGACGACGTGGACCTCGCGCGGCGGGAGTTGGAGTCCTACGCGGCGGTGGGCGGCGGGACCGTCGTGCAGTGGACGCCGTACGGTCTCGGGCGGCGCGCCGCGGAGCTGCCCGCGCTGGCGGCGACGACCGGGGTGCGGATCGTGGCGGCGACCGGGCTGCACCAAGCCGCCCACTACACACCGGAGTCGCTCGCGCGGCGGGCCGACGATCTCGCCGAGGTCTTCGTGCGCGAGCTCACGGAGGGCATCGCGGGCAGTGGCGTACGGGCGGGTCTGATCAAGGTCGCCGGAGGGTTCCACGCGCTCGACACGCACGCGCGGTGGACGATGCGGGCGGCGGCCGAGGCGCATCACGCGACCGGGGCGCCGATCGCCGTCCACCATGAGCTGGGCACGGGCGCGCTGGACGTACTCGACCTGCTGTGCGGGGAGTTGGAGGTGCCGGCGCACCGGGTGATCCTCGGTCACCTCAATCGGTCGCCCGACGTCGTGGCGCACCGGGAGGCCGCGCGGTCCGGCGCCTATCTGGCCTTCGACGGGCCGTCGCGGGCCAACCACGCCACCGACTGGCGGATGCCGGACGCGATGGCGGCGCTCGCCGCCGGCGGATACGCGGACCGACTGCTGCTCGGCGGCGACACGACGAGCGCCGGGGCGCGTTCGGTGAGCGGTGGGCCCGGCATGCCGTACCTGCTGCGCCGGGTGCGGCCGCGCCTGGAGGAGTCGCTGGGCGAGGAGGGGGTGCGGCGGGTACTGGTCGCGAACCCGGCGCGAGCGTTCGCGGTGGAGTGGGCGTGACGGTTCCGGTGGGCTGAGTCCTTGAGGATGGACGGTCTGGGGCCCGGCGACCGGACGGCCCAGCAGTCCGGAGACTGGACGGTTCCGCGGCCCGGCGGTCCGGAGGTCAGCGGCTGGAAGGCCGGCCGTCCGGAGGCCGGCGGTCGGAGACCGGTCGTCCCAAGGTCAGCGGCTGGAAGGCCGGCCGCCCGAAGGCCGGCGGTCGGAGACCGGTCGTCCCAAGGTCAGCGGCTGGAAGGGCGGCCGTCCGGAGGCCGGCGGTCGGAGACCGGCCGCCCGAAGGCTGACGGCCAGAGACCGGCCGCCCGAAGGCTGACGGCCAGAGACCGGCCGCCCGAAGGCTGACGGTCGGAGACCAGTCGCCCGAAGGCTGACGGTCGGAGACCGGTCGCCCAAAGGCTGACGGCCGGCGTCTCTGGAGACCGGGCGGAGACCTGAGTTCCTGCCCAGCCGCTGGCGGCGAGCGCTCCGCCGGGTCAGCCCGCCGTGAGCGCGCCCAGCGGATCGTCGAGGACCGGCTGCCACGCCAACTCGGCTGCGCCGACCAGGCTGTTGTGGTCGAGCGTGCACGCCAGGATCGGCACGCCGCCGCTGCGCCCCCACAGGCTGCGGTCGGCCACGACGGCGCGCAGCCGCTCCGGGTCGGCGTCCAGGAGGGCGCGGTGCAGTCCGCCGAGGATGATGCGGTCCGGGTTGAGGATGTTGACCAGTCCCGCGAGGCCGAGGCCGAGCCGGTCGATGAGGGCCTCGGTGGCCCGGCGCACCCCCGGGTCGTCCTTGGCCTGGGTGAGCAGGTCGCGGGCCTGTTCCAGGAGGGAGCGCTCGGGGCCGGGGGTGCGGCCCGCCTCCGCGAGGAAGGCGAGCGGGTCGGCCTCGACGTCGAGACACCCGCGGCTGCCGCAGTGGCAGGGCCGGCCCTCGGGGTTGACGGTGAGGTGGCCGACCTCCAGGGCGAGGCCCGAACTGCCCGAGTGCAGGCGGCCGTCGAGCACCAGGGCGCCGCCCACACCGCGGTGTCCGGTGGCGACGCAGAGCAGGTCCCTCGCGCCGCGTCCGGCGCCGTGCCGGTGTTCGGCGAGGGCGCCGAGGTTGACGTCGTTCGCGGCGAACGCCGGGGTGGGCAGCCCCGCTTCGCGTACGCAGTCGGCGAAGATCTGGCGGACCGGGGCGCCGACCGGCCAGGCCAGGTGCAGCGGGTTCAGCGCGGTGCCGTCGGGTTCGGCGACGGCGGACGGCACGGCGAGCCCGGCGCCGACACAGCGCCGCCCGGTGCTCTCCAGGAGCCGGACGCCCGCTTCGACCACGGAGCGCAGCACGTCCGCCGGGTCCGGGTCGATGATCTCGCAGCCGGGCGTGGTGGCGACGATGTGCCCGCCGAGTCCGACGAGGGCCGCGCGGTAGCCGTCCGAGTGGACCTGGGCGGCGAGCGCTACGGGCCCGTCCTCCGCGACGGAGAGGCGGTGCGAGGGACGGCCCTGGGAACCCGCGGCGGCGCTCGGCTTCGCGTCGATGCGGATGAGGCCGAGGGCCTCCAGTTCGGCGGCGACCGCGCCGGCCGTGGCGCGGGTCACCCCCAGTTCGGCGGTGAGTACGGCGCGGGTCGGCGCACGTCCGGTGTGGACGAGTTCGAGCGCGGGACCGAGCGCGCTGCGGCCCCGCTCCAGACGCGGTGGCCGCGCGGCACCGTCGCCCGCCGTGTGGTTCCCGCTCCCGGAGGCCGCCCTGCCGCCCATCAGCAACTCCTCGCCCTGATCACGGTCTGGAATGGTAGCCGGTGAACGACGTCGCCCCCCGGCCCGGAGGTGACCCCGGGTACCGGGAGGCGGGCGCGGGGCCGCACCGCGGGCGTCAGCCCCGTACCACCCCGATCAGCTCGCTGACCGTACGGGTCATCGCCTCGCGTCCGACGGTGAGGTACTTGCGGGAGTCGACCGCGTCCGGGTGCGTCGCGAGGAACTCCCGTATGGCGGCGGTCATCGCGATGTTCAGGGCCGTACCGACGTTGACCTTGGCGATGCCGCCGCGGACCGCCTCGGTGAGTTCGCCGTCCGGGACGCCCGACGAGCCGTGCAGGACGAGCGGCACGTCGAGGCCGTCGGCGAGCCGCTTCAGCAGGTCGTGGTCGAGGGCGGCGGTGCGGGTGGTCATGGCGTGCGAGGAGCCGATGGCGACGGCGAGGGCGTCGACGCCCGCGTCGGAGACGTAGGCGCGGGCCTCACCGGGGTCGGTGCGGGCGCCCGGGGCATGCGCGTCCAGCGGCGCCGCCCCGTCCTTGCCGCCGACCTCGCCCAGTTCGGCCTCCACCCACAGGCCGTTGGCGTGCCCCCAGTCGGCGGCGGCGCGGGTCGCGGCGAGGTTCTCGTCGTAGGGCAGCCGCGCGGCGTCGTACATCACGGAGCTGAACCCGGCGTCGACGGCCTGCCGCAGCAGGTCGTCGCTCTGGACGTGGTCGAGGTGGAGGGCGACGTCGACGCCCGCCCCCTCGGCGACGGACGCGGCCGCGCGGGCCAGCGGCAGGAGGCGGCCGTAGCGGTAGCGGACGGCGTTCTCGCTGATCTGGAGGATGACGGGCGCGTCGACGGCCTCGGCGCCCGCGACGACTGCCTCGACGTGTTCGAGGGTGATGACGTTGAACGCGGCGACGGCGCCGCGCCGGTCCGCCGCGGCACCGACGAGCGTCCCTGTGGTGGCGAGGGGCACGGTCTCTCCCTTCTCAGGTCTCTCTGGTCCTGGTCGACAGCGGTCAGTTGTCGGTGAGGATGACGGAGCGGGTGAGGTGGCGCGGCTGGTCGGGGTCGAGGCCGCGGCGGGCCGCGACGGCGACGGCGAGGCGCTGTGCGCGGACGAGTTCGGCGAGCGGGTCGAGGCCGCCCTCGATCCAGAGCGCGCCGGTCCCGGCGACCTCCTCGGCGAGGCCCTCGGGGGCCTCGCCCAGCATCCAGGTGGCGGTGCCGGACGTGGTGACGCTGATGGGGCCGTGGCGGTACTCCATCGCGGGGTACGCCTCGGTCCACGACAGGGACGCCTCGCGCATCTTCAGCGCCGCCTCGTTGGCGAGGCCGACCGTCCAGCCGCGTCCCAGGAACGTGAACTGGTCGCAGTCCACGAGGCCTTCGGGCAGCGGCTCGGCGAGCGCGGTGCGCGCGTCGGCGACGGCCTGCTCGGTGTGCAGGCCGAGGTGGGCCCGGAGCAGAGTGAGCGCGGTCGTGGCGAAGCGGGTCTGCACGACGGACTTCTCGTCGGCGAAGTCGAGCACGACGAGGTCGTCGGCGGCCGTCCGGATCGGCGTGTCCGGGTCGCCCGTGACCGCGGTCGTCGGTGTCGTCCCCTTGAGGGCGGCGAGGAGGTCGAGGACCTCGGTGGTGGTGCCGGAGCGGGTGAGCGCGACCACCCGGTCGTAGCGGCGCCCGGCCGGGAACTCCGACGCGGCGAAGGCGTCCGTCTCGCCCTGCCCGGCCTGTTCGCGCAGCGCGGCCGCGGCCTGGGCCATGAACCACGAGGTGCCGCAGCCGACGATCGCGACCCGCTCCCCCGCGGCCGGCAGCGCCGCCTCGTGCCGCGCGGCCAGGTCCGCGCCACGCGTCCAGCACTCCGGCTGGCTGGTCAGCTCGTTCTCGACATGGCTCATGCCGTGCCCCACTCCCCGATCGATGTCGCCCCAGAACTGCATGCTTGTTCGTGCAAGATATAGCGAGCTTTCAATCACAATCAAGCATTCGCGCGCACACGGGCTAGGGTCTGTGCGGACACATGACGAGTCGTACGACGATTGGAGGCCGCGGATGTCCCGCGACGCCCGGTGGAAGTCCCTCCTCGAACTGCTCGTCGAGCGCGGCCGTCTCGACGTGGAGGAGGCGGCGGGCGAACTGGGCGTGTCCGCCGCGACGATCCGCCGCGACTTCGACCAGCTCGCCGAGCAGCAGATGCTGGTACGCACGCGCGGCGGCGCGGTCGTGCACGGCGTCAGCTACGAGTTGCCGCTGCGCTACAAGACCGCGCTGGGCGCCGCCGAGAAGCAGCGCATCGCCAAGGCCGTCGGCGAGCTCCTGTCGCCCGGCGAGGCGGTGGGCCTGACCGGCGGCACGACCACGACCGAGGTCGCGCGGGCGCTCGCCGTCCGCCCCGACCTCGCCTCCGGCACCCCCGCCCTGACGATCGTCACGAACGCCCTGAACATCGCCAACGAGCTGGCCGTACGGCCCCAGTTCAAGATCGTGCTGACCGGCGGCGTCGCCCGCGCGCAGTCGTACGAGTTGATCGGTCCGCTCGCCGACGGGGTGCTGAGCCAGATCACGCTGGACACCGCGGTGCTCGGCGTCGTGGGTCTCGATGTCACGCACGGCGCGTCCGCGCACGACGAGGCGGAGGCCGCGATCAACCGGCTGCTGTGCGAGCGGGCGGAGCGCGTGATCGTCGCGGCGGACTCCAGCAAGCTGGGCCACCGGGCGTTCGCCCGGATCTGCGCGGTGGAGCAGGTGGACATCCTGGTCACGGACACGGCCGCCGACAAGGAGACCCTCGCGCGGTTCGCGGAGGCGGGGCTTCAGGTCGTCGCCGTCTGAGGCCGGACCGGCGCGCAGAGCTTCGGGCGAGGGCGCGTGGTGCGCAGGCACCGCGCGCCCTTTCGTGTGCCATGGCGCACACCGGCAACCCCCTTGTCCCCCGCCGCTTTCCGCACCTAACCTGACTTTGTGTCGCTACTAAACAAACTGGGAACCGTCAGCGCCGACGGCCCACGCCCCGCCTCCCTGACCCGCCTGCGCGTCGCCCTCACCGTCTTCTTCGCCCTCGACGGATTCGTCTTCGCGGGCTGGGTGGTCCGCATCCCCGCGATCAAGGAGCAGACCGGGGCGTCCGCGAGCCAACTCGGGCTCGCCCTGCTCGGGGTGTCGGCCGGCGCCGTCGTCACGATGATGCTGACCGGGCGGCTGTGCCGCCGCTTCGGCAGCCACGCGGTCACCGTGGCCTGCGGCGTCCTGCTCCCCCTGACGGTCCTGCTCCCGCCGCTGACGCACTCTCCGCTCGCCCTCGGACTCGTCCTGCTGGCGTTCGGAGCGGCGTACGGCGGTATCAACGTGGCGATGAACAGCGCGGCCGTCGATCTCGTCGCCGCCCTGCGCCGCCCGGTCATGCCGAGCTTCCACGCGGCGTTCAGCCTCGGCGGCATGGTCGGATCCGGCCTCGGCGGCCTCGTCGCCGCGCATCTCTCCCCCACCCGGCACCTGCTGGGCATCACGGTCATCGGCCTGGTGGTCACGGCGGTGACGGCGCCGACCCTGCTGCGCACGCCCGCGCCCCGCCCGCCGGAAGGTATACGGACTCCGGCAGGATCACGCCCGATCGACCGTCGCGTACGCGGCCTCGTCCTGGTCTTCGGCCTCATCGCCCTGTGCACGGCGTACGGCGAAGGGGCCCTCGCCGACTGGAGCGCCCTGCACATGGAGCAGGACCTGCACGCCCACCCGGGCGTCGCCGCCGCCAGTTACTCGTGCTTCGCGTTCGCCATGACGATCGGCCGGCTCAGCGGCACGTCGCTGCTCGAACGGCTCGGCAGGGCACGGACGGTGGTCTTCGGCGGCGCGACGGGCGCGGCCGGGATGCTGCTCGGTTCGCTGGCGCCGTGGGCGTGGCTCGCCCTCGTCGGGTTCGCGATCACGGGGCTCGGGCTCGCGAACATCTTCCCCGTCGCGGTCGAGCGGGCCGGGGCGCTCGCGGGCCCGACCGGCGTCGCCGCCGCGTCCACGCTCGGCTACGGCGGGATGCTGCTCGGCCCGCCGGCGATCGGCTTCATGGCGGACTGGTTCTCGCTGCCCGCGGCGCTGACGAGCGTGGCGCTGCTCGCGGCGGTGGCGGCGACGATCGGGTTCGCGACACGGCGGTCCGCCACCGTGTGACCCGTGAAATCCCCTGGGTTCGAGCACGCTCCACCCGGCAGACTCGCCCCCATGGAAATCGCCGAGCACATTCAGATCGTCGACACGCAGGGCCGGTCGCTCGCGGCCGCCGCCGAGGAGGCGGGCGTCGACGCGAAGGTGGCAGCCTGTCCCGACTGGCAGGTGCGCGACCTGCTGCGCCATCAGGGCGCGGTGCACCGGTGGGCCGCCTCGCACGTCGAGCAGGGCTCCGCGCGGCCGCTCCCGCTGACCGAGCGGGCCGACCTCGACGGCGACGCGCTGCTCGCATGGTTCCGGGAGGGACACCGCCACCTCGTCGATACGCTGACGAACGCCGATCCCGGGCTGGAGTGCTGGGCCTTCCTGCCCGCCCCTTCACCGCTCGCCTTCTGGGCGCGGCGCCAGGCCCACGAGACGACCGTGCACAGCGTGGACGCGCGGTCGGCGCTGAACCCCGCCGAGCAGGCCCGACCGGAGGCGATCTCGGCGGAGTTCGGGGCGGACGGCATCGACGAACTGCTGACCGGCTTCCACGCGCGGGCGCGCAGCCGGGTGCGTTCGGACGTGCCGCGGGTGCTGCGGGTCCGCGCGACGGACGTGGACGACGCCGTGTGGACGGTGCGGATCACCGAGGAGCCACCCGTGACGGTGCGCGGCGCGGTGGGCGACGCGGACTGCGAGGTGTCGGGCCCCGCGGCCCGGCTCTACCTGGCGCTGTGGAACCGGCTGCCGCTGCCGGACGTGAGCGGTGACGCCGCGCTCGCCGCACTGTGGCGCGAGCGTTCGGGAATCTGAGCCACGCCAGGGGGCCTGCACGCAGGCGGCAGGTCGCGCGGGCCGTCAGGCGTCGGCCGCACCGGATTCGCCGGACGGCTCCAGCATCCGGCCGAGCACGGCCCTCTGGAGCGGCCGTACTCGCGCGTGCAGGTCACGGCCCTTCGGCGTGAGACAGACGCGCACCCCGCGCCGGTCCTCGCTGCACATGCCGCGCTCCACGAGGCCGTCCTTCTCCAGGCGGCCGATCAGACGGGACAGGGCGCTCTGGCTGAGGTGCACCTGTCCGGCGATCTCCTGCACCCGGAAGCCGGAGATACCGTCCTCCGGCGCGCCCTCGGCGAGCACGTCGAGCACTTCGAAGTCACTGGCGCCCAGGCCGTGCCGGTGCAGCGCGCGATCGAGCTCGCACATGGTGCGCGCGTGTACCGCGAGGATGTCCCGCCACTGATCCACGAGGCCCGACGAGGGCTCCGCTTCCGACTTCTGTGCCGCCATGACCGCACCGTAGCAGAAAAGACGCCGTTTGTTGCATCGGAATTAAATGCACTTGCAGTCAATGCATGTGCATGTACTGTGCTCCGCATGACCTCTCCGCTCACCGACGCCCCGGCGTCCGCTCCGTCGTCCCCGGAGCACTCCGCAGCGCACCAGGAGCGCTGGTCCCCGCGTCTGTGGGGAACCCTCCTCGTGCTCTGCGCCGCGATGTTCCTCGACGCGCTCGACGTCTCGATGGTCGGCGTCGCGCTGCCCTCGATCGGCTCGGAACTCGGCCTGTCGACGTCGACCCTCCAGTGGGTCGTCAGCGGCTACATCCTGGGCTACGGCGGCCTGCTGCTCCTCGGTGGCCGCGCGGCCGACCTGCTCGGGCGGCGCCGTGTCTTCCTGATCGCACTCGCCGTCTTCGCGCTCGCCTCACTGCTCGGCGGGCTCGTCGACTCCGGACCGCTGCTCATCGCGAGCCGCTTCATCAAGGGCCTCAGCGCCGCGTTCACCGCGCCGGCCGGCCTGTCCATCATCACGACCACGTTCGCCGAGGGCCCGGTCCGCAACCGCGCCCTGTCCATCTACACCACCTGCGCCGCCACCGGCTTCTCCATGGGCCTCGTCCTCTCCGGCCTGCTGACGGAGGCGAGCTGGCGCCTGACCATGCTGCTGCCCGCGCCGATCGCGGTGATCGCCCTGCTGCTCGGCCTCAAGCTCATCCCGCACAGCGCCAAGGAGGAGAACCACCGCGGTTACGACGTCCCCGGCGCCATCACCGGCACGCTCTCTATGCTGCTGCTGGTCTTCACGGTGGTCGAGGCACCCGAGGCCGGCTGGGGCTCGCCCCGCACGCTGCTCTCGTTCCTGGCCGTCGCCGTCCTGTTCGCCGTGTTCGTACGGATCGAGCGGCGCTCGCCGGGGCCGCTGATCCGGCTCGGCGTACTGCGCTCCGGCACCCAGATCCGCGCGCAGATCGGCGCCATGACCTTCTTCGGCTCGTACGTGAGCTTCCAGTTCCTCGCGACGCTCTACCTCCAGTCCCTGCTCGGCTGGTCGGCGCTGAGCATGGCCCTCGCGTTCCTGCCGGCGGGCGCCCTGGTGGCGCTGTCGTCGACGAAGGTCGGCGCGATCGTGGACCGCTTCGGCACCCCGCGGGTGATCGCGGTCGGCTTCGCGCTCATGGTCGTCGGCTACGCCCTCTTCCTCCGCATCAACCTCGACCCGGTCTACGCGGCCGTCATCCTGCCCACGATGCTGCTGATCGGCGCGGCCTGCGCGCTGGTCTTCCCCTCGCTCAACATCCAGGCCACGAACGGCGTGCACGACGACGAGCAGGGCATGGTCTCCGGCCTGCTCAACACGTCCGTGCAGGTCGGCGGCGCGATCTTCCTCGCGGTGGTGACCGCCGTCGTCACGGCGAACGCCCCCGAGGGCTCCTCGCCGCAGGCGGTCCTCGACAGCTTCCGGCCCGGACTGGTGGTGATCACGGCGGTCGCCCTGGTGGGCCTGCTGGTCACGCTGACCGGTGTGCGCGCCCGGCGTCCGCAGGAGTCGCTCGTGGTCGTGCAGTCCGCGCCGGTACAGGCCGCCGAGGAGCCGGTCGCGGTACGGGACTGACCACGGCGGCGTGTTCGGGGGACGGGGCCCGCAGGCGACACACTCGCCTGCGGGCCCCGCGCCGCTTCTCCTCGCGACCGGAGCACTCCCTGCCGGTGCCGTCTTCCTGCTGTTCGCTCCGCCGGTGCTCATCGGCGCCGTCGCGGGCGGTGCGGCCTCGGGGCTCCTCGGAGTGGGGCGCGGCGGTCGCGGGCGTGGGCTTCTTCGTGCGGGTGGCACGGGTGCGGTGGCGCTTCGGACGGCGGACGCGGCGGCAGGGCCTGTGACTCAGCCCAGCCATCCGGGCCGCACGAGCCCCGACTCGTAGGCGAGGACGACCAGTTGGGCCCGGTCGCGGGCGCCCAGTTTCACCATGGTGCGGCTGACATGGGTCTTCGCCGTGAGCGGGCTGACGACCAGGCGGCGCGCGATCTCCTCGTTGGACAGGCCGATCCCGACGAGCGCCATCACCTCCCGCTCCCGCTCGGTCAGTTCGGACAGCGACGCGACGGCCGACGGCTCCTTGGAGCGGGCCGCGAACTCGGCGATGAGCCGCCGTGTGACCCCGGGCGAGAGCAGCGCGTCGCCGTGCACCACGGCCCGGACCGCCCGGAGCAGCTCCTCCGGCTCGGTGTCCTTGACGAGGAATCCCGAGGCCCCGGAGCGGATCGCCTCGAAGACGTACTCGTCGAGTTCGAAGGTGGTGAGCATGACGACCTTCACCTCCGCCAGGTCCGGTTCCCCGCTGATCCGGCGGGTCGCGGCGAGCCCGTCGAGCAGCGGCATCCGGATGTCCATCAGCACCACGTCCGGCTTCAACTCCCGGACCAGACGCACCGCTTCGTCGCCGTCGGATGCCTCGCCCGCGACCTCGATGTCGCCCTGCGCGTCCAGGAGTGCCTTGAATCCGGCGCGGACGAGCGACTGGTCGTCGGCGAGCAGTACGCGGATCAACGGGGGGCCTCCGATGACGGGGGTGGCGGGGGTGAGGGAGGTGACGGGGGTGACGGGGGTGCTGACGAGGTTGCGGTCGATGCCTCGGTGAAGGGCAGGTCGGCGACGACCCGGAACCCGCCGTCGGGGCGCGGGCCCGCCTCGATCGTGCCACCGAGGGCGGCGGCACGCTCGCGCATTCCCGCGAGCCCGTTGCCGCTGCCGCCGGCCTCCGCGTGACTGGCGGGCCCGTCGTCGTCGACGGTGAGCGTCAACGCCCGCTTGCCGTAGCCGAGTCGGACCCGCGCCCGCCGTGACTCGGAGTGCCGCACGACATTGGTCAGCGCCTCCTGCACGATCCGGAACGCGGCGAGATCGGCGCCCGGGGGCAGCGCGGGCCGCTCCCCGTCCGTGGTGACGTCGACGGTGAGTCCGGCCCCGGCCGCCTGCTCGACGAGCTCGGGCAGCCGGCCCAGCCCGGGTGCCGGGGCGCGTGGCGCGTCGCCGGGTGCCCTGAGCGTGTCGAGCACCTGCCGCACCTCCCCCAGGGCCTCCTTGCTGGCCTCCTTGATGGTGGTCAGCGCGGTCCGCGCCTGCTCCGGGTCCGCGTCGAGCAGCGCGAGCCCGACGCCCGCCTGCACATTGATCACGGAGATGGAGTGGGCCAGTACGTCGTGCAGTTCGCGCGCGATGCGCAGCCGCTCCTCGTCGGCCCGCCGCCGGGCCGCCTGCTCCCGCTCGGCCCGTGCCTGCTGCCACTGTTCGCGGCGTACCCGGGCCAGCTCGGCGACGGCCACGATCGCCAGCACCCACGCGGCGACGAACCCCTCCTGCCCCCATGACGCGGGCCCGTCCCCGGACGGCGGCAGGTACGCGTAGAGCCAGTGCCCGACGGCGAGGTGCCCCACCCAGAACAGTCCGGCGGCCGCCCACGCGGCCCACCGGTGCCCGGCGACGATCGCCGAGAAGCACGCGAGCGCCACCGGCAGGAACACGGGACCGTACGGATACCCGGCGCCGAGGTACACGGTCGCGCACACCGCCGTCCCGAAGGCGACGACGACGGGGTGGCGCTGCCGCCACAGCAGCAGCACGCCCCCGGCGATCAGCAGGAGCCGCGCGAAAAGGTCCAGGTCGGCCCGCTCCGGCTGCCCGCGCGCCGCGAAACCGGAACCCAGCAGGACGAACGCGGTGACCAGCACCGTGGACCGCCACGGCCACCGGCGGGCGCCGTCGCCCTGCCATCGGCCGGGCCCCTGGTGCCACCACGGCGGGCCCTGCCACGACCGGTGGGAGCCGGTCAGCGGGCCTGGCGGTCCGCCGCGCCCGCGGCCGGGCGCACCGCCGTCGCGTCCTTGCTGCTCGTCCATGCCGCCACGCTAAGGGCCGCGGGCCTCCAGGGGCGTCAGCCGGGCGAGGTGATCACACGTACTCCCCGGGAGTACGTGCCGCTACGTGCCGCTCGCGCGCGGCGTCGCGTCGGGGGCGCGGGGCGCCGCGGAGGAGGCCTGCGTCGCGCGACGGTGCACGGGTCTACTTCACCAGGCCGACGCCATGGGCGAGTTGCGCCACCGCGTGCGCGAAGAACGGGCTCCGGTCCTCCACGACCCGGTTGAACTGTCCGAACAGCTCGAAGCCGACCAGCCCGTACAACTGCGCCCACGCGGCGACCAGCGCGATCACGACGGCCGGCGGCAGGTCGGGAGCGAGATCGGCGGCGATCCGCTCGGCCTCGGGGCGCAGCCCGTCCGGCAGCGGCGGCAGCGCCACGCCCTTGTCCTCGTACGCCTCACGGACGATGCGGATGAGCAGCAGGCCGACGCGTGCCGCGGGCTCGACCGTGCTCGACGGCGCGATGTAGCCGGGCACCGGGGAGCCGTAGATGAGCGCGTACTCCTGCGGGTGGGCGTGCGCCCAGGTCCGCACCGCCTGGCACACGGCGACCCAGCGGCGGGCCGGCGTCACCTCGTGTCCGGCCTCCCGGAACGCGGCGTCCGCGCGTTCGGCGGCGACGCCGAGCGAGTCGTACGCGTCGATGATCAGGGCCGTCAACAGCTCGTCGCGGCTGGGGAAGTAGCGGTACAGGGCCGAGGAGACCATGCCGAGTTCGCGGGCGACGGCGCGCAGCGAGAGCTTGGCTCCGCCGCCCTCGGCGAGCTGCCTGCGGGCCTCGTCCTTGATGGCGGCGGTGATCTCCTGCCGGGCGCGGGCGCGGGCACCTTGCGCGGTCGCGCTCCGTGGGGGCGTGCTGCGGCTCGTACTCATGCGGGCCAGTGTCGCACGGGAACGGATCGGTGCCCACGGTTCGGAGCGCCGCACACAAAAGAGAGCACTGCTCTTGCTTTGGATCGCCGATCCGGTGCACACTGCTCTCAAGCGAGAGCACCGCTCTCGGTTTCCTTCCCTTCCGTCTCTTCGCTTCTCTGCCACAGGAGGATCTGATGTCCACAGCCACCCCGCACGTGCAGAAGCCCGGCTGGATCACCGTGAACGTCGTCAACCGCGCCATGGCCTTTCTGACCCGCCGGGGCCTGAGCATCCGCGGCTCTCGGGTCATGGCGGTGCGGGGCCGCAAGACCGGCGAGTGGCGCACCACCCCCGTCAACCCGCTGACCGTCGGCGCCGAGCGGTACCTCGTGGCGGCGCGCGGCCACGTCCAGTGGACCCACAACATGCGGGTGGCCGGCGGCGGCGAACTGCACCTGGGGAAGAAGACCGAGGAGTTCACCGCCATCGAGGTCGCCGACGACGACAAGGTGCCGGTGCTGCGCGCCTACATCACGCTGTGGAAGGCGGAACTCGGCGCGTTCTTCCAGGGCGTGACCCCGGACTCCTCCGACGAGGAGCTCCGCAGGATCGCCCCCGACCACCCCGTCTTCCGCATCACGACGAAGGCCGCCTGAACCATCGGTCCCACACGGACCGCACTGCCTGCACTGCCGGCACAGGCCGCACGGCCCACGCGGCCCGCGGCGGTCAGCCGTCGAAGCGTGACAGCGCCCGCCCGGCCATCGGGTGCGTCCGCACCAGTTCGCCCAGCGAGGAGGAACCGCGGGTGATCCTCGCGAACGCGTTCCACGCGGGCCGGAAGCCGGTCAGGGCCGCGTGCAGCAGTCCCGGCTTGCGCTCGAAGACGTTCAGCATCTTCTTGCCGACGGCCATCTCCACACCGAGCCCCGCCTTGATCGCGAAGGCGTAGTTCAGCGCCTGACGGCGGGCGTCCACCGCGTCGTGCGACTCGGAGATCCGCACCGCCCACTCGCCCGCGAGCCGTCCCGACCGCAGCGCGAACGAGATGCCCTCACGGGTCCACGGTTCGAGCAGCCCCGCCGCGTCACCGCACACCAGGACCCGCCCGCGCGAGAGCGGGGAGTCGTCGGCGCGGCAGCGCGTCAGATGCCCGGAGGAGACGGACGGTTCGAACCCGGCGAGGCCGAGACGTCCGATGAAGTCCTCCAAGTACCTCTTGGTCGCGGCGCCTTCTCCGCGCGCCGAGATGACTCCCACCGTCAGCGTGTCGTCCTTCGGGAAGACCCATCCGTAACTGCCGGGAATGGGGCCCCAGTCGATGAGGACGCGCCCGCGCCAGTCGTCGGCGACCGTCTCGGGCACCGGGATCTCCGCCTCCAGGCCCAGGTCGACCTGGTCGAGCTTGACCCCGACGTGTGCTCCTATGCGGCTGGCGCTGCCGTCGGCGCCGACGACCGCGCGGGCCAGGACCGTCTCGCCGTCCTGGAGGACCACGGCGACCGTCCGGCGGTCGGGGACGGCGGACCCGTGCTGCTCGACGCGGGAGACCGCGACGCCGGTGCGCAGCTCGGCGCCCGCCTTCTGTGCGTGCTCGACGAGCTGGGCGTCGAACTCGGGCCGGTTGATCAGCCCGAACAGCATGCTCTTGGAGCGGCGGGTCCGCGTGTACTTGCCGTTCAGGGAGAACGTCACCGCGTTGATCCGGTCCTTGAACGGCAGGTCGAAGCCCGGGGGCAGCGCGTCGCGGGACGGGCCGATGATGCCACCGCCGCACGTCTTGTAGCGGGGCAGTTCGGCCTTCTCCAGAAGCAGGACCCGACGCCCGGCGACCGCGGCCGCGTAGGCGGCGGACGCCCCGGCGGGTCCCGCGCCCACGACGACGACGTCCCACACCTGTGCCGACCCCTCGTCACCCATCTCGTTGCCGCCCGCCGAGTTCTCGCTGCTCACGATGGTCTACTGCTCCCGAATCGCCGACCTGGGCATGCCTGCCGCACCTTTACCGCGCATCCTACGGCGGGCGGCGCCGAGACCCTCTGTGGGAGGATCATCGGCACACCCTGCACAACGTCGCACCTACGAGGAGCGTGCCCATGTCGCCGCATCCGATCGCCGAATCCGTCGCCTCGCTCATGCCGCGGGCCAAGGAGGAGCTGACCGAACTGGTCGCCTTCACATCGGTGGCGGACTTCGCGCAATACCCGAAGAGCGAGAGCGAGGGCGCCGCGAACTGGGTCGCGGACGCGTTGCGCGCCGAGGGCTTCCAGGACGTCGCGCTGCTCGACACCCCGGACGGGACCCAGTCGGTGTACGGCTTCCTGCCCGGCCCGGCGGGCGCGCCGACGGTCCTGCTGTACGCGCACTACGACGTGCAGCCGCCGCTGGACGAGGCCGCGTGGGTGACGCCCCCGTTCGAGCTGACCGAGCGTGCGGACGGCCGCTGGTACGGCCGCGGCACCGCCGACTGCAAGGGCGGCGTCATCCTCCATCTGCTGGCCCTGCGTGCGCTGAAGGCGAACGGTGGAGTGCCGGTCAACGTCAAGGTGATCGCGGAGGGTTCGGAGGAGCAGGGCACCGGCGGCCTGGAGCGCTACGCCGAGCAGCACCCGGATCTCCTCACCGCCGACACGATCGTCATCGGCGACGCGGGCAACTTCCGCGTCGGCCTGCCGACGGCGACCGCCACGCTGCGCGGGATGACCATGATCCGCGTACAGATGGACACGCTGGAAGGGAACCTGCACTCCGGTCAGTTCGGTGGCGCGGCGCCCGACGCGCTGGCCGCCCTGGTGCGGGTCCTCGACTCGCTGCGCGCCGAGGACGGTTCGACGACGATCGACGGTCTCGACGCGTCGGAGGCCTGGGACGGTCTGCAGTACGAGGAGGAGGCGTTCCGCAAGGACGCGAAGGTCCTCGACGGGGTACGGCTCATCGGTTCGGGCACGGTCGCCGACCGCATCTGGGCACGCCCCGCCGTGACCGTCCTCGGCATCGACTGCCCGCCGGTCGTCGGCGCGACGCCGTCCGTGCAGGCCGGTGCCCGCGCGCTGATCAGCCTGCGGGTGCCGCCGGGCGTGGACGCCGACGAGGCGACCAAGCTCCTGTCGGCGCACATCGAGGCGCACACCCCGTGGGGCGCCCGGGTGAGCGTCGAGCAGGTCGGCCAGGGCCAGCCGTTCCGCGCGAACACGCAGAGCCCCGCGTACGCCGCGCTGGCGGACGCGATGCGCGAGGCGTACGACGGCCGGGACATGCAGTACGCGGGGCAGGGCGGCTCGATCCCGCTGTGCAACACGCTGGCCTCGCTCTACCCCGAGGCGGAGATCCTCCTCATCGGCCTGAGCGAGCCGGAGGCGCAGATCCACGCGGTCAACGAGAGTGTCTCGCCTGAGGAGTTGGAGCGTCTGTCGGTCGCGGAGGCGCTGTTCCTCCAGAAGTACGCCGCAGCGAACTGACACCGCTCGGCTCTCGGCAGGGCGCCCACCGGTTTCTCTGCCGAGAGCCAAGTCGTTCGCCGTCGCGCCCGCGCCGCTCGTACGGTCACGGCATGACGACCTACGACCTGACGGCCACCGTCGACCTCACGCCCCGACTGCGCCTGCTGCGCTTCCCCGTCGGCCAGGCCTATCTCTGGCGCGACGGCGACGAGTTGACCCTGATCGACGCGGGCGCCCCGGGCGCGGGGCAGCCGATCGCCGACGCCGTACGGGACTGGGGGCACGCCCCCGAGGACGTACGGCGGATCGTGCTCACGCACTTCCACGAGGATCACGCGGGCGGCGCCGGTGAGTTCGCGCGCCTCAGCGGCGCCGAGGTGTACGCGCACCGGCTGGACGCCCCGTTCGTACGCGGCGAGGCGGTCGGCCCCCCGCCGGTCTTCGAGGACTGGGAACGGCCGATCCACGCGCAGGCCCTCGCGCAGCTGCCGACCCCGCCCGAGCGCCCCGAACTTCCCTCTTCCGTCGCCGAGTTGGCGGACGGGGATGTGCTCGGCTTCGGGGACGGGGCGCGGGTGGTCGGCGCGCCCGGACACACCGACGGGTCGATCGGGATCCATCTCCCCGCGCACGGCGTGCTGTTCACGGGCGACGCGATCGCCGTGTCGCCGCTGGACGGCCAGGTGATGCTCGGCGTCTTCAACCTGGACCGGGAGCAGGCGCTCGCGTCCTTCCGCCACCTCGCCGCCCTGGACAGCGAGATCGCCTGCTTCGGGCACGGGGACCCGGTGGTGGGCGCGGCCGGGACGGTGCTGCGGACGGCCGCCGCTCAGCCGACCGGGACGCCCGCCTCCAAGTAGTGCGCGGCGCCGCGGCGCCTGGCGCGCAGCGCCCAGCGCAGCCGCTCGTAGCGCACGGGCGGCAGCAGCGCGGCGGCCTCGCTCTCCGTCACGAACCGCCACTGCCGCAACTCGGGCCCGGGAAGGAGTACTTGGCGTGCGGTGGCGGTGTCGAGCCGGCCGCCGTCGAAGAGCAGCCGCAGCCCGCCGTAGCCGGGCGGCACCGGCGGCTCCCAGTCGACGACCAACAGGCCGGGTATCTCGCGGAGGTGGATGCCGGTCTCCTCGGCGACCTCGCGCATCCCGGCGCGCGCCGGCGCCTCGCCGGGCTCGACGACGCCGCCCGGGAACTCCCAGCCGGGCTTGTACGTGGGGTCGACGAGCAGCACCCGGTCCTGCTCGTCGAAGAGCAGCACGCCGGACGCGACGGTCTCGGCCGTCGGTTCGGCGGTCTGCACGATGTCGCAGGGTGCCGCTTCCCCGGTGCGCACGGCGGCGGCGATCCGCACGGCGGTCTCGTACGGGGACAGGACGCCGTTGTCGACGAGGTAGGCGTCCGCGGTCAGCCAGCCCGCGAGCGCGGCGCGGTAGGGCTCGATGTCGGCGGGGGCCTCGCCGCCCGGGTCACGGTCGCGCAGGATCGTTTCCCCTGGAGCAAGGAGCACATGGCACACAGGGATCCGTCGCGCGGCGAGCCCCCCGAAGATCTCGTCCCGGTACTCCTGGCGCAGCAGCCCCATCGGCACCACGAGAACCCCACCCAGTTCGGCGAGGAGGGCCGCCGCCGTGTCGACGACGAGCCGCCGCCAGATCGGCAGGTCCTGGTGATCGCTCACCTCGGCGAGCCGCTTGGGCGGCAGCAACCGCTCCAGTTCGCCGTCGATCACCTCGGGGTCGAACAGCGTGCAGTTCGGGATCAGGTCGATCAACTCCCGCGCGGCGGTCGTCTTGCCCGCGCGGGACGCACCGTTGACCCAGACGATCACGGTTCCCCCCTCTTCCGTCGGCCCCCTGAGGCTTGCCCGCAACACCCTGCCCCGGAAACCCGACGCTGATGACGGGGGCGGCTCCGGCACATATCGCGTGGGGATTGTCGGACCCGCCCACTACTCTCTTCACATGCTCTCCACTCCACCCTCTGATCCCGCACGATCCGCCGACGACCTCAACGAACAGATCCGTGGCCTCATGGCCCGCACGGGAGGCCGGTTGAGCGAGACGCAGCGCCGGGAGTACGAGGTGCTCGTCGTGGAGTGGGCGGCCGCGGTGCGCGGCGACGTGGTGCAGGCGGCCTGACCGAATCCCGACCCGCCACCTCACGGCCGCTACCACGAGCCCGGCCCTCTCAGGCCCGCGCCGCCATCAGGCGCAGGCCGTCGGCCGCGGCGGGCGACAGCGTCGACTCGTCCAGTCCGGCCCGCGGGATCCACTCGACCGCCTCGGTCGTCCCCGCCACCTCGACGACCGCGGGCGCCGCGTCGCCGGTGAGCTCGACCGCGTAGAAGAGCGCGATCAAGTGCCAGTCCACGCCGCCCCGTCGCATGCTGTACGCCCGGCTGTCGACGAGGTGCGCGGCCGCGATCTCCAGGCCGGTCTCCTCGTACAGCTCACGCGTCAGGGCCTCGACGGGCTGCTCGCCGTGATCGATGCCGCCACCGGGCAGATGCCACAGGCCGGGGGCGAACACGGGCGAGCTGTCCGCGAGCCGGGCGAGCAGGACGCGCTCTTCGCGCAGAGCCAGTGCGTACGCGGACACACGTGTGCGCCGATGGGTGTCCAAGTGGGTTCCCCTTCCCCTCGCGGCCGCCGTGCGGCGGTGAGGGGAACTGTAGTCAGCCGTGATCCACTCCCCGGTGGCAGCCGCCTGCCCCCAGGGAAGTCGAGGCAGGCGGGCCACCCGTACCGAGCGGGCACGGGGGCCCGCGCCGCCCCTACGGCCTCCGGGCATCGGGGGGAAACCGGAGGTGGTGCGGGGTGACCTGCGGTCCCGGGCCGACCGCGCGATACCGCTGCCCACGGTCGCCGGCCGGCCCCTGCCGGGCCTCCTCGGTGTGTTCCTGGTGCGCAGTCAAGCGCACCAGGAACCAGGCCAGAAGCGTGTGCGCGCGGTCCGTGGCCGCACATCGTTCACACGGGGTGTGCGCCGCACACACCCTGCCGCCCCACCGGTTCCGCCACACCCTCCGTGCCCGTCATGGACCGGGTCGGTTCTCCCAAGCGCACACACCTCGCATTAGTCAAGGCATTCGCAGCCAATTCACTGCATCAAGTGATACGGACGTACCGGGAATCGTTACGGCACGACGCGGCACCGCAACGGCGGATAACGTGGCCGATCAGGCGCCCCAGCCCCCGGTGACCTCCCGATTCGATCGCATGAGACACAGCGGCGGCGCGCTCGGCTCCCTCTCCTGGGCCGGACCACTGATCGCCCGGGGGGAACAGATGCGGCAGGAAAGCAACCGACAGGACTACGATTCGGGCGAGTTCATGTTCGGCGCCCTCGGCGACATCGCCCACATCGTGGATCTCACGGACCTCGACGACTCGGTCTCTCCGCCGGTGATCCACACGGTCGGTGACAGCGTCGTCGTCCAACTCAGCGGCGAGATAGACCTCTTGGCGTTCCAGCGGATGACCCCGCTGCTCGACGCGGTGGCGGCAGGCCCCTACCGCGTCGTCGTGATCGACCTGACCGACACGACCTTCTTCGACTGCTCAGGGATTTCCCTGCTCCTGCGCACCTACCGGCGGGCACGCGACCGCGGTGGCCGCACGAGGGTCGTCTGCGACCGGCGGCTGACCCTGCGGATCATCCAACTGGCGCGACTCGACGAGGTGTTGGAGCCGGTGGGGACCGTGGAGGAGGCACTGCGCTGAACGCGGCTCCCTAACCCAACACAACCGAACGCGCCAGTAGCGACGCATCGACAACTCCCGGCACAGTGGCCGACTTCGGCAGGCCATCACGCCCTCGCGTCCGCACCTCTTCCAACAGACTCGAACACGGCCTACCGTAAGCGCGCACTCCACCCATGACAGTTTCCGGGAGTATGGAGGAACGTGACGATGCGTCGTCTTCCCACCCGCAGGACCGGCGTCGGGCGAAGAGTCGTCGGGACGGTCGCCGCGGCGCTGCTGTGCGCCGGCGGCCTTGCGGCCGTCCCCGCCGCCGCGGCCGCGCCCGCCGAGCCCGCACCGGCCGTCGACGACGGCCTGGCCCTCACCCCGCCGATGGGCTTCAACAACTGGAACTCCACGCACTGCCGCGCGGACTTCGACGAGGCCATGGTGAAGGGCATCGCCGACCTGTTCGTCGAGAAGGGCCTCAAGGACGCCGGATACCAGTACGTCAATCTGGACGACTGCTGGGCGCTGCCCGAGCGGGACGCGAACGGCAAGCTGGTACCGGATCCGGCCCGATTCCCGAACGGGATCACGGCAGTCGCGGACTACGTCCACTCCAAGGGCCTCAAGCTCGGCATCTACACCAGCGCCGGCACCAAGACGTGCAGCACCATCGGATTCCCCGGCGCGCTCGGCCACGAGTACAGCGACGCCCAGCAGTTCGCCGACTGGGGTGTCGACTACCTCAAGTACGACAACTGCAACAACCAGGGCGTCGACGCCAAGCAGCGGTACACGACGATGCGCGACGCGCTGCGCGCCACCGGGCGGCCCATCGTCTACAGCATCTGCGAGTGGGGCCAGAACAAGCCGTGGGAGTGGGCGTCCGACGTCGGCCACCTGTGGCGCACCACCGGCGACATCAGTGACAGCTGGGGCTCCATGCTCTCGCTGATGAAGCAGAATCTGCCGCTGGCGCCGTACGCCGGACCCGGTCACTGGAACGACCCCGACATGCTGGAGGTCGGCAACGGCGGCATGACGGACACCGAGTACCGCACGCACTTCTCGATGTGGTCGGTGATGGCGGCGCCGCTGCTCATCGGCACGGATCTGCGTACGGCGTCGGACGCGACGTACGACATCCTCTCCAATCGCGATGTGATCGCCGTCGACCAGGACCCGCTGGGCAAGCAGGGCAGCGTCGTCTCGTCGGAGGGCGGCCGCTGGGTCGTGTCGAAGGAGATGAAGGACGGCAGCCGCGCCGTGGCCCTGTTCAACGAGACGGGTTCCGCGCAGCGCGTGGCGACCACCGCGAAGGCCGTCGGCCTGCCCGCGGCGGACGGGTATGTCGCCCGCGACCTGTGGCGGCACCAGAACGTCAACACCGCCGGAACGCTCGCCGCGACGGTCCCCGCGCACGGCACGGTGCTGCTGCGCGTGGCGGCCGACCCGAAGTTCGCCGCGTACCCGCCGGCGGCCGAACTCGGCCTGGGTGACGCCGTGTTCGTCGAGCCGGGCGACTCGACGGCTGTCTCCAGTACGTTCACGAACCTGGGCCGGACCACCGCGCGTGACGTGTCGGTGTCACTGAGCGGTCCGGCCGGAGCGGGCTGGAAGGTCACCGCGGGCGGTGCGACGACGGCGGCCTCCGTGCCCGGCGGCAGGTCCCTCGGCACCCCGTGGAAGGTGACCGTCCCCGCGGGCACGGCCACGGGCTCGTACGATCTGACGCTGCGCGCCTCCTACCGGTCCCCGCAGGGCACGAAGGTGACGACGACCGTCCCGGTGACCGCCCATGTGGCGACGGCGCCGCCCGCCGGCACCTCGTCCCTCGGCGATCTCCCGTGGCTGTCGACGACCAACGGCTGGGGGCCGGTCGAGCGGAACACCAGCAACGGCGAGAGCGGCGCGGGCGACGGCAGGCCGATCACCATCGGCGGAACCGTCTACGCCAAGGGGCTCGGCGTCCACGCCGAGAGCTCGGTCGAGTACTTCACGGCCCGCAGTTGTGAACGGGTCACCGCGCAGGTCGGTGTCGACGACGAGAAGGGCGCCAAGGGCACCGTCGCGTTCGAGGTGTGGGCCGACGGCCGGAAGGTGGCCTCGACCGGCACACTCACCAACTCCGATGCCGCGCAGGCGATCTCGGCCGATGTGACGGGTGCTCAGCTGGTGCGGCTCGTCGTCACGGACGGCGGTGACGGCATCGACTCCGACCACGCGGACTGGGCGGACGCGCAGCTGACCTGCTGAGCCGCCGCCCCGCGTCATCCGTGTCAGGTACGTGGGCGGGGGCTCATCGGGTCAGCCCGTGTCCCCGCCCACGCACCGGGCGGACCGTGTTGCGCGTCAGGCCGAAAGGCGATGGGCCGCCGCCGCGCCGGAGCCGCTGCGCAACGCCGCCGCCGCGGCGCCCACGAGCCCCGCGTCCGTCCCGGTCGACGCCGGGGCGACCGTGAGGCGCTGGACGAACGAGAGCGTCGCGTAGTCGCGCAGGGCGCGGCGCAGCGGCGTGAAGAGCACGTCGCCCGCCTTCGCCACTCCCCCGCCGATCACGGCGATGTCGATCTCGACGAGCGTGGCCGTGGCCGCGATCCCGGCCGCGAGCGCCTGTGCGGCACGCTCGAAGGAAGCCACCGCCGCCTTGTCGCCGGCTCGGGCGGCACGGGCCACCGCGGCGGCGGACGTGTCGCCGTCGGCCTCCGGGCGCCAGCCGTCGGACAGCGCGCGCCGGGCGATGTTCGGGCCACTGGCGATGCGCTCGACGCAGCCGCGTGCGCCGCACGGACAGAGGTCGCCGTCGAGGTCGACGCTGATGTGGCCGATGTGTCCCGCGTTCCCGGTAGGACCGGGGTGCACCTGGCCGCCCAGGACGAGGCCGCCGCCGACGCCCGTCGAGACCACCATGCACAGGGCGTTGTCGTGCCCCTGGGCAGCGCCCTGCCAGTGCTCCGCCGCCGTGATCGCCACCCCGTCGCCGATGAGCTCGACCGGCAGGCCGCCCGCGAGGGACCGTACGCGCTCGACCAGCGGGAAACCGCGCCACCCCGGCACGTTGACCGGGCTGACCGTGCCCGCGGAGCGGTCCACGGGACCCGCGCTGCCGATGCCCACGGCCCGCACGTCCGGCCACATCGGCGACGCCGTCAGCTCGGCGAGCACCGCCGCCACCGCGCCCATCACCGTCTCGCCGTCCTCCTGCGCGGGCGTCGGCCGCTGGGCCCGCCGCAGGATGCGGCCCTGGTCGTCCACCAGGGCGCCGGCGATCTTGGTGCCGCCGATGTCGAGCGCGGCGACGAGGTCCGTGTGCATCAGTGTCAGTTCTCCCGGGGAAGGGCAGGTCAACTCAGGGCGGTCCGGAGCGGCTCGGAACCGCTCGGAGCAGCTCGAGCAAAGCGATGGACAGTCTCTCCCGCATCTGACAACGTTGTCCAGGCCCTATGCTCGACGCCACATGCCCATACAGCATGATGACCCTCACGAACGGTCGCCGTCACCCCTTCCAGGTGACCGGCTGCACGGCAGCGACGAAGGACAGGACAGCGCAGAGTGGACCGCACCGCCCGCCGCACCGAGAACCGCTACGGCAACCGCCCGACGATGAAGGACGTGGCCGCGCGCGCCGGCGTCGGCCTCAAGACCGTCTCCCGTGTCGTGAACGGCGAGCCGGGGGTCACGCCGGACACCGAGCGGCGCGTCCAGGAGGCGATCGCGGCGCTGGGCTTCCGGCGCAACGACAGCGCGCGGGTCCTGCGCAAGGGGCGAACGGCCAGCATCGGCCTGGTCCTCGAGGATCTCGCCGACCCGTTCTACGGGCCGCTCAGCCGCGCCGTCGAGGAGGTCGCGCGGGCACACGGCGCGCTGCTCATCAACGGCTCAAGCGCCGAGGACCCGGACCGCGAGCAGGAGTTGGTGCTCGCGCTGTGCGCGCGCCGCGTCGACGGCCTGGTCGTGATCCCCGCCGGTGACGACCACCGCTATCTGGAGCCGGAGATCGCGGCGGGTGTCGCGACCGTGTTCGTGGACCGGCCCGCCGGGAAGATCGACGCGGACGTCGTGCTGTCGGACAGCTTCGGCGGCGCGCGCGACGGCGTCGCCCATCTCATCGGGGGCGGCCACCGCCGGATCGGCTTCATCGGCGACCAGCCGCGCATCCACACGGCGGCCGAGCGACTGCGCGGCTACCGGGTCGCGATGGAGGACGCGGGGATACCGGTCGAGGACCGCTGGATGTCCCTCGGTGTCACCGATCCGGAGCGGGTGCGGCGCGCGGCAGAGGAGATGCTGTCGGGCCCCGACCCGGTGACGGCGATCTTCGCGGGCAACAACCGTGTGACGGTCACCGTGGTCCGCGTCCTGGCCGAACTCGACCGCCCCGTCGCCCTGGTGGGCTTCGACGACATCGAGCTGGGCGACCTGCTGAAGCCGGGCGTGACGGTGGTGGCGCAGGACGCCGCGCAGTTGGGTCGCACCGCGGCCGAGCGGCTGTTCCGGCAGTTGGACGGGGCGACGCTGCTGCCCGAGCGGATCGAGCTGCCGACGCGACTGATCCAGCGCGGCTCGGGCGAACTGCCGCCGGCCGACTGACCGTCGAGGTCCCGGACCGTCTGTCCGTGACGTGCTTCTGCCCCTTCCCGGCCGTCCCCGGGAAGGGGCAGAAGTGTGTGGGGGCGGGCCCCTGTCCCGGCTCCGGCGCTACTCGCCCGTCACCGTCAGGTCGCCCCGGCGGGGCGCGGAGTAGCCCTCCAGGTCCGCGCGCGTGAGCCCGGTGAGCCGGGCGACCTCGGCGATGTCGAGCGCGCCGCAGTCCAGGCCGCGCAGCAGGTAACCGGCGAGGGCCTTCGCGGTGGCGGGCTCGTCGGCGATGTCGCCGGAGGCCTGGTTCGCATACGCGGCGAGACGCGCGGCGGCCGCCTCGAACCCCTCGCGGTAGAAGGCGAACACGGCCGCGTACCGCGTCGGGATGTGGCCCGGGTGCATGTCCCAGCCCTGGTAGTAGGCGCGGGCGAGGGCGCGGCGGGTGAGGCCGAAGTGGAGCCGCCACGCGTCGTGGACCTTGGCGGTGGAGCCGACCGGCAGCACATTCGTGGAGCCGTCGGAGACGCGCACCCCCGTACCGGCGGCGGCGACCTGCATGACGGCCTTCGCGTAGTCGGCGGCCGGGTGGTCGCTGGCCTGGTACGCGGCGGAGACGCCGAGGCAGGCGCTGTAGTCGAACGTGCCGTAGTGCAGTCCGGTCGCACGGCCTTCCGCGGCGCCGATCATGCGGGCCACGGCGGCGGTGCCGTCGGCGGCGAGGATCGACTGGCTCGTCTCGATCTGGATCTCGAACCCGAGCCGTCCGGCGTCGAGACCGTGCTGCTTCTCGAAGGCCTCCAGGAGCCGCACCATCGCGGTGACCTGCTCCGGGTACGTGACCTTCGGCAGCGTCAGGACGAGCCCGTCCGGCAGACCGCCGTGCTCCATGAGCCCGGTCAGGAAGATGTCGAGCGTGCGGATGCCGCGGTCGCGGACTGCGGCCTCCATGCACTTCATGCGGATGCCCATGTACGGGGCGGCCGTGCCGTTCGCGTAGGCCTCGGCGATGAGGCGCGCGGCGCGGGCGGCCGCTTCGTCCTCGTCGGCGGCGGAGGCGGGCCGGTAGCCGTCCTCGAAGTCGACGCGCAGGTCCTCGATCGGCTCGCGCTCCAGCTTCGCGCGGACGCGGCTGTGGACCGGCTCGGCGAGCTCGTCGCTCAGACCGAGCACGGCGGCGAACGAGGCGGCGTCCGGGGCGTGTTCGTCGAGCTGCGCGAGGGCCTGGTCGCCCCAGGACCGTACGGTGCCCGCGTCGAAGGCGTCAGCGGGCACATAGACCGTGTGCACGGGCTGACGGGTGCCGGGGTCCCCCGGGTACCGGCGGGCGAGTTCCGCGTCGACCGGGGCGAGTGAGGCGCTGATGCCCTCGCTGACCGCGCCCGCGAGGCTCGTCGACACCTTCTCCTGCTGACCCATTCGTGCACCCTCCATACGCTCACTGTTTCCGCTTCACGGAATCAACAATCCGTATAGCGAAGTTAACGGGGCGGGGTGACCTGCGTCAATGGTCGTCCTCCATGGTCCCGGTACGCGGACGGGGCCGCGCGGCGATGAACGCCACGCGGCCCCGGCAGTGCGGAGAGCTTCAGCCCTTGCGGGTGCTGACCTCGGCGGTGAGGGCGGGCACGACGTCGAAGAGGTCGCCGACGACGCCGTAGTCGACCAGGTCGAAGATCGGGGCCTCGGCGTCCTTGTTGATCGCGACGATCGTCTTCGAGGTCTGCATACCGGCCCGGTGCTGGATCGCCCCCGAGATACCCGAAGCGATGTACAACTGCGGCGAGACACTCTTACCGGTCTGACCGACCTGGTTGGAGTGCGGGTACCAGCCCGCGTCGACCGCGGCACGCGAGGCACCCACAGCCGCCCCCAGCGAGTCCGCCAGGGCCTCGATGACCGCGAAGTTCTCCGCACCGTTCACACCACGGCCGCCGGAGACCACGATCGCGGCCTCGGTCAGCTCCGGACGCCCCGTCGACTCACGCGGCGTACGCCCGGTCACCTTCGTACCCGTCGCCTGCGCCGAGAAGGTGACGGTCAGCGCCTCCACGGTACCCGCGGCGGGAGCCGCCTCGACCGGGGCACTGTTGGGCTTGACGGTGATGACCGCAACACCCGTCGTCACAATGGAGCGGGTGGTGAACGACGCCGCGAACACCGACTGCGTGGCGACCGGACCACTCTCCCCGGCCTCCACATCGATCGCGTCGGTGATGATGCCCGACGTGATACGCAGCGCCAGCCGCGCGGCGACCTCCTTGCCCTCCGCCGACGAGGGCACCAGCACCGCCACCGGAGACACCGCGGCGACCGCCGCCTGCAACGCCTCCACCTTCGGCACCACAAGGTAATCGGCGTACTCGGCCGCCTCATCGGTGAGGACCTTGACCGCACCGTGCTCGGCCAGCACCCCCGCCGTAGCACCGGCACCGGCACCCAGAGCGACAGCGACCGGGTCACCGAGCCGGCGAGCCAGCGTCAGCAGCTCCAGAGTGGGCTTGCGGACGGCACCGTCCACGTGGTCGACGTAGACCAGAACTTCAGCCATGGGACTTCAATCTCCTGCAATCACAAAGGAAAAAGGGGGGCGAGAGGAGGGAACCGGGACTCAGATGAACTTCTGGCCCGCGAGGAACTCGGCGAGCTGCTTACCGCCCTCACCCTCGTCCTTGACGATCGTGCCCGCCGTGCGCGCCGGACGCTCCGCGGCCGCCTCGACCTTCGTCCAGGCACCCTCCAGACCGACCTCCCCCGCCTCGATCCCGAGATCGGACAGGTCCCACGCCTGGACCGGCTTCTTCTTCGCCGCCATGATCCCCTTGAACGACGGGTAACGCGCCTCACCGGACTGGTCCGTCACCGACACCACCGCCGGCAGCGCCGCCGACAACCGCTCCGACGCCGCGTCCCCGTCCCGGCGCCCCGACACCGCACCGTCCGCCACCGCCACCTCCGACAGCAGCGTCACCTGCGCCACCCCCAGCCGCTCCGCGACCAGCGCCGGCACGATCCCCGCCGTACCGTCCGTCGACGCCATCCCCGAGACCACCAGATCGAACCCGGCCTTCTCGATCGCCTTCGCCAGCACCAACGACGTCCCGATCGCATCCGTACCGTGCAGATCGTCGTCCTCCACATGGATCGCCTTGTCCGCACCCATCGACAACGCCTTACGCAGCGCGTCCTTCGCGTCCTCGGGACCCACCGTCAACACGGTGACCTCCACCTCGTCATCCGAACTCTCCGCGATCTGCAGCGCCTGCTCCACCGCGTACTCATCCAGCTCCGACAGCAGACCGTCCACATCATCCCGGTCAACGGTCAGATCATCAGCGAAATGCCGGTCCCCCGTCGCGTCCGGCACGTACTTCACGGTGACAACGATCCTCAAGCTCACGCCGGCTCTCCTACTGCAATCGTCTTTTACTGGGCGGCCCAGCTGCTGCAACTGACCACGTCTTCCTTGCAGGCAGCATAGGCGGCCGAAGCGGACTCTTCCGGTCGGGGCGGCCCGCGCTCCGAACGAAACGTTACTCGTCAGTACACCCAGTTCATGCCCACTAAGCAAGCGCTTTGAACTGTGACCTTGCCAACGCTCCGTAATCGCCCGGAACAGGAACTCTCAGTCGCGCAGAGCGTTGAAGCGCCCCTGGTGGTAGAGCAGGGGACGGCCCGCGCCCGCCGGGTCGCCGCAGACGGCTTCGGCCAGCACGATCCGGTGATCCCCGGCGGGCACGCGCGCGATCACGCGGCACACGAGCCAGGCGAGGACGCCGTCGAGGATCGGCACGCCTTCGGGGCCCTCGAACCAGCGGGTGGGGGCGCCGAAGCGGTCGGCGCCGCTCTTGGCGAAAGTGCCCGCCAGGTCGGCCTGGTGCTCGCCGAGTATGTGGACGCCGACATGGTCGGCCTCGGCGACGGTGGGCCAGCTGGAGGCACCGAGGCCGATCCCGAACGAGATGACGGGGGGTTCGGCGGAGACCGAGGTGAGCGAGGTGGCGGTGAAGCCCACCGGGGCCTGGCCGGCGGCGGTGATCACGGCGACACCGGCGGCGTGCTGCCGGAAGACCGAGCGGAGGAGTTCGGGGGAGGCGGGCCGGGCGGAGCGCAGATCGGGCGTGGCCGTCATGGAGTTGTCCTTCTGCCGGAGGTTTCGAGCGAGGTCCTTGGCTGCGTCAGGAGCCGGGACAGCGGTCGCTCGAACAGCGCGCGAGGTCCACGTGGACCCGCTGGTAGAGAAGGATTTCCGGGGGCATACGGTCAGACTGACGATACGTGCTGCGTGCAGTCAAGTGCGTTCCGTCATGTGGGAGATGCGTCACGGCGTCTCACACGGCTCGCCCCAGCGCGGCGATGACATCGGCTCTGCGCGGCTGCCCCGCGGCGCGGCGCACTTCGCGGCCGCGGCCGTCCAGGACGAGGACGGTGGGAGTCTTCAGGACACCGACGGCCCGGACGAGATCGAGCCGGTCCTCGGCGTCGATCTCGATGTGCGCGACGCCGGGCACCATGGCCGCGACGTCCGCGAGGACGCGCCGGGTCGCCCGGCACGGGGCGCAGAACGCGCTGGAGAACTGGACGAGCGTCGCCCGCTCCCCCAGCTCCGCGCCCAACTGCTCGGCGTCGAGCGCCGTTTCTCTTACGGTCACCCTGCTCCTCCGCTCCCTCTCGCACCCCTCGCTTTTTGTGCAGCGCGCAAACACCTGTGCTGATTCCCGCGTACGAAGCCGGTGACGTGACAAGGATCTCGCGCCCGGCCGGAACCAGGACTGGTCACCCAGCCGTTCTTGGGGCACGATCTGCGCAAGCCGGAAAACCTACGGCTGCGTAACTTACCGCAGGGAGCCCGCTCCTCCGGAAGCCTCCGGAAGAGCTTCCCCACGGCACTCAGAAGGGTCCACCCCCTCCATGGCAGAGCTCGTCTACCGTCCGGTCATCGGCGCCGCCCTCACGCTGTTCAAGGCGCTCGACCTGAAGATCGACTGCAAGGGCTCGGAGAACATTCCGCGCTCGGGCGGCGCCGTCCTGGTCAGCAATCACATCAGCTACCTGGACTTCATCTTCGACGGCCTCGCTGCCCTGCCGCAGAAGCGCCTGGTCCGCTTCATGGCGAAGGAGTCGGTGTTCCGGCACAAGGTCTCCGGTCCGCTGATGCGCAGCATGAAGCACATCCCGGTGGACCGCGCGCAGGGCGAGCACGCGTACCAGCACGCGCTGGCGTCGCTGCGTTCCGGTGAGGTCGTGGGCGTCTTCCCCGAGGCGACGATCTCGGAGTCGTTCACGCTGAAGAGCTTCAAGACGGGTGCCGTGCGGCTGGCCCAGGAGGCCGGGGTGCCGCTGGTGCCGATGGCGCTGTGGGGCACGCAGCGGCTGTGGACGAAGGGGCGTCCGCGCAACTTCAAGCGACAGCACATTCCGGTCACGATCCGCGTCGGCGAGCCCATGGAGGCGCCGTCCGACCAGTACGCGGGTGCGATCACGCGCCGGCTGCGCGGTCATGTGCAGGAGCTGCTGGAAGCGGCGCAGCGCGCCTACCCGGTGCGCCCCAAGGGGCCGGACGACACCTGGTGGATGCCGGCGCACCTCGGCGGCACCGCCCCCACTCCCGAAGAGGTCAAGGCCGCCGAGGCCGGCTGAGTCAGACGGCGGGGTGCACGGTGAGCCGGGCGCCGGGGCTGAACTTCTGGAGGAGTTCGGCCAGTTCGGCGCCCGCCGCCTCCAGCCCCGCGTGCTCACCCATGCCCTCGAGCAGGAACAGGGCGTTCGTGGAGGTGTCGTCGAGGCAGGTGCGGGGGCCCTGGCGCCAGTTCCAGCGGCGGCACGTCACGCCCTCGTCGTCGCACCAGACGACCTCGCCCGCTTCCGGGTGGTCGACGACCTGCTCACCTGAGGCGACGGTCACGAAGTCCTCGGTGCCGCTCGCGCGGATGAGCCGCATGTCGCCCTGGATCCGGTCCAGGTCCTCGCCGCCGACGGGGATCAGGTGGGCGACGCTGATCGCGTTGTAGACGTCGACGAGCGTGTTGATCCGGGGCAGCCCCGCGTCGCTCAGGGCCCGCTTCGCGAGCGCCTCGGCGGAGTTGCGGGTGCGGTTCGGCTTCGCGCCGAAGGCCGTGTAGGCCGCGCGCCAGTCGGCCATGTGCGGGTCCTCGTGCGGCGCGCTTCCGTCCAGACGTGCGGCGAGGCGCCGCGCGGCGTCGTCCAGGAGGGCCGAGGTCTCGTCCGTACTGGGCGTGTTGACCAGGTCGTACGCCTCGATGGCGATGTGGTGGAAGCCGGGCGCGAGCGCGCGGACCTCATCGGTGACGGTCAGCTGCATCGTCTCTCTCACAGTTCCTTGGGCAGGTGTTCCCACAGGTGCGGTCGATCGGGAGATGTCCGCAGGACTGCGAGGACCGCCGGGTGAGGTTCAGCGTACAGCACTGGGTAGTCCATTTCATTGGACTCCGGGTCGGGGGTGAAGGCGAGCCGCTCCCCGTCGAGGCTGAACTGCGCGTCGACGCCCGGCTTGTTTCCCCGCGGGTCGAGGCGGTGCCACGCGCCGTGGAACCGTACGGCGACCAGGCCGTGCAGCATGTCGAACTTCTGGTAGCAGAGCGCCGTCGGGATGTCCTCGGCCCGCAGGAGCGCGGCCAGGGCATGGGCTTTCGCGTGGCAGATGCCGGTGCGCCGCGCCAGCACGTCGGAGGCCCGCCAGGTGACCCGAGGATCGCCGCTGTCCGCGGAGTGCGGGATGGTGTCGCGTACGAACTCGAAGGCGGCGCGCGCGTATGCATATGAATCGTCCGCGCCTTCCACGAGGCGCGCGGCGGTCTCCCGCACGAGCGGATGGTGGTGGTCGATGGCTTCGTCGGCCGCCAAATAAGCGGACAGATCAGGGGTGTTCTGGATCAGCTGCATGGCACGGGAGCATAGGAATGCGACCGACCGCGAGTCAATGACTTTACGGTCGGTCGCATATCTATGCAGCCGGGGGCGAGTGGACGCTACCGCGCCATCTCCTCCTTGAGGGCGGCGACGAACCCGTCGACGTCCTCCGCGCGGGTGTCGAACGCGCACATCCAGCGGACGTCGCCGGCCGTCTCGTCCCAGAAGTAGAAGCGGTACTTCTTCATCAGGCGCTCGGAGACGTCGTGCGGCAGGCGCGCGAAGACGCCGTTGGCCTGCACGGGGTAGAGGATCTCCACGCCGTCGACGGCACGGACCCCCTCGGCCAGGCGCTGCGCCATCTCGTTGGCGTGCCGGGCGTTGCGCAGCCACAGGTCCTTGGCGAGCAGCGCCTCCAACTGCACGGAGACGAAGCGCATCTTGGACGCGAGCTGCATGGACAGCTTGCGCAGGTGCTTCATGTGGCGCACCGCGTCCTGGTTGAGGACGACGACGGCCTCGCCGAACAGCGCGCCGTTCTTGGTCCCGCCGAGCGACAGGATGTCGACGCCGACCGCGTTCGTGAACGTCCGCATCGGGACGTCCAGCGACGCGGCCGCGTTGGATATCCGCGAGCCGTCCAGGTGCACGACCATGTCGCGCTCGTGGGCGTGGTCGCAGATCGCGCGGATCTCGTCGGGCGTGTACAGCGTGCCCAGCTCGGTGGACTGCGTGATCGACACGACCTGCGGCATCGCCCGGTGCTCGTCGTCCCAGCCGAACGCCTGCCGGTCGATGAGCTCGGGGGTGAGCTTGCCGTCCGGCGTCGGCACGGTGAGCAGCTTCAGTCCGCCCATCCGCTCCGGGGCGCCGCCCTCGTCCACGTTGATGTGCGCGGACTCGGCACAGATCACCGCGCCCCAGCGGTCGGTGACCGCCTGGAGCGCGACGACGTTGGCACCCGTGCCGTTGAAGACCGGGAACGCCTCGGCGGTCGGGCCGAAGTGGCCGCGGATGATCTGCTGGAGATGGGCCGTGTAGTCGTCCTCGCCGTACGCGACCTGGTGTCCGCCGTTGGCGAGGGCGATGGCCGCCATCACCTCGGGGTGGGCTCCCGCGTAGTTGTCGCTGGCGAAGCCCCGGATCGTGGGGTCGTGATGCCGCCGCGCGTCGGTCTTCGGAGGGTTCACGGCTTCTCGGTCAGCCACAGACGGGTCCCGTTCAGGTCGGCGGCGGGCCGGTCCCAGACGCCGGTGATGGCCTCGGCCAGCTCCTTGACGTCCGTGAAGCCCGCGAACTTCGCGTTGGGGCGCTCCGCGCGCATCGCGTCGTGCACCAGCGCCTTGACCACCAGGATCGCAGCCGCCTGCCGCGGCCCCTCCTCGCCCCCCGCCTTGCGGAAGGCGTCGGCGAGGGCGAGCGTCCACGCCTCGGCGGCCGCCTTGGAGGCGGCGTACGCGGCGTTGCCCGCGGTCGGCTTGGAGGCGCCCGCGGCGCTGATCAGCAGGTAGCGGCCGCGGTCACTGCGGGAGAGCGCGTCGTGGAAGGCGAGCGAGGTGTGCTGCACCGTGCGGATCAGGAGCTTCTCGAGCAGGTCCCAGTCGGCGAGGTCGGTCTCCGCGAACGTGGCGCCGCCGCGCCAGCCGCCGACGAGGTGCACGACGCCGTCGACCCGGCCGAAGTCCTTCTCGACGCGTCCCGCCCAGTCGCGCGTGGCGTGCAGGTCGAGGAGGTCGACGGTGTCGCCGATGACGGTGGCGCCGCCGTGCGCGTAGCGCGCCTCGTCGACGGCCGCCGCCAGGCGCTCGGGGTCCGCGTCGGCGCCGATGACGGTGGCGCCCGCCTCGGCGAGCCGGCGCAGCGTGGCGCGCCCGGCCGGGCCCGCCGCTCCGGCGACCGCGATCACGGCACCGTCCAGCGTGTCCTTGGTGACATCGGTGGTGTCGGTCATGGCAGTCGCCTCCTGTACGGGGTTGCTCACGCGGCCACCCGCTCGGCGCCCGCCGCGGTGATCCCCTTGGTGGAGGCGATCACGTTCTTCAGCTTCTTGGAAAGCGCCTCATAGAACATGCTGAGCGGAAACTCGTCCGGAAGCACCTCGTCCACGAGCTTGCGCGGCGGCAGCGAGGTGTCCAGGGCGTCGGGGCCCTTGGCCCAGCGCGATCCCGGGTGCGGGGCGAGGTACGTCGAGACCAGGTCGTACGCGGCGAACCAGTGGACGAGCTTCGGGCGGTCGATGCCGTCGCGGTACAGCGTCTCGATCTCGGCGCAGAGCTGGTTCGTCACCTCGGGGGCACGCTGCCAGTCGATGTGCAGCTTGTTGTCCGTCCAGCGGACGACGTCGTGCTTGTGCAGGTACGCGAAGAGCAGCTGACCGCCGAGGCCGTCGTAGTTGCGGACGCGCTCGCCGGTGACCGGGAAGCGGAACATGCGGTCGAAGAGGACGGCGTACTGGACGTCACGGCCCTGCGGGAAGCCGTCGGCCTCCAGCTTCACGGCCTCCTTGAAGGCGGTGAGGTCGCAGCGCAGCTCTTCGAGGCCGTACATCCAGAACGGCTGGCGCTGCTTGATCATGAACGGGTCGAACGGCAGGTCGCCGTGGCTGTGCGTGCGGTCGTGGACCATGTCCCACAGCACGAACGCCTGCTGGCAGCGGTCCTGGTCGCCGACCATCTCGCGGATGTCGTCGGGCAGTTCGAGCCCGAGGATCTCGACGGAGGCCTCGGTCACCCGGCGGAAGCGGGCCGCCTCGCGGTCGCAGAAGATGCCACCCCAGGAGAACCGTTCCGGCGCCTCGCGCACGGCGATCGTCTCGGGGAAGAGGACCGCCGAGTTCGTGTCGTAGCCCGAGGTGAAGTCCTCGAAGGTGATGCCGCAGAACAGCGGGTTGTCGTAGCGGGTGGCCTCCAGCTCGGCCAGCCAGTCGGGCCAGACCATGCGGAGCACGACGGCTTCCATGTTCCGGTCCGGGTTGCCGTTCTGCGTGTACATCGGGAAGAGCACCAGGTGCTGGAGGCCGTCCCGGCGCTGGGTCGCGGGCTGGAAGGCGAGCAGCGAGTCCAGGAAGTCGGGCACCTCGAAGCCGCCGTCGGCCCAGCGGCGCAGGTCCAGGACGAGCGCCTCGTGGTACGCGGCGTCGTGCGGCAGCAGCGGGGCGAGCTGCTCCACGGCCGCTATGACACGGTCCACGGTCTGCTCGACGGTGGACCTCGCGGGGGCGCCCTCGGCGTCGAGGTCGATGGACCCGTCCTTGCTCTGCCAGGTCCTGATCTCCTCCACGGCGTCCTTGAGCACGGGCCAGGCCGGGTGCTCCACCACCCTGTCGCCCGCCACCTGGGCCGGAGGAACGATTCCCTCCATAGCCGCCTGCACAAGAATTTCCGTCATGTCCCATCCTCCACAGGAGAACCTCGCGTAAAGACACCGTATGCGTGCGAGGTTCTCCACCACAAGGGGAGGCTCGGGAAATTATCCTGCGCCACCCCCTCCTTAACCGCCGTTTTTCCTGTCCCGGGCGCTCGAAACGATGACTTGCGCCACATCGGCATGGGCGCGGCGCGCGTCGTCCAGGAGTTCGGGGAAGCCGAAGAAGCCGTGGAACATGTGCGGGAAGTGGCTCTCGGTGACGGTGACACCGGCGGCGCGCAGGGCGCTCGCGTACGCGCGGCCCTCGTCGCACAGGGGGTCGCAGCCGGCCGTGACGACGTGGGCGGGCGGAAGTCCGGCGAGGTCGTCGGCGAGCAGGGGCGAGACGTGCGGGTGGGCCGGGTCGCCCTCGGGCCCGAGGTACTGCTCGCGGAACCAGGCGCAGTGGGCGGCGGTGAGGAAGTAGCCGGTGGCGTTGGCGTCGAAGGAGCCGGACTTCTGGCGGGCGTCGGTGGCGGGGTAGACGAGGATCTGCCGGGCGATCGCGGGGCCGCCCGCGTCCCGCGCGATCTGGGCGACGACGGCGGCGAGGTTCCCTCCGGCGCTGTCCCCGGCGACGCTCAACGCGCCCGGGTCCGCGCCGAGTTCGGCGGCGTGCTCGGCGGTCCAGCACACGGCGGCGTACGCGTCCTCGACAGCGGCCGGGAACGGGGACTCCGGGGCGAGCCGGTAGTCCACGGACACGACCACGGCCCCCGCGTCGCGGCACATCCCGCGCGCGGTGCCGTCATGACTGTCGAGGTCGCAGATGGCCCAGCCGCCGCCGTGGAAGAACACGACGACGGGCCGCGTCCCGCTGTCCTCTTCCGCGTCGGGCAGATAGATCCGTACGGGGAGATCGGGCGCGCCGGGCGGCCCGGGGATCTCCCGGTCCTCGACGCCGCCCACGACGGGCACCGGGAACGGCGAGGCGGGCGCCGCCCGCAGGATCCGCCGCGCCTCGGCGGCATCGGTGACCGTGCCGCCGAGATCCGGGAACACGGCGGTGATGGCGTCGACGAGGGGACGGGCTGCGGGGTCGAGTCGATCCGGGCGATCGGTCATGGGTCCTCCAGGGCTCGGCCGGCGGGTGGCTTCTGGACTGGGGCGGAGAGTGGCGGGGCGAGGCGGAGAAGGGAAGGGACGCGGGCGCTCGGGAGCGGCGTCGGCCCCGGCGGAGCGGGGGTTCGGGCGGGGCTCGCCGCGCGACGGGAGAGCCGGGCTGCGACGCCGGGGCCTCGGCGGCCCGGCGCGCCACCAGGGGTGTGGGGCGGTGCGACGGGCCGATGGTGATCGCGCCTCACGGCGGGGCCGGCCGTGCACGCGCACCATGGCCGGGCGGTATGAGCACACCGCCCGCCCCTCTCGCGCTCCCCGCCCCGAGCCTTCACCTCAAGGCGCGTCCCTGAAGTGCGGGATCACCGTCTCTCCCCACTGGCGGAGCGTCTCCAGGCAGGCCTCCTGCGGGACCGTGCCCATCTGGATCAGGCACATGATCTCGTCGGCGCCCGCGTCCCGGAGGCGTTCGACGTACGCGATGGCGTCCGCCGCGGTGCCGTACGCGTGGTCCGCGTTGAACGTGGCCGTGGCCGTGGGGCGTACCGGTATGTGCTGTTCGTTGAGGCGGGCCACGACCTGTTCCGCGGCGCGGCGCATCTCGGCCGCCTCGTCCGTGCCGTCGACGACCGCCTCGTCGGGGATGCCCGCGCCCCCGTACCAGTGCCCGATCGACTGCGCGAAGAAGCGCTGGCCGCGCATGCCGATGCGGCGGGCGCGCTCGCGGTCGTCCAGGACGATCGTCGGGCACAGCACCGAGAAGTGGTCGTTGACGACGGACGACACCAGGCGTTCGGGGGTGCGGGCGGCGATCGCCGCGTCGTACGCGCCGCGCATCTCGGCGATCGAGTCGGGCCCCGCGAAGCCCATCACGAGGGCGCCGACGCCGAGTTCGGCCGCTTGACGCAACGTCTCCGTACGGCTGCACGCCAGGAAGAGGGGCGGGTGCGGGGTCTGCGCGGGCCGGGGCAGGATCGGGTGCGGGTCGATGTCGAGGAGCGGCCCGTGGTGTTCCAGTTCCTCCTTCTCCCAGGCCTTGCCGATGATCCGCAGCGCCTCCTCCACCTCCTGCGTGGTCCGGTCCTTGTCGACGCCGCACAGGGAGGTCTCCTGGACGGTGCCTCCCCGGCCCGCGCCGAGGTCGAGGCGTCCCGCGGAGAGCAGGTCGAGCGTGGCCGCGCGTTCGGCGACGCGTGCCGGGTGGTTGAACAGGAACGGCATGCACACGACGCCGTGCCCGACGCGGATCCGGGAGGTGCGGGCGGCGACCCAGGTCAGGAAGATCTCGGGGGCGGACATGTGCGCGTACCACTTCAGGGAGTGGTGCTCGACCGCCCAGATCCGGTCGAAGCCCATCTCCTCGGCGAGGACGGCCTGTTCGACGCAGTCGTGGAAGAGCTGGTGCTCGCGCTCGACGGTGGGGTCGGCGAGCTGGGCCTCGAAGATGACGGAGAACTTCACATGCGCTCCCGGGAGTCGGTCCGTGGCGTAGGCCGCGTGGTGGCACCTCCATATGACTGATAGCTATATGACGAACCGTCAGAGATGGGAAGGGATGCCGCACGACGCGGCAGGAGCGCCGCGCGCTTCGGCGCCTACGCTTGCCCTGCCGACCCACCCGCGATCGACCCGCTCAGGAGCTCACCCGTGTTCGACCTCGCCCCGGAATACCCGTACCGCGACAGCACCCGCCCGGACGGGACACCCGCGCCGCACGCCCTCCTGGCACCCGTGCTGGGGCTGCTCGGCGCCTGGCGCGGACGCGGGCGGGGCCAGTACCCCACGATCGACGGGGAGTTCACGTACGCCCAGGAGGTCACGTTCAGCCACGACGGACGGCCCTTCCTGCGGTACGAGGCGCGGGCCTGGCTGATCGGCGCCGACGACACGCCCGTGCGTCCCGCCGCGCGCGAGAGCGGCTGGTGGCGGCTCCAGCCCGACGGCCGCGTCGAGGCGCTGATCACGCAGCCCACGGGCATCGCGGAGATCGCCGTCGGCAGCGCGGCCGAGGACGCCGTCGACCTCGCCACGCACCAGGTGGCGTGCGCGCCGACCGCCAAGGACGTGGAGTCGACCCGGCGCCGCTACACCTGGGAGGACGCCGACACGCTGGCGTTCACGCACGACATGGCGGCGGTCGGGCAGCCCTCGCAGCATCACCTCTCCGCGCGGCTGCGGCGCACGACCGCGTAGGCCTCTTGCGCCCTCGGCCCCCGCTCACTTCAATGCGGACCCATGCCGAACTCGCCGTTGCCGCCGACCGCCTGGGCCGTGCTCGGGTTGCTCTCCTTCCCGGGTGAGCGGACCGGGTACGAGCTGAAGAAGTGGGCGGACGCGTCGCTGCGGTTCTTCTACGGGGCTCCCGCCTTCAGCCAGATCTACGCGGAACTGCGCCGGCTCGAAGGACTCGGGTACGTGACGTCGCGGCGCTCGGGGCCCGAGGAGCCGCGGGCGAAGCGGACGTACGCGATCACCGAGGACGGGCGGGCGGCGCTCGCCGGGTGGGCGGCGGGCGGCGACGATGCGGGCGCCGTCTCGCTCAGGCACCCGGTGGTGCTACGGGTGTGGCTCGGGCATCTCGCCACGCCCGAGCGGCTGCGCGCCCTCGTAGAGGAGCATCTGACGCGCGCCGAGGGCGAGTTGAAACAGGTGCGGGACGCGATGACGCGGGCCGACGGGGTGGAGGCGTGGGCGCATCCGCAGATCGCGCTGCGCTGGAGCGAGCGGCATCTGGTGTCCGAAGTCGAGCTGGCGCAGGGCATGTTGGCGGATCTCGCCGAGCTCCACGCTCTCCCGCCCGCTCCCGTCAACCCATCGCGGGGCGCGCCCACCGACGAGTGACGAGGCTCGCGCGGGCGGTGCCCCAGGGGTAGGACGGGCCCGGTTCCTGTCCCGTACCGCTGGGAGTGCGTCAGCCGTGAGTACCCGTGCCGTCGTCGTCGCCGCCGTCATCACCGGCCTGATCCTCGGCGTGGTGGGAGCCAGAGCGGACGACTCCACTCCCTCGCGCCGCAGTGGCTCCATCGCCGAGTCGCACCGTTAGGCTGCCAGGGCGAGCAGCCGTCGACGGAAGCGAGACGACCTTGAACTTCCTCACCATCGGGCACCGTGGAGTGATGGGTGTCGAACCGGAGAACACCCTCAGGTCCTTCGTCGCCGCGCAGCGCGAGGGCCTCGACCTCATCGAGCTCGATCTGCATCTGAGCAAGGACGGCGCACTCGTCGTCATGCACGACGCCGATGTCGACCGCACCACCGACGGCAAGGGGCCGATCGCCGAGAAGACCCTCGACGAGCTGCGCACCCTCGACGCCGGGCGCGGGGAGCGGGTGCCTGTCTTCGAGGAGGTGCTCGACGCGGTCAGCGCCCCGCTCCAGGCGGAGATCAAGACCGCGGCGGCGGCCCGTGCGCTCGCCGAGGTGATGCTGCGCCGCGATCTGGTGCACCGCGTCGAGGTGATCTCCTTCCACGACGAGGCGGTCGCGGAGATCGCCCGGCTCGTGCCCGGGGTGCGCACCGCGCTCGTCGCGAGCCGCTACGGCACGGACGTGGTCGAGCGGGCGCTGGCCGTCGGCGCGACGACCCTCGTGCTGAACATCCGGCGCCTGACGCAGGAGATCGTCGAGCACGCCCGCAAGGCCGACCTGCGGATCATCGGCTGGGTCGTGAACACCCAGGACGACCTGCGTCTCGTCCGGGCGCTCGGGCTGGACGGCGCGACCACCGACTACCCCGAGATCAAGCGCACCGGCCGCTTCACCGCGTGAGCCGGACGCTCAGACCAGCGGCTTGACCAGCAGCTCGAACTGAAGGTCGGCGCGCTGCGGGATGCCGAAGCGCTCGTCGCCGTACGGGAAGGGGCTCATCTTTCCCGTACGGCGGTAGCCGCGGCGCTCGTACCAGGCGATGAGTTCCTCGCGTACGGAGATCACCGTCATGTGCATCTCGCGCACGCCCCAGGTCGCGGCCGCCGTGCGCTCCGCCTGCGCGATGATCTCCTTGCCGAGGCCGGCGCCCTGGAGGGCCGGGCTGACGGCGAACATCCCGAAGTAGGCGTGGTCACCGCGGTGCTCCAGCTGGCAGCAGGCGACGACCTCGCCGTCGCGCTCCACCGTGAGCAGCCTGCTGTCGGGGTCCTTGATGACGTCGAGCACGCCCTCCGGATCCGTCCGCTGCCCCTCCAGGATGTCCGCCTCCGTGGTCCAGCCGGTGCGGCTGGAGTCCCCGCGGTAGGCCGACTCGACGAGCGCGACGAGCACGTCGACGTCCTCCGGGGCGGCATCACGGTAGGTCAGGGCGGCGGTCATGGAGGGCTCTCCGATCTCGTACGGCTGTGGGCCTGTCGGCGCCGTCGAGGTTAACCCGGCCGCACTACTGTGCGTCGGCATGGTTCACGTACTGAGCAGCAGGGTCCTGATCCGTCCCGGCGATCCGGAGCGGTCGCGCGCGTTCTACGGCGAGACGCTGGGGCTCGCCGTCTACCGGGAGTTCGGCACCGGGCCGGAGCGGGGCACGGTGTACTTCCTCGGCGGTGGCTTCCTGGAGGTGTCGGGGCGGGCCGAGGGGCCGGTGGCGCCCGGGGTGCGGCTGTGGCTCCAGGTGGCGGACGTGCGGGCCGCGCACGAGGACCTCGTGGCGCGCGGTGCGCGTGTGCTGCGGGAGCCGGTCGAGGAGCCGTGGGGACTCGTCGAGATGTGGATCGCGGATCCGGACGGCTGCGAGATCGTCCTGGTCGAGGTCCCCGAGCGCCATCCGATCAGATACCGGCCCGGGATCTAGGCCGATACGGACCACGCTGACGTGCGGCTTCGTGCCGTACGCCGGAGGATGGCGCTCAGTGTCGGGATTCGGCGGCGCCGATCCGGATACACATGACCGGCAACGCTCCTCGCCTGTCCGCACACCGTCCAGCCCAGGAGAGATCCGAGATGACCACTCCCCGGAACACGAACGCTCCCCGAACCTCGACCGTGCCCAGGATCCTGATCGTGGGCGGTGGGTTCGCCGGGATGGAGTGCGCCCACAAGCTGGAGAAGACGCTGAAGCCCGGGGAGGCGGTCCTCAAGCTGATCTCCCCGATGGACCACCAGCTGTATCTGCCGCTCCTCCCCCACGTCGCATCCGGCGTGCTCACCCCGCAGTCCGTGGCCGTGCCGCTGCGCCGGATGCTGCGACGGACCTCGATCATTCCGGGTGGCGCCGTCGGCGTGGACCCGAAGGCGAAGGCCGTCGTCGTACGGAAGATCAACGGCGAGACGACCGTCGAACGCTACGACCATCTCGTGCTGACGCCGGGCAGCGTCACCCGGCAGTTCGACATCCCGGGCGTCGACCAGTACGCGGTCGGCGTGAAGACGCTCGCCGAGGCCGCCTGGATCCGGGACCACGTGATCTCGCAGCTGGACCTCGCGGCGGCCAGCTCGGACCCGGCCGAGCGGGAGGCGCGGCTCCAGTTCGTGGTCGTGGGCGGCGGGTACGCGGGGACCGAGACGGCCGCGTACCTCCAGCGCCTGACGGCGGCCGCGGTCAAGCGGTACCCGGGGCTCGATCCGACCGCCATCAAGTGGCATCTCGTCGACGTGGCGCCGAAGCTGATGCCCGAGCTGGGCGCGCGGCTCGGCGACAAGGCGATGGCGATCCTGGAGCGGCGCGGCGTGCACGTGTCGCTCGGGGTGTCCGTGGCGAAGGCCACCGAGGACACCGTGACGCTGACCGACGGGCGGGAACTGCCCTGCCACACGCTGATCTGGACGGCCGGTGTCGCACCGAGTCCACTGATCGCGACGCTCGGCGCGGAGACCAACCGGGGCCGGCTCGTCGTCACGCCGGAGCTGACCGTTCCGGGGCTCGACGGGGTGTTCGCGCTCGGTGACGCGGCGGCGGTGCCGGACGTCGTCAAGGGCGGCGACGCGATGTGCCCGCCGACCGCGCAGCACGCCATGCGGCAGGGCTGGGCGGCGGCCCGCAATGTGCTCGCGGCGCTGCGCGGTACGCCGCTGACGCCGTACCGCCACAAGGACCTCGGGCTCGTCGTCGACCTCGGCGGCATCCAGGCCGTGTCGAAGCCGATGGGCGTGCAGCTGACCGGCCTCCCGGCGCAGATCGTCGCGCGCGGCTACCACCTGGGGGCGCTGCGCACGCTGACGGCCCGGTTCCGTACGGCGGCGAACTGGGGCCTCAACGCGGTCGCCGGTGACGACTTCGTGCGCACCGGGTTCCAGCGGCACCGGCCCGCCACCCTCAAGGACTTCGAGATGACGGACGCGTATCTGTCGCCGGAGGAGATCCAGAAGGTGGTCAGCGCCGAGGTCGCGGGGCGGTCGATGGCGCCGGAGAAGCCCGAACTGCCCCTGCACTAGGCCGCGCTCAGGCCCGCGGGCCGCCCAGGCGCCCTTCCAGTTGCGACAGCAGCTCGCCCAGCAGGGCGCTGAGTTCGCTGTCGCGCCCGCCTTCGAGGCCCGCGAGGACCGTCGACTCGTACGCCAGCTGGCGCGGCAGGATCTCGTCGACGAGGGTGCGGCCCTCGTCGGTGAGGCTGAGGTGCGACACGCGCCGGTCGCGGGTGTCGCCGCGCCGCGCGACCAGCCCCCGCGCCTCCAGCTGCTTGAGGCGCTTGGTGACGGCCGCGCCGGAGGAGAACGTCTCGCGGGCGAGGTCTCCGGGGGTCAGTTCGCGGCCGGTGCGCCGCAGGGTGCCGAGCAGGTCGAACTCGGCGCGGGTCAGGCCCGCGTACCGCAGCGGGGCGTCCTCCGCCTGCTGGAGCAGCGCGGCGCACCGGTTGATCCGGCCGATGATCTCCATCGGGCCCGTGTCGATGTCCGGCCGCACGGCCTGCCACTGCCGGACGACGGACGACACGGTGTCGAGCGGCCGCGCTGCCGCTCCCGCCGTGTCTCGCTGCGTGCTCATGCCTGCCTGACCGGACCTTCCCTCGACCGTCATCCGTGGGCGGCGCTGGGCTCCTCCGCCGTCCTGCCTCCAGTGTCGCCGACGGCGCCGGCCGCCTGGCGCCGCACCGTCGCCGCGAGCGTACGGTGTCCGGCCTGCTCGGCGGCGAGCACCCGCTCCTCGGGCAGGGCCCGCTGCCACCACTCGCCCGCGGCGGTGTCGGCGGCGGCGCGCAGCTCCACCAGGGCGCCGACGAGCGTCCGGCGGGCCGTCTCCAGGGCGGCGTGGCCGGGCGCGGCCAGGGCGAGCGTGCGCTCGGCGGCGTCGCGCGCGGTGGTCGTGCGCTCCAGGGACCGCTCGATCTGGTCGCCGGCCCGCCGGTTCGTCACGGCGACGGCGGCGACCACGCCGACCAGCGCGCCGACCAGGGTGTCCACGACGCGGTCGGTGATCAGCTCACCGGGCTCCTGGAACCGGGCGAACTCGGTGACGAGCAGCGCCATCGGCGTGACGCAGAGGCTGCCGAGCCAGTAGTTGCGGGTGATGAGCGCCTCGGCCCCGAAGTTGAAGGCGAGGCAGAACAGGACCAGGGCGGCCTGGCTGAGGTGCGCCACGGGGGCGACGGCGGCGAAGACGAGCACGCCGCCGAGGTTGCCGACGACGCGCTGGACGCCGCGGCTCCAGGTCAGCGTCACGTTGGCCTGGTAGAGCGAGGCGGCGGTGACCAGGGCCCAGTACGGCTTCCCGATGCCGAGGGCCAGCGAGACGTACCCGGCGAGGGCGCAGCCGACCACCGTGCGCAGAGCGACGGGGAGCAGGGGCGAGCCGGGGCCGATCCGGCGCCACAGGGACGGCTTGCCGTCGGCGAGTTCGGCCTCGACGCCGAGCAGTTCGTCGTCCATCCCGGCGATCGGGGCGGGCCGCGGCACGGCGCCGGAGCCGAGCAGGCCGGTGGCCCAGCCGCGCAGCTGGGCCACGTCGGTGTCGCCCGGCGCGGCGATGGCGACCTCGGCGCGCACGACGAGGCGCTCCAGGGCCCGGCGGGCCTCGGTGCGGGCGCCGGTGGCGAGCAGCGACTGCCAGGCGGCGTGCACGGCGGCCGCGGCGGCGCCGCGGGCCGGGGCGTGCTCGGGCCGCTCGGCGTACGCGGCGGCGGCGTTCAGCGCGCGGGCGGTGGCGCGGCGTTCGGGGCCGTACGGGCGGACGAGGACGGGCGCCATGCCCACGAGCCAGGCGAGGGCGCCGGCGCCGATCATGAGCGCGAGGTGCCCCGGCACCTGCCCGATGGTCTGCGGCGCGAACAGCGACGCGGAGCTGATGAACGTGAAGATCAGGTGCCCCGGCGGACCGATGCGTGTCGCGTCGCACAGGGCCTTCTGCGCCGCGGCGAGCACCGCGCCGACCGCGACGAGAATGACGGCGGACGAGGTGAGCGAGGCGCTGACCAGGGCGACGGCGACGCTCGCGAACATGCCGAGCACCACCCGGGCCAGGGCGCGGGCGCGAGCGGCGTAGGGGAGGTTGTGGCCGTACAGGGCGCACAGACTGCCGGCCATCGTGTACATGACCAGATCGAGCCGGCCGAGGGCGAGCAGCGTGAGGTTGGGGATCGCGGTCGCGACGACGACGCTGGTGGCGGGCTTGAACCAGATGTCGACGGGCTTGTTCGGGCGCAGCACGCCGGTGAGCGGGAGACGACGTACGGACAGGGAGCGCGGGGACGGGGGTGCGGTGCTCGGAGGTGTGCTGCTCATACAAAAACCTTAGCAGGTGTTTTACTCGTAAAACATGCACGCGCCACCACCCCGCGCGACCACCAGTGCTCCCCTGCGCCGCCTTACGCACCCGCGCGCCCGGGCATCTAGACCGGGGACGGAGACCGGAGCCGACGACAAGGGGGACCCGGTGCACGGACCGATGTCGGCCGCCTGGCTGCTCGTCGCGCTCTGCGCGGCGACCGGCGCCTACTGCCTGCTGCGGATGCGCAGCGGCGTCGAGGAGCAGCGCCGCACCGCGGGCGGCGAGGCCCTGATGGGATTCGGCATGGCGCTGATGGCGGTCCCGGCCGCGGTCGTCGCGCCGCCCGACTGGGCCTGGCTGCTGTACGCCGTGGTGTTCGGGGCCTCCACGCTGCGCGCGCTGTGGGCGTCGCGGAGCGGGGCGCACCATCTGCACCATCTGGTGGGCACGTTCGCGATGGCCTACATGGCGGTGGCGATGGCGGTGCGGCCCGCGGCGCACGCGCACCACGGCGGCGGGCGGGCGCCCCGCTCGTGACCGGACTGCTGCTCGTCTACTTCGCCGGGTACGTGCTGTGGTCGGGGGCGCGCCTGGTGCCCGTCGCGCAGCCGGCGGGCGGCGCGGTGGCGGGCGTGGGCTGGGGCGACCGGCCGGAACTGGCGCGGGCCTGCCGCCTGTCGATGGGGATCGGCATGCTCGCGATGCTGCTCACGATGTGAGGGCACGCGGCCGCGCGGGACGGGGACGCGCGGGCCCGTGGAGCAGATCGCGAAACCGTGGCGTGCGTCACTTGACGCCCCGGGCCATACCGCCGGGCAGCGAGCGGCTCATAGGGTGACGGCCATGACGGTCCCCGTAGCGCTGTTGCTGCTCGGCACCCTTCTCGCTGTCGTCGCCCCGCGGTTGCTCGCGCGGGCCGACTGGCCCGAGCGGGAGCCGATCGTCGCTCTGTGGGTGTGGCAGTGCGTGGTGGCGGCCGTCCTGATGTGCTGCGCGCTGTCGATGACGGTCAGCGCGGCGGCCGCGTGGCAGGCCGTGCGCGGCCATGTCTTCGCGCCCGCCCCGCACGCCGTGGTGGAGGCGTACGCGCTGCGCGCCACCGGGGCTGGGCCGCGGCCGTCGCCGTGACGCTCGCGCTCGGCGGGGTGTGGACGGCGGCGATGCTGGTGCGCGAGGTGCGCAGGTCGCGCGCGCGGCGCAGGCAGCGGCGGGCCGAACTCCTGGTGCGGGCGCCCCTGTTGCCCGGCGAGGAGCCCCGCTCCGACCGGCTCGTGGTGCTCGAGGGCGAGCGCCCCGACGCATGGTGGCTACCGGGCACGACGCCTCAACTGGTCATCACCACAGGCGCGTTGCGGCGCTTGAAGGGGCGTCAGCTCGACGCGGTGCTCGCCCACGAGATGGGGCACGCGCGCTGGCGGCACGACTGGCTGCTGCACTGCTCGGGCGCGCTCGCCGGCGGGTTCCCGCAGGTCCCGGTGTTCGCCGCGTTCCGCGACGAGATGCACCACCTGGTCGAGCTGGCCGCCGACGACGTGGCGTCACGGCGGTTCGGGCGCCTGACGATCGCGCTGGCCCTGGTGGAGCTGAACGAGGACCGCGGAGTGTTCGGCGGGCCGTGCCCCACACCGCAGGCCCATCTGCCGCACCGCGTGGACCGGTTGCTCGCTCCCCCGTCGCGGCTGACCCCGGCGCGCCGGCTGCGCCTGACGGCGGCCGCCGCACTGGTCCCACTGGTTCCCCTTCTGGTGACGTTCGTTCCGGGATTGCGGGCACTCGGGTAGAGCCTGTCCCGACGACCAAGTCCCGCCGGCCCGCAGCACGGCCGATGGGCGAGGATCCTTCCCATGCACCCGGCACGACTCGACACCCCGACCCGCCCCGGCCACCGCCCCCGCACCGCCCTCACGGCGGCGCTCGCGGTCCCCTGCGTCCTGTTGATCGCCCTGGTGGCGCTCCGCTGGAGTCCGCTCATGGAGGTGGACACCGACATCGTGCGCGCGCTGCACCGGGGTGCCGTCGACGAACCGGGCGTCACACGGACCAGCCGGATCCTCACGGACTGGGTGTGGGATCCATGGGCGATGCGCCTGCTGATCACCGTGGTCGTACTGGGCCTGGTGTGGCGGCTGCGCGCGTGGGCGCTCGCGGGGTGGCTGGCGGCGACCTGCCTGGTCGGCTCCCTCGTCCAGCAGGGCCTCAAGGCGGTGGTGGACCGGCCGCGGCCGCGGTGGCCCGATCCGGTGGACTCGGCGCACTACGCGGCGTTCCCCTCGGGGCACGCGATGACGGCGGCCGTCGTGTGCGGCCTGGTCCTGTGGCTGCTGCGGCGTTCCGGCGCGGGCCGGGCCCTGTGGCGTACGGCGCTGGCCGTGGCGGTGGTCTCGGTGCTCGGCGTGGGCCTGACCCGGCTGTGGCTGGGCGTGCACTGGCCATCGGACGTGCTCGGCGGCTGGCTGCTCGGGGCGCTGCTCGTGACCGTGTCCACGTCCGCGTACGAGAAGTGGCGTGGCCCGTACGAGCGCCCTTGACCTGCGAGTTGGGGGCCGCGCAGGATCGACCGTATGGCGATCAAAGCGGTGCTCTTCGACTTCTCCGGGACCCTCTTCCGTATCGAGTCCACCTCGTCCTGGCTGCGCGCGGTGCTCGACGCGAGTGAACTGACGCTGTCCGACGAGGAGTTCGAGCGCGCGGCGCGCGGCCTGCACGAGGCGGGCGCGCTGCCCGGCGGCACGACCGACCACGTCGCCGTGCCGGACCATCTCACGGAACTGATCGCGGTCCGCGACGTGGACGCCTCGCGGCACCGCGCCGCGTACACGGGCCTCGCCCGCACCGTGCCGCTTCCGGACGAGCGGCTGTACGACGCCCTGTACGACCGCCATATGGACCCGGCGGCCTGGCGGCCCTACCCGGACGCGCTCGACGTCCTCGTCGGCCTGCGCGAGCGCGGCGTCCCGGTCGGGGTCGTGAGCAACATCGGCTGGGATCTGCGGCCGGTCTTCGTGGCGCACGGCCTCGATCCGTACGTGGACACGTACGTGATGTCGTACCGGCACGGCGTGACGAAGCCCGACGCGCGGCTGTTCGCGACGGCGTGCGAGGCGCTCGGGGCGGCGCCGGGGGACGTCCTGATGGTCGGGGACGACCGGCGCGCGGACGCGGGGGCCGCGGTGATCGGCTGTGCGGTGCACTTCGTGGACCACCTGCCGGTGGACGAGCGGCCCGACGCGCTGCGGCCGGTGCTCGACCTGGTGTGACGGGCCGCGCGGTTCAGGCGGCTCCGCAGGGGCCCGCGTGATCGCAATAGGGCTGGTTCCCACTGCGGCCGCAGCCGCACAGGGTGGCCCGGACCTCCGCGGTCTCGTCGCCGTCCGTGGTGCGGATCCGCAGGTCGCCGCGCATCACGAGGCGTCCGTCGGGTGTGCGCTCGATGGAGGTGGCCGCGGGCGGCACCTCCACGGTGCCGTCGACGAGTTCGTAGCGCAGCGCGCCGGAGGGGCAGCGCCGTACGACCTCCGCGACCTCGTCGGCGGGCGCCGCGTCGGGCTGGATCCACGGCCGCCGCTCCGTGTCGAAGACCTGCGGCAGCCCGCGTACGCACGCGGCGGCGTGCAGGCACCGCTCTCCGTCGAAGGAGACGGTGACCAGATGTCCCGAGTAGGCCTTGCGCGTCACGCCCCCACTGTAAGAAGGCTCCCGGCCGGGCGCGCGGCGAGGCTCATCGAACGCGGCCACGGCTGAGGCTCGCCGCAGGCATGCGGCGCCGGAGCCGCCGGGTCCGCGAGGCGGCTCTCTGATCAGCCGGGCGCGGCCAAGAGGCGCATACTCGAAGAAAGCCAGATCGGAGGAGCCATGCTCATTCTCGGTCTCATCCTTCTCGTCATCGGACTGATCACCGGCATCTCGGTGCTGTGGACCATCGGCATCGTCCTGGTGGTCGTCGGCGCCGTGCTCTGGGTCCTGGGAGCAGCCGGACACGCGGTCGGCGGGCGCAAGCACTACTGGTAGGACATCGTCAGCGCCCCACCACTTCATGGTGCGGTGGCGGGGCGCCGCTCCGGACCGTCAGGTGGACTGCCGGCGGTCGGCGACCACGACGGCCACGGTGCCGACGGCGAGGATTGCCCATGCTGTCCACCACGCCCATGCCGGGCCGATGCCCGCGGTGGTGACGGCGACGGCCGCGATCAGGCTCGACGTGGTGGAGACCACGAGGGCCTTCACAGAGGTGTTCATCCTGTCTCCCGTCCTCGGGTCGGGGAGGGCTGACCTGGGCTCGTCGGGGATGCTGCCCGTGCCCACGGTGAACATTCGCCTCCGGATGCCTCGTACGGGTCGAGGATCTCGGCGGTGCGGATGCGCGCGGTGTTCTCCGTGCTGGTGAACCCGGCCTCCGGGCGGCGCCGACTCCGTCCGGAGGCCGGTTCATGGGGCGGCCGTATCGGACGATCCCCCGCGTCGCCCGATACGGCCGCTCCGCCCCTGCGCACCGCGCCCTGGAGGGCGGGCGGCCTGGACGCGCTGAGTATAGTTGGCTGCGAGCCAGTCAACGCAGGAGTCAAGGATGTCCCCCCGCAGCGCATCGGTCAATGAGGAATTGCGACGGCGTTCGCGCGAGCGGCTTCTCCAGGCGACGCTGGAGCTCGTCGGGGAGCGGGGATACGACGCGACGACCCTCGGTGACATCGCGGACCGTGCGGGGTCGGCACGCGGTCTGGTCTCGTACTACTTCCCCGGCAAGCGGCAGTTGTTGCAGTCGGCGGTGCACCGGCTGATGAACCGGACGTTGCAGGAGGCCCTGGAGCGGGAGCCGCGGCCGGCCGAGAGCGACGGGGACGAGCGGCTCGCGCGGGCCATCGACGCGATCCTCGGGCTCGCCCGCGATCAGCCCGTCCTGATGCGGACGCACATGGCGGGGATCCTCCAGGCCGAGGGGTTCGTGCAGTGCCCCGAGCAGCAGCGGCTCGCGGCGCTGCTGCGCGACACCGTCGTACGGCACGGGACGCTGGACGTCGACAAGGACTATCCGCTGCTGCGCGCCGTGCTGATGGGCGCCGTGTTCGCGGTGCTCGTGCCGGGCGCCCCGATGCCGACGACGGTCATGCGCGCCGAGCTGTTCCAGCGCTACGACCTGGCGTGGGAGCGGGGTTTCCCGCCGGGCGGCGCTGCTGACGCGTCACCCGGCGGGGACCCCGAACACGGCCGTGCGGCCGATTTCTCACGCTACTTCGAACCGCTGCGGCCCCTGGCCGCCGACGGCGATCAGTCGAAGTAGTCCGGCTGGGTCTGGACGTTGAGCTCGTTCAGGTGGATCTTCTTGGCCGGGTCGGTGCGCCGGTCGCTGAGCTTCAGGACGTCGAAGCCCTTGGCGATGTCGTTCGAGTAGATGTAGCCGTTGTAGTAGTACGCCGACCAGGAGCCACCCACGGTGAGGGCGTCGGTGGTCAGCGGGCCGCGCTCGAAGTAGCCGATCTCCTTGGGGCTGGTGGAGTCGGTGAAGTCCCAGACGGAGATACCGCCCTGGTACCAGGCCTGGACCATGATGTCCTTGCCCTTGACCGGGATCAGCGAGCCGTTGTGCGCGACGCAGTTCTCGGTGGCGGCCTGGTGGCGCGGGATCTTGAAGTAGCTCTTGAAGACGAGCTTGCTCTTGTCGCCCTTGCCGACGATGTCGTAGATGCCGTCGGCGCCACGGTTCGGGCCGATGGTGGCGTTGCAGGTGGCCGCGCCGCCGCCGCCCAGCTCGTCGGTGAAGACGACCTTGTTCGCCTTCTGGTTGAAGGTCGCCGAGTGCCAGAACGCGAAGTTCACGTTGTCCTGGACCTGGTCGATGACCTTCGGGTTCTCCGGGTCCGCGATGGAGAACAGGATGCCGTCGCCCATGCACGCTCCGGCCGCCAGGTTCTTCGAGGGCAGGACCGTGATGTCGTGGCAGCCGGTGGTCTTGGAGACGCCCGGGTTGGTGGGTCCGCCCGGGTTGCCGCCGCCGTCCGGGCCCTCACCGGGGAACAGGACGGGGAAGTTGACGACCGCCGCCTTCTGCGGAGCCTTGCGCGGCACCTTGATGACGGAGATGCCGTCGTGCGGGGGCTGGCAGTCGGGGAACGTCGCGCTCGGCGAGTACGAGGAGACGTACACGTAGACGTTCTTCTTCTGCGGCACCAGGGTGTGCGTGTGCGAGCCGCAGGCGGTCTCGACGGCGGCGACGTACTTCGGGTTCGCCTTGTCGCTGATGTCGAAGACCTTCATGCCCTCCCAGGACGACTTCTCGGTCGCCGGCTGGGTGGTGGAGGAACAGGAGTTGTCACTCCGGGAGCTGTCCGTGGACAGGAACAGCAGGTTCCCGGAGACGGAGATGTCGTTCTGGGAGCCGGGGCACAGGACCTGGGCGACGGTCTTCGGCGCCTTCGGGTCGCTGAGGTCGTAGATGCGGAAGCCGTCGTAGTTCCCGGCGAAGGCGTACTTCCCCTGGAACGCGAGGTCCGTGTTGAGGCCGGGGAGCACGTCCTTGGGGATGTTGGTGAGGTGCTCGATGTTGTCCGAGTGGACGATCTCGTCCTTGCCGGGTATCTCACCGGCGGCTATCGCCTCGCGCGCCTCGGCCTCGGCGCTCCGCGAGACGCTCTTCGGCGCCGTGGACTTGTCGCCCGGGTCGGGCGTCGCCGACACGGGGCCCGCGGCGAGCAGCGCGGCGAGCAGTCCGGCCGCCGCGGTGGCAACTCCCAGGCGTCTGCGACGCGTTCGGGCGGAGTTCTGCAACAGGGTCACTGTTGTCTCCCTGGTTGACGGTGACGTCGTACATACGTGAACGGTTCACGGATCCCCCGAGTATCGTCTTCCTCATGCACAGATCAATAGATGGCAACGTGATCGTCACGAAAGTTGCTGTTCCCGCGCTGATCATGGCGGCGGCGCTGGGGTTGACCGGGTGCGACGCAGGCGGGTCCGACGGCGCCGACTCGCCCGCGTCGAGCGGGCCTTCGGTCATCGCGCCGGGCAAGCCCGGGGAGGCGGCCGAGACGCTGTCGGCGAAGGACGCGCAGGCGCGGGGCGGCGACGAGGGGCCCAACTCGGCGGACGTCCGGTACGCGCAGATGATGATCCAGCATCATGAGCAGGCGCTGGTGATGACCGAACTCGCCCCGGAACAGGCCGAGTCGACGCAGGTGAAGCGGCTCGCCGAGCGTATCTCGGCGGCGCAGGCGCCGGAGATCGACACCATGCGCGGCTGGCTGAAGAACCACGGCCGCAAGGAGTCCGCGTCGGGGCACTCCGCGCACGAGGCGATGCCGGGCATGGCGACCGAGGCGCAGCTCAAGAAGTTGCGGGCCGCCCATGGCAAGGCTTTCGACGCCCTGTTCCTGAAGTTGATGATCACCCATCACCAGGGCGCCGTGACCATGGCGACCGAGGTCAAGAGCGACGGGAACGACGTGCAGGTGGAGGAGATGGCCGACGACGTGATCGCCCAGCAGACCACCGAGATCAGCCGGATGCGGGACATGTCCTGAGCATCGCGCGCCTCAGCGCCTGTTGTGCCGGGGCGCGAGGAAGCCCGCGTCCCGCGCGCCCGAGATCAGCCGCAGCGACCTGCGCCGGCTGTGGCCGGTCGCGTACATGACCGCGAGGACGGGGTCACGGCCCTCCTCCTGCGCGGCGCGGTAGGCCTCGGCGGCGACGCGGCGGCCCTCCGTGCCGCGCGGCCAGGCGGGGCGGGCGCGACGGCCCGCGGGTTCCCCGGCGGCGGTGACGAGGCCACCGCGGGGTCCCAAGTCGGCCTGGAGGAGGCCCTGTTGTTCGGCGGCGCCCCGGCACGCCTCCTCCAGCGGGCCCTCGATCCACCGGGCGAGGGCGGCGAACTCGTCGGCGGAGAGCGGTGGCTGCACGCGCACGTCCTCGATCGCGACGCGGCCGTCCGCCACCACGGCGAGCACGTCCGCGTGGGCGCCGTCGCCGAGGGCGAGCCGGACGTGGAACCACGGCGGCGGGCAGTCCTCCCCCGGTGCGGCGTCCCGGTCGGGCTCCGGTCGGCGCGTGGTCGGGTCGGGCCCGTGGATCTCCCACCGCGGCCCCGCAGAGACGGTGCTTTCCGGTCGAAAATGATCAGAAACGTCAAAGAATGAACTCTCCAGCACGGACGAACGGTAACCCTGTCATCACATTTGGTTGCTGATGGCGCGCAGACGACCACTCCCCCGCCGCACCGCGCGGTGCCATGCTGAGAGCAGCCGGTCACCAGCGCCGCGCGCCAGCGGAAGGAGCCGCCCGTGCCGCACATCGCCGTCATCGGTTCGGGGCCGAGCGGGGTCTACACCGCCCAGAGCCTCGTGCAGCAGGTCCGCGTCCCGGACGTCCGGGTCGACGTGCTCGACCGGCTGCCCTGCCCGTACGGCCTGGTGCGCTACGGCGTCGCGCCCGACCACGAGAAGATCAAGTCGCTCCAGAACAACCTGCGCGCCGTGCTGGAGGACGAGCGGGTGCGATTCCTGGGTGGTGTCGCGATCGGCCCCGATCTGCCGCCGGCGAAGCTCCTCGAGCTCTACCACGCGGTCGTCTACTGCGTGGGCGCGGCGGCCGACCGGCGGCTCGGGGTGCCCGGCGAGGACCTGCCCGGCAGCTGGTCCGCGACCGACTTCGTGGCCTGGTACAGCGCGCATCCGGACGCCCGCGACGACGGTTTCGTACGCGACGTGCGCACGGCCGTGACCATCGGCGTCGGGAACGTGGCGGTGGACGTGTCACGGATGCTGGCCCGCGGCGCCGCCGAACTCGCGCCCACCGACATCCCGCAGGCCGCGCTCGGGACGCTCGCCGCCAGTCAGGTGCGGGACGTGTACATGGTGGGGCGGCGCGGCCCGTCGCAGGCCCGCTTCACCACCAAGGAGCTCCGCGAGCTCGGATCGCTTCCCGGGGTGCGCGTCGTCGTGGACGAGAGCGAGTTGATGCTGGACCCCGCGTACACCGATCCGTCGGCGCTGCCCCCGGCCGCCCGGCGGAACGTGGAGGTGATGCGCGCCTGGGCCGCCGAGCCGGAGCGGGACGCGGAGCGCCGGATCCATCTGCGGTTCTTCCTGCGTCCTGTGGAGCTCGTGGAGGGTGCGGGGCGGGTGGCCGGGGTGCGGTTCGAGCGGACGCGGCCCGACGGGCACGGCGGGGTGATCGGCACGCGGGCGTACCAGGAGATCGGGGCTCAGCTGGTGCTCCGGTCGGTGGGGTATCGCGGAGTGCCGCTGGAGGGGCTGCCGTTCGACACCGCGACGGGGACGGTGCCGCATGCGGCGGGGCGGGTGCTGCGCTCCGGGGTCCCGTCGCCCGGCGAGTACGTCGCGGGGTGGATCAAGCGCGGCCCGACCGGCGTCATCGGCACCAACCGGCCCTGCGCCAAGGAGACGGTGACCTCCCTGCTCGACGACGTCCCGGCGCTCGTACACAAGGAGTTGACGCGGGATCCGCTGGCCGGACTTGTCGCCGCCGGGGTGCGGCCCGTGGCGTGGGACGGGTGGCGGGCGATCGAGCGGGCCGAGGCGGAACTGGGGCGGTCGCTGGGGCGCGGGTCGGTCAAGATCCCCGACTGGGCGGGGCTGTTGGCCGCGGCGGGCGCGTCGTAGCCGGTCGGCGACGGCGACACGTCCCGGCAACACACGCGAAATCAACAAACCGTTTAAGCGGATTACGGTCTCGTGCTGCCGCCTCCCTCAGTCCCCGTGACTTTCCAGGCCTTGGAGCACGTATGACACACCCCGTGGATCAGGTCCCGCCCGCACGCCAGTTGGCCGCGTTCGGGTTGCAGCACGTCCTCGCGATGTATGCGGGCGCGGTCGCCGTCCCGCTGATCGTGGGCGGGGCGATGAAGCTGTCGCCCGCCGACCTCGCGTATCTGATCACCGCCGATCTGCTGGTGTGCGGCATCGCGACGCTCATCCAGTGCGTGGGCGTGTGGCGGTTCGGCATCCGGCTGCCGATCGTGCAGGGCTGTACGTTCGCCGCCGTGTCGCCGATGGTGCTGATCGGCACGACGGGCGGCGGGCTGCCCGCGATCTACGGGGCGGTGATCGTCGCGGGGCTCGCGATGATGCTGCTCGCGCCGGTCTTCGGACGGCTGTTGCGGTTCTTCCCGCCGCTGGTGACCGGCACGGTGATCCTCATCATCGGGGTCTCCCTGCTGCCCGTGGCGGGCAACTGGGTCGCGGGCGGCGCGGGCGCGAAGGACTTCGGTGAGCCGAAGAACATCGGGCTCGCCGCCTTCGTGCTGGTCGTGGTGCTCGCGGTGCAGCGGTTCGCGCCCGCGTTCCTGAGCCGGATCGCGGTGCTCGTCGGCATCGTCGTCGGCATGCTCGTCGCGATACCGGCCGGGTTCACGGACTTCGGGGGCGTCGGGGACGCGGACTGGGTGGGGATCAGCACGCCGTTCCACTTCGGGGCGCCCGAGTTCCACGGCGCCGCGATCGTGTCGATGCTGGTCGTGGCGCTGGTCTCCATGACCGAGACCACCGGCGACTTCATCGCGGTCGGCGAGATCACCGAGCGTCCGGTGACGCCGCGCGCGCTCGGCGACGGACTGCGCGCCGACGGCTTCTCGACACTGCTCGGCGGGGTCTTCAACACGTTCCCGTACACGGCGTTCGCGCAGAACGTGGGTCTGGTCGGCATGACGCGGGTCCGCTCCCGCTGGGTCGTCGCGACGGCGGGCGGCATCCTCGTCCTGCTCGGCCTGCTGCCGAAGCTCGGCGCGGTCGTGGCCGCGATCCCGGCGCCGGTGCTCGGCGGGGCGGGCCTGGTGATGTTCGGAACGGTCGCCGCGAGCGGTCTGCGCACCCTCGCCAAGGTAGACTTCCAGGGCAACCACAACCTGACGATCGTCGCCGTGTCGGTCGCGCTCGGCGTCCTGCCGGTCGGCGTGCCGGACATCTACGCGCGGTTCCCCCACTGGTTCCAGACGATCATGGACAGCGGGATCAGCGCGGGCTGCATCACCGCGATCGCGCTGAACCTGCTCTTCAACCACCTTCCACAGAAGGAGAGTTCAGCCCCCGAGCCGCTGGACCTGCCGGGCAGCCGCGTCGAGAACGGTGTCGAGCAGGCCGGGGAACAGCGCGTCTAGGTCGGCCCTGCGCAGCCCGTTCATCTTCGCCGTCCCGCGATAGACCTGCTCGATCACCCCGCTCTCACGCAGCACCCGGAAGTGGTGCGTGGAGGTGGACTTGGTGACGGGCAGGTCGATCTGCGAACAGGACAGTTCGGCGGCTCGCGACGCCGCGATCTCGCGTACGACCGCGAGCCGCATCGGGTCGGACAGCGCGTGCAGCACCGCTTCGAGGCGGATCTCCTCGCGGGCCGGGTGCTCCAGGGCGCGGCTTCCGGCGGTGTGCGGTGCTGCGGTCGACATGAGGCTCCCCTTTGTGTACGGCCACGTGCGGCCCGTGCGGCGTTCCTGCGCCCCGGCTTCATTGTACGAGAACTATCGTAGTTTGACAGGTGCCGTACTACGATGCCTATCGTACGAAGGAGCGCACCGGCCGATCCGGGCCGTGTGCGACGTCGAACCGTACCGAATGGAGTCCGCCGTGAGCGCGCTGTTCGAGCCCTACACCCTCAGGTCGCTGACCGCTGCGAACCGCGTCTGGATGCCGCCGATGTGCCAGTACAGCGCGGCCCCCGAGGGCCCGCTCACGGGCGCGCCCACGGACTGGCACTTCCAGCACTACGGAGCTCGCGCGGCCGGCGGCACCGGCCTGATCATCGTCGAGGCGACGGGTGTCTCGCCCGAGGGGCGCATCTCCCCCTACGACCTCGGCATCTGGAACGACGCGCAGGTGGAGGAGTTCCGCCGGATCACGTCGTTCCTGAAGTCGCAGGGCACGGTGCCCGGCATCCAGCTCGGGCACGCGGGCCGCAAGGCCTCCACCGACCGCCCCTGGAAGGGCGGCGGCCCGGTCGGCGCCGACGCGCACGGCTGGCAGGCGGTCGCGCCCAGCGCGCTCGCGTTCGACGAGCGGCACGCGGTGCCGACCGAGCTGACCGTGGACGGCATCAAGGAGGTCGTCCAGCAGTTCGCCGACGCCGCCCAGCGCTCGCTGGACGCCGGGTTCGAGGTCGCCGAGATCCACGGCGCCCACGGCTACCTGATCGGCCAGTTCCTCTCCCCGCACTCCAACCGGCGCACCGACGAGTACGGCGGCTCCTACGAGAACCGCACCCGGTTCGCCCTGGAGGTCGTCGACGCGGTGCGCGCCGTGTGGCCCGACGAACTGCCGCTGTTCTTCCGGATCTCCGCGACCGACTGGCTGGCGGACGGGGAGGGCTGGAGCGCCGACGACACCGTCCGCTTCGCCGGTGAGCTCAAGGCCCACGGAGTGGACCTGATCGACGTGTCGACCGGTGGCAACGCCTCCGGTGTGCGCATTCCGGTCGGCCCCGGCTACCAGGTGCCCTTCGCCGCCCGGGTCCGCAACGAGGCCGGGGTCCCGGCCGCCGCCGTCGGCCTGATCACCGAGGTCGACCAGGCGGAGAAGATCCTCGCCAACGGTGAGGCGGACGCGGTCCTGCTCGGCCGCGAGCTGCTGCGCGACCCGTCCTTCGCCCGGCACGCGGCGCGCGAGCTCGGCGCGGACGTGCATGTGCCGGAGCAGTACCACCGGTCCGTGTGACCCGGAGGTGACCCGGCGCGGGACCGCCGGCCGTGGCTCCGGCCCGGACGGCGGTCGCGCCCGTGACGCGCCCGCCGCCATGGTGACGCCGGTGCGCCACGCTTCCCAGATCTATGGAAATCCCAGGTCAGTGGCTCTTCCGATCAACCGTGGATTGCTCTTACCATCCTGACCGAGGCGGAGGAGCGGACGTCGTGTCGACACCGGCGCCGTACCCGCCCGGCCCGGGTCCGCCCGACCTGGGGCCGACGAACCGCGCAGGGACCTGCTGGGGTCGCGTCGCCGACGCAAGCGCCTCCAGCCGCCGTCCTCCCCTGAGCGGAGGGAACTCCCGCGATCCCTCCCGGCGGAGGACACCCCGCGCGAGGAGCTGACGAGGGGAGATCCGCTCCTCGCGCGACCGGCGGCCGCCGCCGCGTGCGGCGGCGGCCGTCCCACAGCGCCGCGAGCCCACGTCCGCGGCGGCCACGGTGACCGTACTCCCGGACCGACCACGTGGCCCCGGCAGGCGCATGCCTCACGCCGGGCGGGTGGCGGCGGGTCGTGCGGGGCCGTCGATACCGAGCGCCAGCAGGAAGTCGACGCGGTCGCGGAGCGTGCCGAGGCCGTGCCCGGTGAGCTGCTCCACGCGCTGGAGCCGGTAGCGCAACGTGTTGACGTGGACGTGGAGTTGCTCGGCGCAGCGCTGCCACGACCCCGACGCGTCGAGGAACGCGGCGAGGGTGGCCACGAGATCACTGCCGTGCTCGGCGTCGTACCGCTCGACGACGCCGATGAGCCGGTCCCGGTACAGGCGGCGGACGTCCTCGGGCACGGCGGCGAGCAGGAGTTGGTGCGAGGAGAGTGCGGCGCTGCCCGCGCTGCGCACCGTGCCGGTGCCGAGCGCGGCGACGCGGTGCGCGTGCCGGGCCTCCTCGATCGAGCGGCGCAGAGCGGCCGCGCCGACGGCGGGGCTGCCGGTGGCGAGTGCCGCCCGGCCTCCGGCGAGCAGCGGCGCGAGGCGTTCCGCGGCGTCGGCGGCGCCCAGGTCGTCGTCCGGACGCTGTCCCGGTACGAGCATCAGGTACGCGCCGTCGTCCAGGCCGATCGGCACCGAGCAGCCGGGGACGCGCTCGGCGACGTCCTCCAGGACGAGGGCGGCGAGTCCGGGTCCGTACGGGCTGCCGGTCGTGCTCACGTACAGGGCGCGGCGCGCGGTGTCGGGGGTGAGGCCGAGGCTGTCGAGCCGGGCCTGGGCCGGCTCCTCCTTCCCCGCCGTCAGCAGATCGACGGCCTCGCGCAGGAAGCGGGCCTCGATGCGGCGGCGCTCCTGGACGGCGGCCCGGTCGAGCGCGAGCAGGGCGCACACCTCCCACGCGGCGTCGGCGACGCCGGGCGCCCAGTCGCGGAAGTCGCCCGACGCGGCGAGGTATCCGGCGGGCGGGCGGTGCGCGACGGGCGACTGCACGGGGAACAGGCTGAGCGCGCCGCCGCCGGTGAGCGGGCGTACCGAGGGAAGCCGCCCGCGGCGAGCGCGTCCCGGTGGGCGCGGGTGAGCTGCTGCTCCGTCACGTCGGGGACGCCGCCCGCGCGCAGCCGCCCGGTCGCCGACAGGACGGCGCACCACACGCCGGTGGCGCGGGCGAACACGTCGACGAGCCCTTCGGGGCCGGCGCCCGAGGCGACGCTGGCGACCAGACCGCGGTGCAGTCCCGCGGACGGCATGCGCCGGTGGCCGCCGTCGAGCGCGGCGAGCACCGTCTCGGTGAGGGCGGCGAACGACACCTCGTCGCCGACGGCGAGCAGCGGGAGTCCGTGCCGGGCGCAGGCCTCGGCGAGCGCGTCCGGCAGCACGCCCACCCCGGCCGTGCCCGCGACGAGCGCGGCGACGCCCGCGCCGGACAGCGCCGCGACGAACACGTCGGCGTCACGCGGCTCGTGGTACCAGGTGGTGCTGGTCAGGACGAGTTCGCCGCCGTCGAGATAGCGGCCGGGATCGGGCAGGTCCGTGGTGTAGACGCCGCGGATGGGCGGGGAGCCGGCGGGCGGCGGGACGACGGGTGTCAGCCCGAGCCGGGACATCGCGAGCAGTTCGGTGAGCTGCACCGGTCGGCCTCCTCGACTGCGCCCGGCGCTCCGGAGACCCGGCGGGCGGCGTGTGTTACGGGCATGCACGCCGGTGTGCACGGGGTTTGGAGAATAGTACGGGCCCCCTCGCCGCGGACACCCTCCCATCTGGAGAGATGTGCAGTCCCGCCGGGCGCCCGCCACCGGTTCACTGGACCCCACGCACCCCCCGTGGCCGCCGTCCCGGCCGGGGAGTGCGCTCCGAGCCGCATGCCCCGCACCGCCTCGTCCGTTCGGTCACCCCTGCCCGTGCGGTCGCCCTGTCCGTTCGGTCACCCCTGCCCGAGGAGTCCGTCATGCGCGCCGATCCCGAACGCCCCTTCCCCGTCGAGCGGTTGGGTGCCGAACCGGTGCCCGCCGACCGCAGGCACGGCCGGCCCTGGTCCCTGTTCACGCTGTGGTTCGGCGCGAACGTGCAGTTTGCGACGCTCAGCGTGGGCGCCCTCGCGACCTCGGTGTTCGGTCTCGACCTGCTGCCCGCGGTCCTCGCGATCATCACCGGCACGCTGCTCAGCTCGGCGCTCGTCGGTCTGTTCTCCACGCGCGGCCCGCTGACCGGGGTGCTGCAACTCGTGCAGTCCCGCGGCCCGTTCGGACGGCTGGGCAATCTGCCGTCGGCGGCGTTCACGGTCGTCAACGGTGTCGGCTGGTGCGTCGTCGACTCGCTGCTCGGCATCTTCATCCTGCGCGACCTGACGGGCATGGGCTTCGGACCCGCGCTCGCGGTCATGGCGGTGGCGCAGATGGGCGTGGCCGTGGTCGGCTACCGGCTCATCCACACCGTGGAGCGGGGCCTCGCCGTCCTCCTGGTGGTCGTCTTCGCGGTGATGTCGGTGTACGGGTTCGGGGAGGCGCGGGCGGCCGCGCCGGTCGCACCGGCCGACGGCTCGACCGCGGCTTTCCTGCTGGTCGTCGCCGTCACCGCGGCCCGCGTCCTCGGCTGGTCCGCGTACGCCTCCGACTACAGCCGCTATCTGCCCGCCACGAGCCGGCCGCGGCGGGTGTTCCTCGCGGCGGGCGGCGGCAGCGCGGTCGCCGGGGTGTGGATCGGGGCGCTGGGCGCGGCGCTCGGCACGGCGGGCGCGCTCGACGACCCGAGCCACATGGTGAGCGGGCTGCTGCCGCACGCGCTCGGCACGGTCGTGCTGCTCTCGCTGCTGCTGTCCACGCTCGCGTCGACGGTCATCGACCTGTACTCGGGGGCGATGGCGGCGCTCGTCGCCGGGTTCACGATCCCGCGCTGGGTGTCGGTGCTCGTCGTCGGCTCGCTCGGCACGGCGCTCGCCTGGTACGCGGGGCACGGCGACTTCGCGACGCACCTCAACGACTTCCTGCTGATGACGGGGTACTGGCTGGCGCCGTGGGCCGCGGTGATGATCGCCGCGTACTGGGGCCGGGGGCGGCGCAACGTCGCGGACCCGTACGACCCGGGCCACCGGTTCGGCGCCGGTCTGCCGTGCGTGGCGCTGGCGCTGGCCGTCGAGATCCCGTTCATGAACCAGTCCCTCTATACGGGGCCGCTGGCGGCGGCACATCCCGCGCTCGGGCCGTTCGGTCTCTTCGTCGGCTTCGCGGTGGCGGGTGCGGCGTACACGGCCGCGACGGCACTGCGGCGCCCGGCCCCGGCCGCGCCCGGACGTCCCCCTGTTTCCGACACGTCGTCCGGCACCTCGCCGGACACGTTCTCCGACGAGTTGAGGAGTACCCGATGACGACCACGACCGCCCCCGCCGTCCCGACGGCCGAGGACGAGGCTTTCCTGCGCGCGGCGATCGCCGCGGCCGCCGCGGCACGGGCCGGTGGCAACCACCCGTTCGGCGCGCTGCTCGTCCTCGACGGCGAGGTGGTGCTGGAGGCGGGCAACACGGTCGTCACCGAGCGGGACGCGACCGGGCACGCCGAGACGAACCTGGTCCGCCTCGCGACCCGCGCGTACGGCCCCGAGGACCTCGCCCGCGCGACCCTCTACACGTCGACGGAGCCGTGCGCGATGTGCACCGGCGCCGTGTACTGGAGCGGCATCGGGCGCGTGGCGTACGCGCTCGGCGAGGACGAGCTGCTCGCGCTGACCGGGGCGAATCCGGAGAACCCGACGATGGCGCTGCCGTGCCGCGAGGTGCTGGCGCGGGGGCAGCGGGCGGTCGACGTGGTGGGGCCGTGTCTGCACGCGGAGGCCGCGCGGGTGCATGCGGGGTTCTGGGACTGACGTCCCCACCCCGGGGCCGCGCCCTGGACTCCGCCCGCTCGATCGCCGCAGGGGCGTGAACCGCCTCCTCTGCCGCGCCTTCTCGTGCCGCTTGAACCGCTTCACCTGCTTCCCGCTTCACCTGCTTCACCTGCTTCACCTGCTTCGACTGCTCGACCTGAAGGAGCTGCCCCCGTGTCCCGCACCCGCACCCTGATCCACAACGGCATCGTCATCCCCTGCGACGGCACACGCGCCGTCCTCGACCCCGGCTCGGTACTCATCGAGGACGGCCGCATCACGGCGATCGGCCACCCGGACGCCTTCGCCGGGACCGACGCCCGCGTCGTCGACGCCACCGGGCACGCCGTGATCCCCGGTCTCCACAACACCCATCTGCACTCCGGGCTGCTGCGCGGCACCGCCGAGTCGAAGTCGCTGTGGGACTGGCTGCGCGACTACGTCGACCCGGCCCACAAGGCGCTCACCCCCGAGATCGCCCAGGCGGCCTCGCTGCTCTGCTACACGGAGTCGCTGCGCGCGGGCACGACGTCCGTGATGGACATGTGGCGTCACATGGAGGGGTCGGCGCACGCCGCCGAGCAGGTCGGGATCCGCGCGACCCTCGTCCCGTACGTCGCCGACCTGCCCGGCTACGACTACTTCGAGACACTCGAAACGAACCGTCGTCTGCTCACCGAGTACCGCACGTACGCCGACGACCGGGTCCGCTCCTGGGTGGGTCTTGAGCACCTCTTCTACTGCAGCGAGGACGCCTTCCGCGCGGCCGCCGCGCTCGCCGACGAGTTCGACACGGGCCTGCACGCCCACTCGTCGGAGACGACCTGGGAAGTCGAGGAGTCGGTACGGCAGTTCGGCCGCCGGCCCATCGAGGAGTTCCACCGTCGCGGGATCCTCGGCCCGCGCACCGTGGTGGCGCACTGCGTCTGGCTCGACGACCGGGAGATCGACCTGCTCGCCGCGACCGGGACGAGCGTCGCCCACTGCCCCTGCTCGAACATGAAGCTGTCGTCGGGTCCGGCCCGGGTCGCCGAGATGCGACGCAAGGGCATCGCCGTCGGGCTCGGCAGCGACGGGGAGAAGGAGAACAACAACCTGGACCTGCTGGAGGAGATGAAGTTCGCGTCGCTGTTGCAGAAGGTGACGTCCCTCGACCCGACGACGGGCGACCCGTGGGACATCCTGACCATGGCCACCATCGACGGCGCGCGGGCCCTCGGACTCGACGGCGACACCGGCTCCCTGGAGGCGGGCAAGAAGGCCGACGTCGTCACCGTCGACCTGCGCAAGCTGCACACCACCCCGCTGCTGCACGGCGACGACTTCAACGCGGTCGCGCACCTGGTCTTCTCCGCGTCCTCGGCGGACGTCGCCCACGTGTGGGTCGACGGTGAACTCCTCGTCGACGGCGGCACGGTGCTCAGCGTGGACACGGAGAAGGTACGCCTGGAGGCGCAGAGCGCGGCGGAGGAACTGTTCCGGCGCCGGGCGGCCCTGGCGTAGCGGGTCAGTAGGCGACGGGCCATCCGGAGCTCCAGTTCAGCAGGTTGATCCCGAGCTTCGGAGTCCCGTTGTCGTCGCCGTCGTAGTAGTGGTAGACGATCAGGTCGCCGTCGGTGTCGTTCATGACCGACTGCCCGCCGGGGCCGATGACGCTGCCGTGCGACTCCAGGACCGGGGTGCCGCCGTTGCTCATGAGGGCGACGCCGCTCTTGTCGTAGTACGGCCCGGTGACGCTGGTGGCGCGGCCGACCTTGACCTTGTACGTGGAGCTGGTGCCCGCGCAGCACGTGTCGTACGAGGCGAAGAGGTAGTAGTAGCCGTTGCGCTTGACGATGTACGGGGCCTCGACGGCCTTGGTGCCGGTCGGGCGGGAGGCGAGCGAGTAGCGGGTGGTGTTCGAGGAGAGCTGCTTGCCGGTCGACGGGTCGATCTGGATCATCTTGAGGCCGGTCCACCAACTGCCGAACGACAGCCACCACGTGCCGTTGTCGTCGACGAAGAGGTTCGGGTCGATGGCGTTGTAGTCGCTGGACGTGGTGGACGTGTAGACGACTCCGTAGTCGGACCAGGACCCGGGCAGACCGGTCGTCGAACCGGCCACGCCTATCGCGGACTTGTTGGACCCGAAGGTCGAGACGGCGTAGTACATCAGGTACTTGCCGCCGTGGTAGGAGATGTCGGGCGCCCATGCCTCGGTCGCGTACGAGGACCACCACGACGGCTTCGTGGTGAAGGCGTCGCTGCCCGCGCTGAAGGCGGTCCGGTCGGTGGAGGTGCGGTAACCGAGGCCGCCGCCGGTCGCGTAGAGGAGGTAGCGGCCGCCCGAGGTGCGGACCATGGTGGGGTCGTGGACGACGGTGGCGCCGGTGACCGTGCCGGGGTTCGGGTAGGCGGACGCGGTCGACGGGATCAGGGCCAGCAGGGCTGCGGCCGGCAGGGCCAGGAGGGCGGTTCTGGTGCGGTGGGTGCGGCGGCTCACGCGGTTCTCCTTCGAGGGTCTCGCGGGGCGATCTCACGGGAACGGAAGAAGGGATGACATGTCCGTGATTTCGAACGGCGGTCGCGACTTCGGACGGGAACGTAGAGTCGAAGCGCTTCCGCGTCAATGGCTTCAGCACGCCCCACCGACACCACGCCTAATTTGCATTTCAGATGTCACTATTTATAGCGTGCGCCCATGCGGCTGACGCGATTCACGGACCTGGCTCTGCGGGTCCTCATGCGCCTCGCGGTCGAGGAGGGTGAACTGCCCACCACGCGCGAGGTCGCGGGCGCCATGGAGGTGCCCTACACCCACACCGCGAAGGTGGTCGCGAAGTTGCAGCACATGGGCCTGATCGAGGCACGGCGCGGCCGGGGCGGCGGGCTCGCGCTCACCGCGGCCGGGCGGGCGGCCTCCATCGGAGGGCTCGTACGGGAACTCGAAGGCCCGGGGGACGTGGTGGACTGCGACGGCACGACACCGTGCCCGCTGCGGTCGGCGTGCAGGCTGCGCGGAGCACTGCGAGAGGCGCAGGAGGCGTTCTTCGCCTCGCTCGACCCGCTCACCCTCACCGATCTCGTCAAGGCGCCGACCGGCCCTCTTCTCGTGACCCTTTCGCCCTCGCCCCCGACGGGCTGATCCCGCCACCATGGAACGACCACGCCCCACCCGCACCGTTAAATATGAGTCTCAGATGCATATTACGTCGACGATCTCGACGACGATCTCGACGCAGCGTCCATCCTCGAAGGAGTCCTGCTGATGCTCACCGCCCAGTCCGCCACCGTCGTGCGTGCCACGCTCCCCGCCGTCGGAGCCGCCATCGAGGACATCACCGGGCTGTTCTACGAGAAGCTCTTCGCCGCCCACCCCGAGCTGCTCCGCGACGTCTTCAACCGTGGCAACCAGGCGGCGGGCACCCAGCGACAGGCGCTCGCGGGCTCCATCGCGGCGTTCGCCGGGTACCTGGTGGACCACCCGGACGACCGGCCCGACGTGATGCTGAACCGCATCGCGCACAAGCACGCCTCGCTCGGTGTCCGCGCCGACCAGTACCCGGTCGTGCGCCAGCACCTCTTCGCGGCGATCGCCGAGGTGCTCGGCGACGCGGTCACGCCGGAGGTGGCGCAGGCATGGGACGAGGTGTACTGGCTGATGGCGAACGCCCTCATCGCGATCGAGGCACGGCTGTACGCCGGGCAGGGCGTGGCCGAGGGCGACGTGTGGCGCGAGTGGGAGGTCGCCGCCCGCACCGAGGAGACCGCCGAGGTCGCCTCCTTCCTGCTCCGCCCGGCCGACGGCGCGCCCGCGCCCGCGTTCAAGGCGGGCCAGTACGTGTCCGTCCAGGTCGAACTCGCCGACGGCGCACGGCAGATACGCCAGTACAGCCTGACCGGCGCGCCGTCCGCGGCGACCCGTTCGATCGCGGTGAAGCGGGTCCCCGGCACCGCGGGCACGCCCGACGGCGAGGTCTCGCACCATCTGCACACGCATCTGCGCGAGGGCGACCGGGTGCGCGTCTCCGCCCCGTACGGCGATCTGGTCCTGGAGGCCGGGGACGCGCCGCTGCTGCTCGCTTCGGCGGGCATCGGCTGCACGCCGATGCTGGCCATGCTGGAGGACCTGGTGGCGGCGCGGCACGAGGGCCCGGTCACGGTCGTGCACGCCGACCGCTCCCCCGCGACGCACGCGCTGCGCATCGCCCACGAGGGGCTCACCGCCAAACTCCCGGACTGCGCAGCGCACTTCTGGTACGAGCGGCAGGCGGGCGCCGGCCACCGCTCCGGCCTCGTCGACCTCACGGACGTCGCGGTGGCGCCCGGCACGCGGGCCTACCTGTGCGGTCCGCTGCCCTTCATGCGCGCGGTGCGCGAGCAGCTGCTCGCCAAGGGGGTCGCCCCGGCCGACCTCCACTACGAGGTGTTCGGCCCCGACCTGTGGCTGGCGGCCGCGTGACGGCCGGAGCCCGCCGTCGGGCCGCGCGATCGGGGAACGGTCGCCGGCCCAGGTGACGTCGGTGCACCTGTGCGCCGCCCGGTCGGGAGAACGGGCGGCGCACGGCGTTGCCCCCCGGAGGGGACCCTGCACCGGGACAGACCGTGTGACCTGGGGTGATGCCGGTGCGGCGGCCATTGTCAGTGGTGGGGTGCAGACTGGCCGGTACCTGGAGAGACAACGATGTTTCGGAGGTGTTCGGCATGGCTGATGTGCTGCTGGCGGTGGGCACACGCAAGGGTCTGTTCCTGGGCCGAAGGCGCGGTGGCGCGTCCTCGGGGGCCTGGACGTTCGACTTCGACGAGAGTCCGTACTTCAACGCGCAGGCGGTCTACGCGGTCGCCATCGACACCCGCGGCGACACCCCGAGGCTCCTCGTCGGCGGGGACAGCGCGCACTGGGGCCCGTCCGTCTTCCACTCGGACGACCTCGGCCGCACCTGGACTGAGCCGTCCTCCCCCGCCGTCAAGTTCCCCAAGGACACCGGGACTTCGCTGGAGCGGGTGTGGCAGCTCCACCCGGCCGCGGCCGAACCGGACGTGGTGTACGCGGGCACGGAGCCGGCGGCGCTCTACCGCTCGGCGGACCGCGGCGAGACGTTCGAGCTGTGCCGCCCGCTGTGGGAGCACCCGACGCGGTCCCAGTGGGTGCCGGGCGGCGGCGGGGAGGGCCTGCACACGATCCTGACCGATGCCCGCGATCCCCGGGCGCTGACGGTGGCGGTGTCGACGGCGGGCGTGTTCCGCTCGTCGGACGGCGGCGCGAGCTGGGCGCCCTCGAACTCCGGGGTGTCGGCGGTGTTCCTGCCGGACCCCGACCCCGAGTTCGGCCAGTGCGTGCACAAGGTGGCGCGGGACGCGGTCGACCCCGACCGGCTGTACCTCCAGAACCACTGGGGTGTGTACCGCAGTGATGACGGCGGCGCCCGCTGGACCGACATCGGCGAGGGCCTCCCGTCGACGTTCGGCTTCGCGGCGGCGGCGCACCCGCACCGCGCCGACACGGTGTACGTCTTCCCGATCAACGCGGACGCGGACCGGGTCCCCGCCGACCGCCGCTGTCGTGTCTTCCGTACCCAGGACGCGGGCAAGAGCTGGGAACCCCTCACGAAGGGCCTGCCGGAGGGCGACCACTACGGCACGGTGCTGCGCGACGCCCTGTGCACGGACGACGCGGACCCGGCCGGTGTCTACTTCGGGAACCGCAACGGCGAGGTGTACGCGTCGGCCGACGACGGTGACTCCTGGCGCCAGTTGGCGTCGCATCTGCCGGACGTGCTGTGCGTGCGCGCGGCCGTGGTGGGGTGACAGCGGCGGCGGTCCGCACACTCCTCGGCATCAGCGGCCGGTGCCGGCCGGCCGCCTCCCCTGGGTGTCGGCGCGCTTCTCCGTGTCGCTCCGGGGTGGGTCGGGGACGTCGCGGCGAAGCAACGGCCCCGGCTGCCGCCCTGACGACCCGCCACCGGTTGAAGTGCCGCGCGTGTACGGCAGTAGGGTGACGCCGTGGCACCACGACCTTTGCATGAAATCGTCGAAGCGGGCTGGGCGAAGGCCCTGGAACCCGTGGCCGGGCAGATCGCCGCGATGGGGGACTTCCTGCGCGCGGAGATCGCCGCGGGACGCACCTACCTCCCGTCGGGGGCGAACGTGCTGCGCGCGTTCCAGCAGCCCTTCGACGACGTGCGGGTGCTCATCGTCGGACAGGACCCCTACCCCACGCCGGGGCACGCGGTGGGCCTGTCGTTCTCGGTGGCACCCGACGTACGCCCGCTGCCGGGCAGCCTGATCAACATCTACAGGGAGCTCGGCTCCGACCTCGGGCTCCCGCCGCCGTCCAACGGCGACCTCACCCCGTGGACGCGGCAGGGTGTGCTGCTGCTCAACAGGGCGCTCACCACGGCCCCGCGCAGCCCCGGCAAGCACCGCGACAAGGGCTGGGAGCCGATCACCGAGCAGGCGATTCGCGCGCTGGCCGCGCGCGGCGGACCGCTCGTGTCCATCCTCTGGGGACGCGACGCCCGCAACCTGCGGCCCATGCTCGGCGACCACCCCGCGATCGAGTCGCCGCACCCCTCGCCCATGTCGGCGGACCGCGGCTTCTTCGGCTCGCGCCCCTTCAGCCGGGCCAACGACCTTCTCGTACGGCAAGGCGCGCAGCCCATCGACTGGCGGCTGCCGTGAGCCGCGTCCTCGGGGTGGACTCGGGAGGCTCGGGCCTGCGGGTCACGCTCGCCGACACCGACGACCTCACCCGCGCCACCATGACCGTCTCGCGGGAACCGGTGCGGACGTCGGCGGCGGGGATCGACGCCGGACATCTCCTGGAACAACTCCTGCCGATGGCGCGGGAGTTGCTGGCCGCGTCCGAAGGGTCCGCGCTGTCCGCCGCGGTCGTGGGCGCCGCCGGGATGGCGACGCTGGGCGACGACCTGCGGGCCGAGCTGCCGGACGCGTTCCGGCGTGAACTGGGCGTCGAGCGGCTCGCGTTGGCCGGGGACGCCGTCACCGCGTACGCGGGCGCGCTCGGGCAGCGGCCCGGCGCGGTCGTCGCCGCGGGCACCGGCATGATCGCCCTCGGTACGGGCCTGGACGGCTGGCGTCGGGCCGACGGCTGGGGGCACCTGCTCGGCGACAGCGGCGGCGGCGCGTGGATCGGCCGGGCCGGGCTCGACGCGGCGATGCGCGCGCACGACGGACGGCGCGGCGGCAGCAGGGCGCTGCTCACCGCCGCCGAGGAACGGTTCGGCCCCGCGGGCGAGCTGCCGAGCCGCATCTACCCGCGCACCGACCGCCCGGCCGCCCTCGCCTCCTTCGCGCCCGACGTGGCACGCTGCGCCGCCGACGACCCGGTCGCGGACGGCATCCTGCGGGACGCCGCCCGGCACATCGCCGAGGCGGCCGCCGCCGTCTGTCCGCCGCACGGCGGCGAAGTCGCGCTCACCGGCGGCCTGTTCAAGATGGGCGAACCGCTCCTCGACCCGCTCCGCGTGGAACTCGCGGAGCAACTCCCCTACGCCACGGTGGTGAGCGCCACCGGTGACCCCCTCCACGGGGCCCTGGTGATCGCCGGCGCGCTCGCCGCGGACGAGCTGCGCCTGCCGTGCGACGGGCGGCTCCTGTACGTGCCGTAGAGCGTGCTCATCTCTCCCTCACACCCCTGCGGACCAGGACACTTGGACCATCCGTAACTGAACGGACAATCAAGGACGGATACCGCTCAGCTGGCCCCTGACCGAACAAGGGAGCCCGTCGAGCCAGTAGCATGCGGCCGCATGAGCTCCCCCACTGGGCCTGGTTCCGGCCTGCCCGTACGAATGCCGCGCCCCCGTCAGCCCGGACGCCACCGTCGCCCGGAACCCGTCGCTGCCCCTGAGGGCGCGCCGTCCCTTGTCCTCGCCGTGCCCGGTGCGCCCAGCGCCGCCACGCGCATGCTCGCCGACGAGGTCGTGAGCATCGCCCGTTCCGAGCTGCCCGGTCTCGACGCGCGGGTCGGTTTCGTGGACGGAGAGGCCACCGACTTCCCGGTGTCCGCCGAATTCCCCTCCCTCGCCTCCGTGCTCGCGCACGCCGCGAAGGAGCGCACCGCCCGCTACGAGCAGGCGATCGCCGCCGGTGTCGAGGCCAAGGAGCCCGAGGGGCCGGTCGCCGTCGTCGTGCCGCTGCTCGCGGGGCCCGACAACGCGCAGATCCGGCAGATCCGGCAGGGCATCACCGACAGCCGTGTCGCCGCCGAGCTGACCGACGTCCTCGGCCCGCACCCGCTGCTCGCCGAGGGCCTGCACGTGCGGCTGTCGGAGGCCGGTCTGGCCCGCGCCGACCGTGCCCGGCTGTTCACCGTGGCGACGGCCGCGGACGGCATCATCCTCGTCACCGTCGGCGGTGAGGAGGCGGTGCAGGCCGCCGGGATCACCGGCATGCTGCTCGCCGCGCGCCTCGCCGTGCCGGTGATGGCCGCCGCGCTCGACGCGGAGGGCGCGGTCACGGCGGTCGCCGAGCAGCTGCGGGGCTCCGGCTCGCAGCAGCTGGCGCTGGCGCCGTACCTGATCGGCCCCGAGCTGGACCCGAGCGTGCTGGAGGCTGCCGCCAAGGATGCGGGGTGCGCCGCCGCCGAGCCGTTGGGGGCGTATCCGGCGATGGGGAAGCTGGCGCTCGGCAAGTACACGGCGGCGCTGGGGATCACGCCCCAACCGGTTGCCTCCGGCGGGTGAACGGTGCGCACGAGAGGCCCGGGGCTGTCGCCTCGGGCCTCTCGTCGTTGCCGCTCCTGTCGCCGGCTCGCCCCGCGGTCTCGGTCGTCGCCCCGCGAGCTGTTCGGCCGCAGGGCGGGATGGCTACTCGAACGTGACGCAGGATGCCCCTGGGGCCGGGATCGAACCGGCTCGGGCGGGGATTCCGGTGTCCTGGTCGAGGGTGAACCAGGTGACGTCGCCGGAGCGTTCGTTCGCCGCGTAGAGGAAGCGGGACGAGGGGTCGAGGGCCAGGTCTCGGGGCCAGTGGCCGCCGCACGGGACGGTGGCCGTCAAGGTGGGGGTCTCGCCCGTCGGGTCCAGAGAGAGGACCGAGATGACGTCCTCGCCGCGGGTCGCCGTCCACAGGTGGCGGCCGTCGGGGGCCACGACGACCTCGGAGGGGTAGGCGTCGCCGCGCGGCGTGCCGACGAGCACCGGGGTCTCGGTCAGCGGCTTGAGGGTGCCCTCGGTGGCGTCCCAGCGGCAGACCGTCAGCGTGGGGGCCAGTTCGTTGAGGACGTACGCGTACTCGCCCGACGGGTGGAAGGCCAGGTGGCGGGGGCCCGAGCCGGGGCGCAGCGGCGCCTCGCGGTGCAGGGTGAGGCGGCCGTCCGTGAGGGCGCAGACGCGGACCGAGTCGGTGCCGAGGTCGACGCTGAGGGCCCAGCGGCCGCTCGGGTCCGGCACGACCTGGTGGGCGTGCGGAGCCTGCTGGCGCTGCGGGTGCGGGCCCGAACCGGTGTGCCGCAGCACGTCGCGGCCCGCCGCGTCCGGGGTGCCGTCGGCGCGCAGCCGCACCGCGGTGACGCTGCCGGAGCCGTAGTTGGCCGTCAGGACGTGTCCGCCCCACACCGAGACGTGCGTGGGGCTCGCGCCGCCGACCAGCGTGGGCGGCGCGGCGAGGGTCGGCGGCACGGTGTCCGTGCGGAACGCGGCGACCGCTCCTTCCGGCGTCTCGCTGACCGCGTAGAGCAGGCCGCCCGCGAACGCCAGGTACGAGGGGTCGGGCAGCGCGTCCGTCGCGCCGAGGATCGTGAGGGCGCCGTTCCCGGGGTCGGCGTCCGCCGTGACGATGCCGCGGCCGCCCGCCGCCGTGAACGATCCGATGTGGACCCGCCCTGACTGACTGCCGTTCACTGCTACCCCTTTTCGGCCCGCGGGCCCGATGCCCGTGCGGCCGACGGTAGCAGTGGGTCTAGACCAGATCGGGCCAGGGCGTCCGGCGCCGCGCCGCCGTGGGCTCCTCCCCGCGGGCCCGCGCGTGGGCGTCGGGGTGGTGCACGTACGCGGGGGTGTGCTGCACGTCGTCGTAGGTGCGGTGGAAGACCGGTGTCGCCGAGCCGGAGATCGGTGGCACGATCCACGACCAGTCGGCGCCGACGGCCCGGCCGCGGGACTCCTCGCGGTCGAGGTGGGTGAGGAAGCGGCGGGACTCGGTGTGGTGGTCGGTGACGGTGACGCCCGCGAGGTCGAAGGAGTGCAGCACCGACCGGTTGAGTTCGATCAGGGCGCGGTCCTTCCAGAGGGAGCGGTCGCTGCTGGTGTCGAGGCCGAGCCGGTGGGCGACGTGCGGCAGGAGGTTGTAGCGGTCGGTGTCGGCGAGGTTGCGGGCGCCGATCTCGGTGCCCATGTACCAGCCGTTGAAGGGGGCGGCGCCGTAGCAGACGCCGCCGATCTCCAGGCACATGTTGGCGAGGGCGGGGACGGCGTGCCAGCGCAGGCCGAGCTCGGCCCACCAGGTGAACTCCGGGTGCTGGAGGGGGACTTCGAGGATCGCGTCCGGGGGCAGCTCGAAGCAGCGCGGCTTCTCGTGCGGGACGGTCTGGACGATCAGCGGCAGCACGTCGAAGGGCGTGCCGGCGCCGCCGGGCCAGCCCAGCCGCCGGGCGTACGCGGTCAGGCCCGCGCCGCGCGGATCACCGACGACCTGCCCGTCGCGGCGGGTGTATCCGGCGTAGCGGATGAGCTGCTCGTTCCAGATGCGCGGTCCCGGGCGGCCCGGCGCGTCCTGGCCGAAGACGGTGATCAGGGGGCGGACCCGGCCGCCGGGCGCGGCCTCGCGCAGATGGTCGGCGCAGGCGGCGGCGATCTGTTCCGCGGTCGTGAGGTGGCGCAGGTCGCGCACGTGCAGGGAGCGCCAGTAGAGGCGGCCTATGCAGCGGTTGGAGTTGCGCCAGGCGACGCGGGCGCCGAAGACGAGCTCCTGCGGGGTGTGCGTGTACGTGCCGGTGGCCGCGAACTCGGCCGCTACTTCGGCGAGCCGGCGGGCCGGGTCGCCGAGCCGCTCCTCGGCATGGTGCTGCGTGATGAACTCGGCGGCGGCGCGGCCCCGCTCCCCGGCCTCTTCGGCGCGGCGGCGGGCGGGAGGGGCGGTCACCGGGCAGCGGTCGTGCCGGGCGGCGGCCCCGTCGGGGGCGGCGGCGAGCCAGCCCTCCGCCTCGTGCGTCCCGTTCCGGCGCAGGTCGCTTCGCATGGCGCACCTCCCACGGCTCGACGGCGGCACCGGCTCGCTCCCGCGCGGCCGTGTGCCCTGGCGTCCAATGGCGCGGGGTCTACCCCTGGGGCGGTCTGATCCACCCTGTACGTGCCTGGGGAACGTGCCTCATCGCGGGCCGGGCTGTCCACGCCGATGCGAGACAACCACAAGTCGGCACCGGTCGGCGGCCGGTCACGGCCGTACGGGGAGCGTGCGGAACTGTGTGGGGGCGCGAGCTTCGCTGCCCGCGCCCCGATTCACGCGCGCCGATTCAGGCGCGCTGTGCGTGACGGGCCGTGCGTGACGGGCTGTTCGTGACGGGCTGTTCGTGACGGGCCGTGCGTCACGAGCCATGCGTGACGGGCTGTTCGTGACGGGCCGTGCGCCACGAGCCGTACGTCACGAGCCATGCGCCACGAGCCATGCGTGACGGGCCGTGCGCCACAAGCCATGCGTGACGGGCTGTGCGGCCCGTGTTGGGTGCGACGGGCCGTGCGTCGCGTCCCCCGCTTCACGCGTGCCTCGCGCTCTGTGCGTCACGTCCGCTGGCGCACGCTCTGTGCGTCGCGTCCGCTGGCGTACGCGTGTGGTCACGTCAGACGATGTGCGCGTGTGCGTCACGCGCCCAGGCTCGCGCGGTGTGCGCCGCGCAGTGGGACGGCGAGTTCGGCGAGGGCCTGCTCCAGGGCGTGCAGGTGGGCCAGGACGGGCTCGGCGTCCGCGGCCTGCGGCGCGGTGTCGACGCGGCGCCGGTAGGGGGCGGGCGCGGTGAGGGCCTCGACGGCGGACTCCACGCGCCAGCAGGCGGCGGCGAGTCGCGCGTCGTGCGAGGCCTCCGGGTCGGCGGCGACGGAGGCGAGCCCGCGTACCTCGCGGGCGCAGTCGTCGAGCAGCGCGAGGACCTGTAGGGCGCGTCCCTTGCGGGCCTTCATCGGGCTGAGGGGATGCACGAGGGGCGCCAGCGAGAGGCGTACGCGGCCGAGGATGTGCTCCAGCTCGGCGACGAGCGGCGCGGGGTCGGCGGCCTCGTCCCCGGCGAGGCGGGCCGCCGCCTCGGCGGTGCACGCGTGCACGCGGCGCAGCGCCCGCTCGACCCAGGCGTCGGTCACGGAGTGCGTGGTCACGGGCAGGACGAGCAGGACGGCGAGCGCGGCGCCGAGGGCGCCGACGGCGGTCTCGGTCACCCGCAGCGCGAGCAGCGCCGGGTCGAGCACGCCGAGCAGCCCGTAGAGCATGCTCGCCATGACGGTGACCGCGAGCATCATCCAGGTGTAGGAGACGGCGGCGGTGTAGAAGATGCCGAAGACGCTCAGGGCGACGACCACGGCGGCCACGACCGGTTCGTGGTGGAGCGGTACGGCGACGGCGAAGCCCAGCACGATGCCGAGCACCGTGCCGAGGAACCGCCGGAATCCGCGCACCAGCGTCTCGCCGCGCGAGGTCGTGTTCACGAACACCCACCAGGTGGCGCCGACCGCCCAGTACCACCGCTGGTCGGACAGGACCTGCCCGACGGCGAGCGCGAAGCCCGCCCCGGCGGTCGCCTGGACGGCCTGCCGCGTGGTGATGCGGGCGAGTCCCGTGCCCCCGGTCGGCGCGGCCACGGCCACCGGTGCCGGCAGTTTCCGTTCGTAGGTCCACAGGCCGAACCGGACGGTCGCGGCGGTGGCGAGGGACAGGAGTACGGCCACGTACAGCTCGGGGAGCCGGTCGGGGGTGGCGTGCAGGAACTGGGTCGCGAAGAACATCATGAACGCTGCTCGTTAGGCGCGGCCGCAGGTCAGCGCCATACTGACGCCCCCGGGGTCAGCAAAAGGTCAGCACGAGCACGGAGTCAGTACATGGCGACCAAGACCCTCGCCCGCGGCATGGGCACGTTCTTCAAGGAGTGCCCTTGCAAGGCACCGACCCGGTGCCCTCACCCCTACAAGATTCGCTACAGGGACGCGACCGGCAAGCAGCGAGAGGAGTCGGGCTACGCCACACAGGACAAGGCGACAACCCGCCTCACGGAGCTGTATCAGGCGAAGAAGGGATCACAGAAGGCAGGCCCTTCGGAGGGCGAGAAGATCGGCGTCCAGACCCTGGAGGACTTCGCCTCCAACTGGATCGCCCACCGAGCACGCGGTCTCAAGGACAACAGCGTCGAGAGCTACGAGCGAGCGCTGACGCTGCACATCATTCCCCGTCTCGGGTCGCGCAAGGTCGGCACCTTCACGGCGAACGCCGTCGACAACTTCGTCGGGGACATGGTGCTCGATGACGTCGGCAGCGCCGCGCAGACGAACGCGTACAAGGTTCTGCGGTTGGTCATCAACTCCGCGCGGCATCGAGGTGGACTGTCGCTGGACCCGTTCCTCGACACAACGCCACCGGACTACCAGCGCAAGGACATCCTGATCCCCACGCTGGAGGAGCTCAATCTGATCCGGCAGCACGCCCATGACGACGACTTGCGCCTGGTCGTGGAGATGATGTCGGGCTGCGGCCTGCGGAACGGTGAGGCTCACGCCACCAACATCAACGGCCTCGTCGCAGCGGACGTCTACCGCATCACGGACCAGATCCATGGACGCCAACGAATACCTGCACCACTCAAGCATCGCGACTGGGGTGAATTCCGAGAGACCCCGATGCCCGCGAAGACGCGTGCGCACTTGATGCGGCACGCAGAAACACATTCCCCGGACCAACTCGGATATCTGATGACCAATGGCGGCCGAGGGGGAGCAGGCGTCGGCGGCAGCCCGTACTACAGCGGAAACGCTTTCCGCCACAAATGGCAGAAGACCCTGGGCGCTGCCGGCATCACCACGCGCTACACCATGTACAGCCTGCGCCACTTCTTCGCTTCCAACTGCCTCGCCATGGGCATTCCGATTACGGATGTGGCGGAGTGGATGGGCCACAAATCCATCGAGGTGACGTATCGCATCTACCGTCATCTGATGCCGTCGTCGATCGGGCGAGCCGCACGGCTGCTCAACGCCGGCATCTGACCCACAGGATGAGCAGCCTGCGCGCGTCAGGCGCTCATCGGCGCCCGGTGGGACCTACGGAGCGGGACGGCGAGTTCCAGCAGAGCCTGCTCCAAGGCGTGCAGGTGAGCGAGTACGGGCTCCGCGTGCGCAGGCTCCGACGGCGCCGCTTCGTGCAGCTGCTGACGAATGCTGCCGGTTGGCACATCGGTGAGGGCTTCGACGGCAGCTTCCACCCGCCAGCAGGCAGCGGCCAGTCGGGCGTCGTGGGAGGCTTCCGGGTCGGCGGCGACCGACGCGAGGCCGCGCACCTCGCGCGCGCAGTCGTCGAGCAGCCCGAGCACCTGCCGAGCTCGGCACTTACGGGCCTTCATCGGAGCCAGCGGGTGAACGAGCGGGGCGAGCGAGAGCCGTACGCGGGCGAGGATCGCCTCGAGCTCGGCAACGCGCGGTACCGGATCGGCGTCTGCGTCTCCGGCGAGCCGAGCAGCTGCCTCAGCCGTGCACGCATGTACACAGCGCAGCGCCCGCTCGACCCAGGCATCGGTGACCGCATGCGTGCTGACCGGCAGGACCAGAAGTACCGCCAGTACGGCACCGAGCGCACCGACCGCCGTCTCCCCCACCCGCAGCGCGAGCAGCGCCGGGTCAAGAACGCCAAGGAGTCCGTAGAGCATGCTGGCCATCACGGTCACGGCGAGCATCATCCACGTGTACGAGACGTGGGCGGTGTAGAAGATCCCGAAGACGCTCACCGCGACAACCACCGCGGCGGCAATGGGCTGCGTGTGCAGCGGTACGGCGATCAGGTAACCGAGTCCGATACCGAGCACCGTCCCCAGGAACCGGCGGAAGCCCCGCACCACGGTCTCCCCGCGCGAGGCGGTGGCTACGAACACCCACCACGTCGCGCCCACAGCCCAGTACCAGCGCTGATCGGACAGCGCCTGCCCGATCGCCAGCGCGAAGCCTGCCCCCACGGTCGCCTGCACGGCTTGCCGTGTAGTGATCCGCTTCAGGCCCGACCCGCCGGTCGGAGCGGGGACAGGTGCGGCAGGCGGCAGTCGCCGCTCGTAGCACCATGCGCCGAAGCGGACCGTTGCGGCGGAGGCCAGCGACAGCAGCACTGCCGCATACAGCTCGGGCAGCTGGCCCGGCACGGTGTGCAGGAACTGGGCGGCGAAGAAGGTCATAAAGGCGAAGACGCCGAGGGAGTGCCCGCGCGGTCCCCAGCGGCGCGCATACACACCGGCGCCGACCGTGCCGAGGAACGCCAGGTCACGGGCCACGGGCACATCGTGCAGCGCGGCGGCCAGGGCGAGCACCGGGAGGCCGACGGCCGGCAGCAGCGCGGTCGTCACCGCCTGGCCGCGCACCGTCGGGTCGGCCACCGTGAACAGGGCGAGCAGCGCGGCGAGACCACCGGTGATGGCCGCCACCAGCGAGTGCCCGACCGCCCCGCACACGGCGACGGCGAGCCCGATCCCGAGCACGGCCCGGCTCGCGAACCGCAGCCGCATCCGTCCCGGATCCGGCGCCGTGAACGCCCTCTTCAGCAAAATGCCCCGCCCCTTCCGTCGGCCTGAGCCGCGCGTACATGAGAAAGGCGCCACGGAGATCCCCGAGGGGATCCGCAGCGCCATCGACGTGCACATCTCAGCATTAGGGCGGCTGATGGTTCAACACAGGCCGAAAATCCTGGGCCATTGGCCCAGGAAGTGATGGTGCCCGTCGGCCGCGAGCGTGCCAACGGACCACTTCCCCGGCATGAGCGCTCGCGCGGCACCAGACACAACAAGTCCCCGCGGTCAGTGCAGCCTCTGTTGCCGAACCCACGCCTTCACTTCGGACACCCTGAACTGGATCTTGGCGTTGCGCCCCCGCCCGAACTTGTAAGGAACAAGCCCCAACACGGGCGCATCGCGGTAGACCCAGGAAACCGACATGTTCAGGTACTCCGCCGTCTCCTTGACGTCCATGAACTCTTCGGCCATGCCCTACCCCTCAACCATTACGCATCGCACTACGACGTCCCAAGCGCGAAGCCGCTCGTGCAGGAATGTCCCTGGCGAACTGCGATTTGGTGAGGCTTGACTTTTCTAGTAGACGCAACCGCCCATCGTGACGACAGCTCCTTCGCAGCAGAGCTTGTACGTCAAGTACAAGGAGACGGCGCGGGGCGGGCTCGCGGTGAACATCATCGAGTGCTAGGAAAAGAGGCCCTGACCAGCGCGTTCGTTTCTTTCAGTGCTGTCAGGGCCTTCCCTGCTTACGCGGCGGAAAGTCCCTGAAACCTCCCTGGGACAGACGTGAAAGTCCCTGAAAAGTCCCTGGAACGTCCCTGTCGTGCCCCCCCTCGAAGCGGGGCACGACACCCGAAGCAAGCCACGCTGCCGCTAGGAGTTGTCGTCAAAGGCCAAGCCCACGTCGTGAGGGGGGCGAGGGTGACCGATCGGGCGGTGCCTCGGTGACATGTCGGTGGGTGCTTCTACGCTTCCGACCATGGATATGGACGATCTTGCGTGGCAGGCGAGCAACTATCGCGGTCTATCCCCGAGAACGGTGCGTCTCCTGTTGGCGCACGGTCGCCTGAATCTGGTTGCCCAGGTGGCAGTGGATCGTGGCGAGTGGTTTTGTGCCGAGGGGGCGGTAGAGGAGTTGTGCCAGGCGGGGGACTTTGGGCGCGCGCTATCTGTGATGGAGCCGTTCGTCGTGACGGGGTGGCGGGCCGCCTTCTATGCGAAGGCCGAGATCCTGCTCCGGGCAGGCAGGACGAAGGAGGCTTTGGATCTGGTACGCCCGGAGGAAGCCGACCGGGCCTCCACGACCGAGTGTCGTGATCTTGCTGAGGTGCTCGGCAAGGCAGGGCGAATCGACGAGGCCATCGAACTGCTCGCCCCGCACCTCGACAAGTCGTGGCTCCTGTCCGTTCTAGTGGATATCACCGATGGGCAGGGCCGTGACGAGCGGGTGCTGGAGCTGATCGCCCCGCTCGCAGACCATGCACGTCAGGCCCGCGGCGAAGCACACCGGGACTACGCCTTCTCCGACGCCCAGAAGTTGCAGGCTCGTGTGCTGGAGCGGGCGGGCCGTGCTGATGAGGCAATCCGGATCCTCGGCCAGGACATCGCCGGGCGCCGCTTCCTCGCTCAGAACACCCTCATCACCTATGCCGAACTGCTGGCACGTCACGGGCGGCTCGATGAGTTGCGCGAACTGGGTGGCGGCCAGGACGCGCGCACCGTCTTGGACGTCTATGCGGGTGCTCTGCGCAGCGACGGCCGGGTCGAGGAGGCCGAGGGCGTGATGAGAGACGCTATCGCCGCCGACGACTGGGTCGGGTACCGGGCATGGCTTTCCTCGATGTTGCTGGCAGAAGGCCGGTGGGACGACGCGATCGTCGTCGCGGACCCCGGCTTCGGCTGGTACGACTGCTCCAACCTCCTGGCACCACTCGTTCACCCGCTTCTCGACCGCCCCGAGGAACTGCTCTATCTGGTCGAGCACCCAAGGGTTGTGCCCCACCACGGTCACGAGGAGTTCCAGCACTGGTGGCGGGCCTGGGCCCTGGCCGGCCTCGGCCGCGTCGACGAGGCGATCACCGTGGCTGGTCTTGACCGTCCCTGGACCGATCCCCGTATCGTCAAGGCCGACCTCCTCAGGCGGGCCGGCCGTCTTGACGCCGCCGCCGATGAACTGCGGGCCCTGGGCACGATTAAGGCACGCGAGGAACTGTGCGAGGTCCTAGTCCTGCAAGGGCGCGCGGATGAGGCGATCGCCATCCACCCCACAGTGGCGGAACAGCGCGCTGCCGAACCGAAGCCCAAGTCCGTCCCTCTTGGCGAGAACGGGTACTCCCTGGAGCCACCTTTTTAGGGATTGCCCTTCGTTTCACACCCACATCAGGAGTGAGGCGAGGGTGACTGCTGCTTCGTAGGACTGGGCGGTCTTGTCGTATCGGGTGGCGATCCCGCGCCACTGCTTCAGGCGATTGAAGCACCGTTCCACGACGTTGCGTCGCTTGTAGACCTGCTTGTCGAAAGCGGGCGGGCGGCCTCCTCGGCTGCCGCGTCGGTGGCGGTTTCGGGCCTAGTCGGCGCGTTCAGGGATGGTGTGTCCGATGCCGCACCGTCGGAGCCAGGCTCGGATGGCCTTGGAGCTGTAGCCTTTGTCGCCCAAGACGTGATCGGCCCGGACACGCGGCCGTCCGGGCCCGAGCCGTGGCACACGTATCGCCTCCATCACGGCGGTGAACTGGGTGCAGTCGTTGGTGTTGCCGCCAGTGACGACCAGGGCGAGTGGGCGGCCGAGGCCGTCACAGGCCAGATGAATCTTGCTGGTCAACCCGCCTCGGGAACGGCCCAGCGCTGGGCTGCGATGCCCCCTTTTCGGGCCCCGGCGGCATGCTGGTGGGCCCGGACGATGCTGGAGTCGACCGACACCAGCCAGTCGATGTTCCCGGCAGCATCTGCTCGGGCCTGCGCGTTTTTCAGCATCCGGTCGAACGTGCCGTCCGCCGCCCAGCGGCGGAAGCGGGTGTGCAGGCTGGCCCAGGACCCGTACCGCTCGGGTACATCTCGCCAGGCCACTCCCGCCCGGAACTTCCACATGATCCCGTTGAGCATCCTCCGGTCATCGAGCCGAGGGCGACCCATCGACTTCCGGGGTAGCAACGGCTGCACGAAGTCCCACTCGGCATCCGTCAGTTCATGGCGACGCGTCACCTGACCATGATCACATTGACGACACGGCCTAGCGTGGCCCGCACCTGGCGTCTGCAGCCAGGGATCAGATGCTCAATGCGCCGACCTCGCCGTTCTACGAACGCCCGTGAGGTATTCCAGTTCGGTCAACTTGTAGGGGCTGCTTGTCCCAATGAGCATCTGAGTGGGTGTTCTGCGAGTCGTCGTGGCCGGTTGTCCGGTTTGAGGGGTTGCGGTTGGCCGCTTCTGCGGTGTGCTGGAGACGTGGCTGATCGGCAGCCGTACCCGAGCGATCTGTCGGACGAGGCATGGGAGTTGATCCGGCCGGTCATCACGGCCTGGAAGGGGCAGCACCGTTCGGTCAGCGGCCATGAGGGCCGGTACGAGATGCGGGAGATCGTCAACGCGATCCTGTACCAGGCCCGGGTCGGCTGCCAGTGGCGCTATCTGCCGCACGACCTTCCGCCCTACACCGCGGTCTACTACTACTTCGGGCTGTGGCGCGACGACGGCACCGACCAGACCATCCACGACCTGCTGCGCTGGCAGGTCCGCGAGTCGAAAGGCCGGCGCGAGGACCCGTCCGCGGTCGTGATGGACTCCCAGACCGTGCACGTCTCGCTCAACGCCCCGAAGGAGACGACCGGCCTGGATCCGGGCAAGAAGAGCCGGGGCCGCAAGCGGGGCATCGCCACCGATGTGCTCGGTCTGCTCATCGCGGTGATCGTGGTCGCCGCGAGCGTGCACGACAACGCCATCGGGATCACGCTGCTGGACAAGGTGGCCGCCGACAACCCCGGCGTGGTGAAGAGCTGGGTCGATGCCGGGTTCAAGAACGCCGTCATCGAGCACGGCCGGTCACTGGGCATCGACGTCGAGGTGGTGTCCCGGGATCCGCAGACCAAGGGGTTCGCCCCGGCCCCGAAACGGTGGATCGCCGAGCAGACCTTCGGCACCCTCATGCTGCACCGCCGCCTGGCCCGCGACTACGAGACCCTGCCCGCCAGTTCGGCGTCCTGGATCCGCTGGTCGATGACCGACGTCATGACCCACCGGCTCACCGCCACCACCACTCCCACCTGGCGGGACCCGCCACCGGCCCGCCGGCCCGGACCGGCATGATCGTGTGGGAGTTGAGCATGCAGGAGTTCCTGGAACAGATCGAGATACGCGAGGCCGCCGGCCGTGACCTCGCGAACCGGCTCCGCACCCAGATCGCCGAGCTCACCGCCCAACTCACGGCCGCCGAACAGGCTCTGGAGCGACTGAAGATCACCCGGGAAACCATCCTGGAGATCGGCCCGGACCTTCCCGGCGGCCTCGCCCCGCTGCCCTCGGCCTACCGCCAGATCCTCGCCCTCTTCGAGAACACCGCGGACGGACTGCACCCCAAGGACGTCTGCCTCGCCCTGGACACCGGCACCGAGCCCCGGCACGTCGAAGGCACCCGCGCCAAACTGAAACGCCTGGTCAGCCGCGGCATCCTCACCGAACCCGAGCCCGGCCTCTTCCAGCTACCGCAGCCAACCCCGCCCCCGGACTGACACCCGGCGAAAGCCCACAGAACACCCACTGAGAGGCACCTCCCGAAGGATGGGCCTGGCGCAACAGTACGAGGTGTACAGAGCTCTCCTTCGCCACGCCTGGACACCAACCACGCACAAGCTCGCTAATGTCCGCGGGCGATCCAATCCGCCAAATATGGGGCTTCAGCACCAATGGTGGTGCTCTCCCCATGCCCTGGGTGCACCTGCGTAGTAGCGGGCAGGACGAGGAGCCGGTCCCGGATCGAGCGGATGATGGTGGGGAAATGTGAATAGGACCGTCCGGTAGCCCCAGGGCCACCGGCGAAAAGGGTGTCGCCCGTGAAGACAGTGCCGAGTGCGGGCGCGTAGAGACAGACGGCCCCAGGGGTGTGTCCCGGCGTGTGCAGTACGCGCAGTTCGGTCCCGGCGACCTCGATGCGCTGATCGTCGGAAACATAGCCGTTCGGATCACGGCCGGGATGGGTGTGTTTCCACAGCAACCGGTCGTCGAGGTGCAGGAGGATCCGGGCGTCGGTTTCTTCGGCCAGCTTGGGAGCTGCGTTGATGTGGTCGTCGTGGGCGTGTGTAGAGACGATGGCCGCCACCACCCGGGATCCCACAGTGGCCCTGATGGCGCGAGCGTCGTGGGCGGCGTCGATGACGACGACCTCGTGGTCGTCGCCGACGATCCAGACGTTGTTCTCGACGTCCCAGGTATCGCCGTCCAGGCTGAACGTCCCTGATGTGACGACGCGTTCGATACGTGCGCCGGGCATCAGAGGATCACCACCGAGCGCAGCACATCGCCTTGGTCCATGCGGGCGAAGGCGGCTTCAATGTCGTCGAGCGAGATCGTCTCAGTCACGAACGCGTTCAGGTCCAGTCGGCCCTGGAGATAGAGGTCGACAAGCATGGGGAAGTCGCGGGAGGGCAGGCAGTCGCCGTACCAGCTCGACTTGAGCGCACCGCCGCGACCGAAGACGTCCAGGAGCGGCAGTTCCAGCTTCATCTCGGGCGTCGGGACACCGACAAGGACGACGGTTCCCGCCAAGTCGCGGGCGTAGAACGCCTGCCGGTAGGTCTCTGGGCGGCCGACGGCCTCGATGACGACGTCAGCGCCGTGACCGCCCGTCAACTCCCTTACTGCTTCTACCGGATCGGTCTCCTTGGCGTTCACGGTGTGGGTAGCGCCCAGGGTGCGGGCCGTCGCGAGTTTCCGCTCGTCGAGGTCGATGGCGATGATTGTCGCCGCGCCCGCGAGACGGGAGCCGGCGACGGCCGCGTCACCGACACCGCCGCAGCCGATGACCGCCACGGTGTCACCGCGGCCGACGCCGCCGGTGTTGATCGCCGCGCCGATACCGGCCATCACACCGCACCCGAGCAGCCCTGCGGCGGCAGGCGAGGCCGCAGGATCCACTTTGGTGCACTGCCCTGCCGCCACCAGCGTCTTCTCTGCAAACGCGCCTATTCCCAGGGCGGGCGAGAGTTCGGCCCCGTCCAGGAGGGTCATCTTCTGTTTGGCGTTGTGGGTGTCGAAGCAGTACTGCGGGCGTCCGCGTCGGCAGGCCCGGCACCGGCCGCAAACAGCACGCCAGTTGAGGATGACAAAGTCGCCGGGCGCGACCTCGCTCACACCCGCACCGACCGACTCCACGATTCCGGCCGCCTCGTGGCCGAGGAGGAAGGGGAAGTCGTCGTTGATGCCGCCCTGCCGGTAGTGCAGGTCGGTGTGACAGACCCCGCAGGCCTGTACGGAGACCACCACCTCTCCTGGTCCGGGATCGGGCACGACGATCGTCTCGACGCGCACGGGTTCGCCCTTGGAATGTGCGACGACGCCGCGTACGTGCTGGGGCATGGCTGATCCTCTCGGTCCTGATACGACTGCTGAAGGCGGAGGGCGGTGCGCGGGGTCACCGGGTCGGGCGGACGCGTACCGGGAGAGCTGCCCAGGAGCGGAGTGTGTTGTTGAGGTGGCGCCGGGGTTCGCCCGCGAGCTCGATGTGCTCGATGCGGCGGGCCAGGGCGGTCAGCAGTGCCTCGGCCTCGAGGCGGGCGACATGCTGGCCGACGCACTGGTGGATGCCCATGCCGAAGCCGACGTGGCCCGAGGAATCGCGGGTGAGGTCGAAGCGATCGGGGTTGTTCCAGCGGGCGGGATCTCGGTTGGCGGCGCCGAGGAACATGAGAATCTTGCTGCCCTCGGGAATCACCGTGCCGGCCACCGAGACGTCGGTGGTGGCGGTACGGAAGAAGGTCTGCACCGGCGACTGCCAGCGCACTGCCTCGTCGAACGCGACCCGCGCCAGCTCCAGCCGCTCACGCAGCCGCTGCCACTCGCCGGGGTGGGTGGCGAAGGCGTAGAGGGTGGCCGCGAGTCCGTGGACGGTGGTGTCTACGCCGGCGGTGAGCAGCGAGCGCACCACGAGCGGTGCTTGCTCGGGGGTGAGGTCGCCCCGGTCGGCCGCGGCCCAGATGGCCGCGCCGAACCCCTGCTCGCCGAGCGCCTCGCGTGTGCACTGGCCGCCCACCCAGGTCGACAGCTCGGCCGTGCGGGGCGCGTCGGCCTCGACCAGTTCGTTGCGGGGGCCGAAGGCGTTGAAGGCCATGTTGCCGTAGGGCAGGAGGTTGTCGCGCCCGTCGGTTCCCAGGCCGACGGCGTCGGGGAAAACACGCAGCGGAAAGGCTTTGGCCAACTCCTCGAAGGCGTCGAAGCGGGTGCCGTCGCCGGTCAGTACGGTGTCAACGAGTTCGTCGGCCGTCGTCTGCCAGCTCTGCCGCAGCCGACGCAGGGCGGGCGGGGCGAGAAGCTCGCGCAGGACGCGCCGTGGGGCGTCGTGGTGCGGCGGGTCGGCCTCGAGGAGCAGGCTCGGGGGGCGCCACGGCTTTTCGTGGCGGAAGTTGGCGAGGCCCACGCCGGCGGCGGACTGGAAGGTCTGCCAGTCGACGAGCGCAGCGTGCACCTCTTCGTAGCGGGCCAGGGCGTGGACGTCGTAACGGGTGAGGTGGACGACCGGGCCTGCTGCGCGCAGCGCCTGGTGCAGGGGTTCCGGATGTTCAAGGTTTTCCGGGGCGAACGGGTCGGCGTCACTGGTGGGGGTCGTGACAGCAATGTGCGACGTTTCGTTCATGCGGCGGCTCCCAGTACACGGCGTAGCAGGTCTCGGCGGCTCAGATGTCCAGGACGATGCGGTCACCGCAGGAGCGGGAGACGCAGGGGAACATGCAGTCGTTGGCCGCGCGTTCGTGTTCGGCCAGAAGGGCGTCCCGGTGGTCGGGCACTCCTTCCAGGACGGGGGTCAGGCAGGTTCCGCAGGTGCCCTGCTCGCAGGAGGACAGGAGATCGACTCCGGCACGGCGGACGGCATGGAGGACCGAGACGCCGGGTTCGACGGTCACGGTGCTGCCGGTCCGGCGCAGTTCCACCTCGAAGGGCGTGCTCCGTACGGGCTCCGTCTGCTTCGCCGCCGCGAAGCGCTCGGTGCGCAGACAGTGGGGCGGCCAGGCAGTACATGCCTGCTCCACGGCGTTCAGCAGCGGCGGCGGCCCGCAGCAGTACACCTTGGTTCCCGAGGCGGGTTCGGCCAGCCAGGTCGCGAGATCCAGCAGCCCGCACTCGTCCTGCGGCACGAGACGCACGCGGTCGCCGTAGGCGCCGGACATCTCGTCACGGAAGGCCATGGACGCGCGGGTTCGGCCTCCGTAAAGCAACTGCCATTCCACGCGCATCAGTTCGGCCTGCCGAATCATCGGCAGCAGCGGAGTGATGCCGATTCCGCCGGCGATGAACAGGTACCGCTCGGCCGGAACCAGCGGGAAGTTGTTGCGCGGGGCCCCGGCCCCGACCGGGCTCCCTAGGGCGAGCCGGTCGTGCACGTACGCCGACCCGCCTCGTCCCGCCGGTTCGCGCAGCACGGCGATCCGGTAGCTGTGGGCGTCCCAGCGATCGCCACACAGCGAGTACTGCCGGGTTGTCCCGTCCGGCAGGATCAGGTCGATGTGTGAGCCGGGCGTCCAGTCCGGCAGCCGTCCGCCGTCCGGGCGGGAAAGAGTCAGGGACACGACGCCATCGGCGACGGCGTCTTTGCTGCGGACCTCCAACATCATGGTGGACGTGCTGTGTTGAGGGCCCGCTGGGGTCAGGGTGCGTACGACCACGTTGTCGCCTCCCGTCATCGGAATGCAGGAAGGATGCGCGTGGCCGCAGTCACACCGCGACGCGATTCTCACTCAGCGAGAGAGAAATTTCTCGGGAATGCCATACGGCTGTCGCGTCCCCGTCACACATGTCCCGTCGAGCCGCGCACGGCGAGGGCCCTGGAGATGCCGAGAGCCGCGGTACGTACCACGGGGACGACGACGTGGGCGTGTTCGTCGTTGGGCACGATGACCGCCAGCGCGGCGGCCACCGAGCCGTCGTCGCCGCGGACTGGGGCGGCGATACCCAGGGCATCCTCGTGCACATAGCCCGGGCAATAGGCGTATCCCTGTTGCCGTATCTCGGCGAGCAGGGCGCGCAGCCGCGAGGGCGAGACCGGGGTGCGGGAGGTGTAGGCGGTACAGGGGCCGACGAGGATGCGCTCTCTCAGTTCGGCGGAGCCATGGGCGAGGAACACCAGGCCGCTGGAGGAGGCGTGCAGAGGCAGCCGTCCGGCGATGCGGGTGTAGTTGACCACTGCTCCCGGCGCGGAGAGCCGCTCCAGGAAGAGCACATCATCGCCGTCGAGGACACCCAGCTGCACATGGTGACCGACCACGTCGTGGACCCCTTCCATGAAGGGCATGGCCGCGTCGCGCAGGGACAGCGCGGGGGACGCACGGGTCGCCAGTTCCCACAGGCGGACCCCAATCCGCACCTTGCGGTCGTCGTCCCGGCTCAGGAAGCCGTGGGCCACCAGTTCGGTCACGAGCCGTGAGGCTGTCGCCACGTGCAGCCCGGTGCGACGGGCGATCTCAGAGACGGCCAGTGCGGGAGCATCCTGGGTGAACGCCTCCAGGATGCGCGTCGCCCGGGAGAGTACCGACTCGCCGTGAGGTTGCTTCATGCCGCGCCGCTTCCAGCCGTCCTACGAACTGCCGAACACAAGAGTGCCATGGCTGAACGACTCGGCCAGTTGCACCCGTTGGAATGAATCCGAAAGCACTCGGACCCCCGCCCACCCTGGCAGGGCGGCACGAGTCACGCTGCCGCGTGACGTTATGTCCGGCACTTCCCGGAGTTTGGCCGCACGCCAAAGGAGACCCCTCCCTGACCTCATCGCCGGCCGGACTCCCGTATCTGTCCCCCTCATCTGATGGACGCCACTCCTACGTCATTTGTCGCGCACGCGACCAGGCAAACGGCCGGATAAGCAGAGTCATCCGGTCATTCCGTGGCCGCCGCATCCGGGCCTAGGGCGTGTCTTCAAAGTGGGTGGAGCCAGAGGAGCGTTGATGCGAGGGTGACCGCGGCTTCGAAGGAGGTCGCGGTCTTGTCGTATCGGGTGGCGATGCCGCGCCATTGCTTGAGGCGGTTGAAGCAGCGCTCGACGACGTTGCGGCGCCGGTAGGCAGCCTTGTCGAAGCCGCATCGCCGTTCACGGCGTCGTGCTCGCCCGGCGAGTTGGTCGACCCGTTCGGGAATGGTGGCCTTGATGCCGCGTCGGCGCAGATGGGTGCGGATGGCCCGGGACGAGTAGCCCTTGTCCGCGACCACCCGGTCGGGGCGAGTGCGGGGGCGACCGGGGCCGAGTCGAGCGACGCGAATACCCGCCATGACCTGTTCGAACTGGGTGCAGTCATTGCGGTTACCGCCAGTGAGAGTGAACGAGAGCGGGCGGCCGCGGCCGTCACAGGCAAGATGGATCTTGGTGGTCAGTCCACCTCGGGATCGACCGAGGGCGTGATCTGCCGGTTCGTCCCTCGACCTGCCCCCCTTTTCGCGCCGGCCGCGTGTTGATGGGCACGGACCACAGTGGAGTCGACGGCCACCAGCCAGTCCACGTCCGCGTTCGCGTCGCGGTCGGCCTGGACCGCGGCAAGCATGCGGGTGAACGTGCCGTCCAGGGCCCACCTGCGGAAACGTGTGTACAACGACTGCCACGGCCCGTACCGGGCTGGCACATCCCGCCAGGCGGCGCCCGCACGGATCTTCCATACGATCCCGTTCAACATCGTCCGGTCGTCCGCCCGCGGGCGACCGAACGATGCCGCCGGTAGGAACGGGCGTAACAACTCCCATTCCTCATCGGTCAGTTCATAGCGGCGACTCACAAGACCCATCATCCCGCACCGCTACTTTGAAGACAGGCCCTAACGAGCTCGTGCACGGTAGGCGGTGAGACGTCGAGCCTGGATGGTTGATCATGGTCGGGTGGTGGGGAACTCGACGCGCGCGGTGATCATCGGCAATCGGCGGATCACGGGGCTGACTGCCGGAGTGATTGCTGAACTCGTCGAGGAGATCGGACCGTTGTGGCATGAGCGTCATCAGGCGAGGCTTGCCGCTCGCCCGCGGCAGAGGGCTGTGGGCGCAGGCGCGAAGTACCGGCTGGTGTTCGTCGACCGGCTGCTGGCCACGCTGGTCCATCTTCGTCACGGGGTCACCCATGATGTGCTGGCCTGCTGGTTCGGAGCGGACCGTTCCACCGTCACCCGGGCCATCGGTGAGGTGCGGCCCCTGCTCGCCGAGCGGGGCTGCACCGTCAGCCCCGACGTGCGGCTGCGGTCTCTCGCTGAGGTTGTCGACCATCTCGGCGCGAGCGGGGCGACCGGCATCGTCGACGGCACCGAGATCCGGGTCCGCCGGCCCGCTGCCGGACGCAAGGACCGCGACAAGTTCATCTCCGGCAAGAACAAGCAGAACGCCGTCAAGTCCATGGTGGTCACGGACGGCGAAGGCCGCGTGCTGTGGTGCAGCCCGGCCCGTCCCGCAAGCTGCGCGGACATCACCCATGCCCGCCAGTTAGGGCTGGTCAACCTCTTGGCCGACGGGCCTGCAGTCGAGATCCTGGCTGATGCCGGCTACCAGGGACTGGGCGCCCAGACCGGTGGCCGGGTGGTGACACCACCGCACCGCAAGTTCAAGAAGAACGCCCCGGACTGGTACGAAGAGATGCACGAGCGCCAGCGCAAGGCGCACTCATCACGACGTATCCGTGTCGAGCACGGCATCGCCCATCTGAAGAACTGGCGGGCCCTGGCCCGCCACCTCGGCCGCCGCGAGCACATGAGCGACACCGTCCAAGCCATCGCCGGCCTGCTGTCCCACCAGCAGACCGCGGACCTGAACCCGACATGGCAGATGTGAAGCTGGGTCGCACCGAAGTTCGCGACGTCTCACCGCCTACCGTGCACGAGCTCGTAAAGCGTGTTGCACAAGGCGGTGTTCGGGCAGGTCAGGGTTAGTGAGGGCAGTCCTCTGGTCATGAGGCGAGGGCGAGGTTGTGCATCTGGGCGACGGCTTGGACGGCGTGGTGAAGGCCGTCGCCGTGCTGCCGGCAGTCGCGGAGGATCTTGTAGTTCTTCATCCGGCCGATCACATGCTCCACCCGGGCCCGCACCGTGCGATGGGCGGCGTTGTCGGCCTCCTCGCCCGCCAGCAGCTCGCGTCGGGGGCGTTTGCGGTGCGGGGTGACCATCCCGCAGTTGAGGTAGGCGCCGTCGGCCAGCATGGTCACGCCCTGGCAGTGCTGGGCCAGGCCGGAGGCCCGCCAGGCGTGCGCGTCCGCGGTGGTGCCCGGCACCGGCCGGGCCGCGGCGATCACGAGACGGGTGTCGGCATCCACAATGACCTGCACGTTTGCGGAGAACCGGTAGTTGCGTGAGGAGGAGCCGACGTGCCGGTCGCGGACCGGGATGAGGGTGCCGTCCACGATCCACAACCGGTCCGCCGCGTCGGCCGGACGGGCCACCGGCTCCAGCGCGAGCAGCGGGCCGAGCTTCTGGATCACCCGGCACACGGTCGAGGAAGAGGTCCCGAACAGCGGCCCGAGCTGCCGCATGGTCAGGTTGGTGCGGTAGTACACGGCCACGATCAAGACCCGTTCGGCCAGCGGCAGACACCACGGACGGCCCCGCAGCGTGCCGTTGCCGCCTCGGTCACGGACCACCCTCAGCAGCCGCCCGAACTGCTCCATCGACAGCCCCGTGAACGTCTCCACCCACACCCGTTCAGCCCTCAACACCCCAGCCATACACCGGATATGCCCAGTTCACGGCCTTGTGCAACACGCTTTAGGACAACCGGCGCCGGGCGGTGTCCACGAGGCCGGGGTAATGGCGGTCGAGTACACGTCGCAGGCGGTCCCGGACGTCGGCGGACACGGTGTCGTCGGAGGAGCGCGCCATCAACGGCATTTCCTCGCGCAGCAGTTGGTCGAGTGGTCGGCGGACCTCCGCGGGCAGGCGGTGCCGGTCACGGTCCCGCGCCGTCGCCAGGAGGTCCACCAGCCGGTCGAGGTGCGCATACCGCGGACCCAGCTCCGCGATCCCCCGCATGACCCGGGTGTACCGGTCGGCCAGCTCGGCCCGCGGCAGATCCGTTGTGTCGGCCAGTATCAGGGTCAGCGCATCATGGGCGAGGGACGTGGCGCGCTCCCCGGGGACGGCGACGAACGTGGTCAGCGCCGCGCCCAGGTTCGCGAGGACCGGGTCGAGCGCGTGGCGGGTGATGCCGTCCGACGTCGGACCCGACACCGCCGACTTGTGCCAGAGCTCGTCCCAGTACGTGCGCTGCCAGCAGCCGTCCTGCCCGCGGCCGCGCCCGAACAGCCAGTTAGCGTCGAGCGGGTCCGGGACGAGGGGCGGGCCAGGGGTACGCAGCCGGATCTCGAGGCGGCGTCGGCCTGCCTCGTTCCAGCGGTGGTGGGTCTCCAGCGACAGGGCGAAGTCCGTCCACTGCGCCTCGTCCATCGACGCGCGCCACAGCAGGCAGTGCCGCAGCCATGCGTCGGCCGCGGCGTCGTCGGCAGCGTCGGGGAAGAGGTCGGCGGCGGTCGCCGCGTCGTAGAGGGCGACGATCACGAGGACCAGGTTGGAGCCGTAGATGCCGTGCCGGGACGAGGTCGGCAGCGGCTGCGGACAGTACGCGGCGTGCTCGTCGCCTGTGCGGGTCCGGTGTCGGTACAGAACCTGCACGAGCCGTGCCGCCAGCCGCCGCCGTTCCCCGTCGGACATGCGGCCCAGCAGCTCCCGGGCGAATCCCAGCATCTGGCGCGAGGCCAGGGACGCGTACGAGAGCAGGGCGTAGGCAAGGTCGTCGTCCGCTTCGTCGTCCGGGGCTGGCGTGTTCGAGGCCGCGAGGTCCCGGAGCAATCGCACGGCGAGCCGCACCGCCAGGTACTCGCCGAAGGTGGCGTGCAGGAACTCATAGGTCGCCAGGTCCTCCTCTCTCCATTGGGAGCGCGCCCGGTGCACGAAGAAGAAGCGCCCCAGAGCGATTTCCCCCTCCTTCAGCAGGGCACCAGTTCCGGTCGGGCCGGCGGCGGGTCGGTGCGGGAGGGCGGTCAAGTCCTGGTCGAGTTCGCCGGCGGACACCCATTGCCGCCGCCGGTTGACCGTGGCGAAGGCGACGAGCGACAGACGGTGCAGTTCCCGTTCAACGAGGTCGCTCGTTACATCGTCGGGGACGGCACCGCGGGTGGCCTTGCCGACCTCGCGCCGGGCGAAGGATGACAGGAGCTGCTCGTAAAGTTCCGTGACGGCCAGCGGCTCGGCGTCCTCACGGGGCAGACCGCCCTCCGTCGCGTCGTACAGCGCAAGCATCGTCAACAGCAGCGGCTGGGTGGCGAGTTCGGTGTGCCGGGCGACGGTCTGCCAGGACAGCGGGCGCGCAGCCGACGCGTTGGTCCGGTTCCAGATGGCGAGCCATGTCCTGACCTGTTCCGGACGGAACGGCTCGAGGCGGAGGGCGACCGTGCCCTCGGGGAAGCGGGCCCGGTCCGCAACGGCGGTCCGGCTCGTCACGAGCACCACGACCGGGCGTCCCTGCTCGCTCTCGCGCCGCTGGAAGCGTGCGACCCGCGTCAGGTAGTCCTGGTGGTGTGTTCCGGTGGTCTGGAGGAGTTCGTCGAAGCTGTCGAGGAGCAAGACAGGGGTCGAGCCACCGGCGGCTCGGACCAGGTCCGGCCATGTGGTGCGTTCGCCGGTGGCGATCCTGATGGCCTGTTCGATCTGGTCCTGGAGGTCGCTGTCCGCCCGTACCTCGCGCAGTGGCACCCGTACGGGCAAGAAGCCGGCGCCCGGCAGACGCGCGGCCAGGACGCGGGTCAGCACCGACTTGCCGGCGCCGGGCTGGCCGAGGACGAGGAGCGGCGCCTCGGTCAGCACCGGGTTCGTCAGGGCGCCCACCAGGTACCGCGTCAGGTCGCCCCGTACGGCGTGCCGCTCCCACCAGGTCTCGTCGGCCGGGCCCGCGCGCCCCTGGGGCTGCGCGACCCGGAAGTCGGGGTCGATGTACAGGGCGCCCAGCGAGGGGACGCTGACTCCCTCGGGGGTGGTGGAGGCGTCCAGGACGGGGTGGTCCAGGGCCGCGGTGTGCGCCCGGCAGAGCCGGTCGGCCACGTCAACGGGCCGGTCGAGGGCACGGGTCGTCGCCGCCAGCAGCGCGTCGATCCCGTCGAGCGCGCGGCGCACCGCGGCCCGGGTGGACTGGTGCTCGGCCTGCGTCACCCAGAAGGCGAACTCGGGAGCGGTGACGCACAGTTGGGAGAAGAGGCCCTGGTACTTGGCTTGGGCGGCCGACGTCATCCGGGACAACTCCAGGTGGGCCGCTGCCTGTTGGTAAGGGGGCAGCGCTTCCCACATGGCGAGGCCCTGGAGGAAGGCGATGAACCGGGTCGCGTACTGCTCGTACCGGGACCGGAGCGCCGCCGAGATTTCCTCGGGCGGGGTGTGCGGGGTCGGGTACGGCAGGCCCGTCGCAAGCAGCGACGCGACGAAGTCGGCGTCGTGCCCCTCGGCGAGCCGGAGCTGTTCGGATCGGGTCAGTTCCACGTCGTCCAGGGAGAACGGCAGCACCACCTCCTCCAGCGCCTGGAACCAGGCCACGAGGACGATGACCGTATGGGCCGCGCGCAACACATCGGTGCGGTCGGCACGGCGGGGCGTCCGGCCCAGCCGGCCCCCCGCGTTGCGCAGGGCGTCCCGGCCGAGGCCCACGATCCGTCCGCGCTCGGACACCATGCCCAGCACCGTGCCGCTCACCCCGCCTGTCGCCACGTTCAGCACGCCCCCCAGGGCACGGTCCAAGGCCGCGATCCGCGCCGAGTCCACCCCCAGCAGATCCAGGGCGTCCGTGAACGACAGCAGTCTTCCCGCCCCCACCTTGTCCCCCGTCACTCAAGCTCCGGTCAGCCCCGCGCATCCCCACACTACGAGCACGTCGCAGGAGCCGTAACGGCTTCTCCGGCGCAGACCGCCTGGGGAGCAGACCCGCATCGCGCTGGATGCCCACCCCCGGGAGGAGATCAGTAGGTGAGCAGTGGGCGCCCAGTCGCACCTCGGTCCGGATCTCGCCCCGGCGCACCGCGACGTAGGCGCGGACCATGCCGTAGGAGATGCCGTCGGCGTGATGCGCTTCCAGCAGTCGGTCGAAGATCGCGGTGCGCCGCTGCTTGCGCGGCGCATTCAAATCCGCCCGCAGCATCTCTCCACCAGCGACTTGAACGGATCGAGTCTGGTCGGCCGAGGCGGGAGCTACTTCCGCGGCTGCGGTCACGGGGACGTCAGCGCCTGCTGCACTGTGGGATGGCCGACCCCGTAATTGCGCATCAACGCGCGCTTGCTCAGTCCGGCACGGTGGTCACGGCGGATCGCCGCGTACAGACCGGTCCTCGACTTCGGCGTCATGAGCGGCCCCCAGCAACATGAAGCATCCCCATGCTCCCACCGCAACCCCTCGGGTGTTGCTGGAACTTGTCAACACCGTTCCCCGCGAACTCCCGGTGTTGTCAACGCTGAGCGACAAACGTTGCTGGGACCCGGGATACGCGCGACGGTCACCCACGCCCATCGCGTACCGCCGATTCTGAGCGCGCGCCCAGGCGCGCAGTTGCCCCTGTGGGCACAGAGCCGATGTCTCGCCACCTTCACGCTCGGGCATCGGTGAGGAAACCGAACAGGGTGATCGATCGCGGGTACCAGCCGAGGGGCAGAGCGCAGGCTGGCCTGTGAGTCCGATGACGCCCACCTGGTCTGCGCTGCTCACGTCCTGACTACATTGACGGCATGAACCCCTCGCTGCCGCTCCACATAGCCGATCTGCTGGCGAAGACACCCAAGATCAGAGTCATCAAGGAACTGCGATCGTTGACCGGCTTCTCCTTCGAAACTGCCAAGGGATTCTGCGACGCCGTGGAAAGCCGACGTTTCCTCCAGGAGCAGGTACCACCCGAGTTCGGAGGCGGCAGCCTCGTGACACGGGTCCGGCTGATGCAGTCCGACGAGAACAGCGTTGAGGCCGTCAGGCTGGTGCAGGACGAAACCGGCATGACCATGATGGAGGCTCGCCGGTTCATCGCTTCCCTGGACCACCCCGCCAGCTGAGAGTCTCCAAGACTGGATCTGCAACCCCCCTCACCCGAAACAGATACCTGCCCCCACCGCGCAGAAGCCATGACCAAGATGGCCATGGTCGGCTTGATAAGCCGTCGACTCAGCCGCAAGTCGACCCAGAACTGGCGCGACACCTGACCGCCCACCGACAGTCAGACCTCGTAGGGCCAGACCGTGACGTTGCCCGGTGCCACGCGGACCTCGACCCACGACCCATCGACACCATCCGGCAGAGGCGGGTTGGCAAGATCGAACAGGATCACCGAGCCGCCCACGTCCAGGGCCGCCCCTCCGTCCTCATCGAGACGCAGCTGGCCACGCAAGACGATGCGGTCGCCGTCTTGCCACAGTCCAGGCGTTCCAGCAGTGCTTGGCCGGGCGTTCTCCGTCCAGACGATGTCCTCATCCACGGTCCACTCGACGCGGTGCTCTCGCCCCACCGCCTGGGGCCCCCGCCAGAGCACCACAGCAGTGCCCACTGCCGAGTCCACTCGGACGAATATGGGCCCCGACCGGTCCGGCTGCACTGCCTCTACCTTGACCAACACCCAGCCATCATCCTCGACGGGCTTACCAAACACCTTCGCCAGAACGAAACACGCTTTCAGTCCCGCGAGGTGGGCAGGCGGTTGAGCCCGGTCTCGGTCATGATGCGCTCGACCGTCTCCTCCAGCGGGCTGTCGACACCGATCACGCACTCCAGAGCGCCGGGCAGCAGATCACGCTCGCGATACCACTCCCGCAGGTGCCCCTCGTTCACCTGCGCCAGATACACCGCATCGGCTTTCGAGGCATGCCGCTCAAAGGTCTCCTCCAGCCCGACATCGAGGTAGTAGCAGCGGGAGATGCCGCAGTGGTCGGCCACCAGACGCCCGAGCATGTCCCCGTACCGGTCCGCGTACAGGATCCCCTCGACCACCACGTGATAGCCGGCATCCAGGGCGTAGCGGGCCACCGCGTCGATCAACCCGATGTTCTTGCCGCCCGGTACATCCCGTTCCCGCAGCACGGTCCGCCGCAGATTGTCCTGCCCCACCAGGGCCAGGCCGCGGCCGAACCGGTCCCGGATCCCTTGCGCCACAGACGACTTGCCCGACGCCGAGTTGCCGCGCACCACCACGAGCCGCGTCTCATTCGTTCCCACACTCACCCGCGTCACCGTAGCCACCTTTAACGTGGCGGCGGTCTCCTGGATGGACGAACGCCACGGCGGGCAGCACGGCCGCACCGCCCTGATCGCCTACCTGCGCGGCGGTGTCGCCCGGCTGTGCCGGGGCCGATTCCGCACCGGCGAGGTCCGCGCCCAGACGCTGTCGGCAGCCAGCCGGGGCGTGCTCCTCTCCCGTTGAAAGGCGTAGGACGCAGGCGACCCGGTCCCTCGCACCGCGGCTACTACCCGCAGTCCTACGCCCCGGCCATCAAGTCCGGGGTGCGCGAGCACAACGGGTCCGTCATGCGGACCATGGCGATGAAGAGACTGGAACTGCACCGGCCCGAGCACAGCCAAAGCCTGGCCGAGACCGGACTGAACCGGGCCAATGGCCACGTCGGCGCCCAGACCAAGGCTTGTTGCGAAGCGTGCACGCCCACACGCTCGCCGGGACCAGGCAACCCATGGCAGCGATCGCCCAGACCCGGCAGGCCCACCAACTGCTCGCCGACGGCGCACGCCGCGGGGACGAGGTTCCGTTCTGGGCACTGACCTGGGGACCACCGGTCGGCTCGCTGCACTAGCGGGCGACGAAGGTCCTCGAAACGCTCGGCGATCACCAGGAGGCCGCCGCCGAGTACGCACGCGCCGCCGTGCGAGTCGTCGGCGAGACAGTACCCGGCTGTTGCCCGTATCCGTGGGGAGAAGCCGCAAATGCTCTTCGCCTATCACAAAGCGTCATGCCGGCAGCCTCGCACGGCAACTTCCCAGACGGCCACCGCCACTGCGTAAAGTTCTCCCGGTGATTGAGTCGATTGATGTGAACCTGCGCGTTCTTCTTGAGCAGTGGCACGGTGCACCCACGCTTCCTGCCGGCCCCGCGTTGCCGGAGCACGCCTGGCTTCCACCGGCCCTCGCGGAATGGTATGCGCTTGCTTCACAGTGGCAGGATCACTTGATCACGCTGAAAGAAATACTGCCGCCGGAGCAGATTCAATCCGAAGGCGGAGTCTGCATTTTCATGCAAGATTTCGGCGACCAAGCGTGGGCTTTCGATATCGCCGAGCCAACAGTTGTACTGGAGGGGCAATCTGACGGGTCATGGGTGAAGTCTTCGGAAGGTTTTGAAGAATTTTTGGTCCACAACGCGGTGCACGACGCCGCCTACAGTGCCCCGCATCGGCGCTCAAGCACCTCCGTACCCAACTCGCTGATCCCAGATGTCGTATCCCCCCTCCAACGGGTCAACTTCGGCGGCTGGCATTGGCCTCGCCCAGGGCACCAGATCTTCCTCGGCAAAGATCTGATCGCTGACATCGGGCCAGCGATGGAGGATGAAGCGCCGTGGGGGAACCGTGACGGGTACAGCGAGGTGCAGGTAGGCGCGCTCAGCGCTGGACGCCTCGATTATTTGGACTCTATCGATGAGATCTCGTGGACGAGGTCTCCGCTTGGATAGCCGCAAACATGCTTGGGCACCGGCAATCCGCTTAGAACTCCTAACGAAATGATCTTCAAGGTGGTTGGATCACTCCAAGGCTGTTGATCTGGGGGTGCGCAGTGGCTCGGCGGAAGCCGTGGGATGTCGATGACGAGCTGTGGGCGGTGATCGAGCCGCTGCTGCCGATGGTTGAGCGTCGGTACCGGCATCCGGGGCGGAAGCGGCATCCGGACCGGCAGGTGTTTCAGGGCATCTTGTTCGTGCTGCACACCGGGATCGCCTGGGAACACCCGCCGCAGGAGCTCGGCTTCGGTTCGGGCATGACGTGCTGGCGCCGCCTGGCCGAGTGGACCGAGGCCGGCGTGTGGCCCCGGCTCCATGAAGCACTCTTGGCCAAACTCCGGAGCGCGGACGCCCTGGACTTCTCGCGGGCGGCCGTGGACGGCTCCCACATCCGGGCGTTAAAGGGGGCTCCAAGACGGGACGAAGCCCTGTTGACCGGGGCAGGACGGGCAGCAAGCACCACCTGATCACGGACGCCACTGGCATCCCGCTCGCCGTCACCCTGACCGGCGGCAACCGCAACGACGTCACCCAGCTCATTCCACTGCTCCAGGCAGTGCCGCACGTACGGGGTCAGCGCGGCAGACCTCGACACTGCCCCGACGTCGTGCTCGGTGACCGCGGCTACGACCACGACAAATACCGTCGCCTCGTCCGCGCGCTCGGTGTGAAGCCACTGATCGCACGACGCGGCACCGAGCACGGCTCCGGACTCGGAACCCAACGCTGGGTCGTCGAGCGCGCCTTCGCCCACCTGCACTGGTTCCGCCGCCTGCGGATCCGCTGGGAGATCCGCGACGACATCCACGAAGCCTTCCTCACTCTCGGGTGCGCACTCATCTGCTGGCGACGCCTGTCACAGGCGGCCCGGGCCCTCGCCCTCCCGCAGTAGCCATTCCCGCACCGAAGGAGCACGGTCAAGGAGCCGCCTGACCTGCATGCCCTCTTCGCGTGAGGTCACTTTCGGCAGCGGGGCGAAGTCGTCGGGGATCACATCCAGCAGGCTCAGCACACGGTCTCCCGTACGCAGAGTGATCAGCAGTTCCCACCGCACGTGACGTGGTACGTCCGGGCGGTGGGACAAGGTGTGCCACAGGGCCGGCCACAGATAGTGGGTGCCGTCAGGCGCCGCATTCGCGCGCACCCACGCCGGGTCCAACCGTTGACTCAGGCCGAGGTCACACGCCCGCTCCTCCAGCCTGAACAGCGAGGCCGAATCGACAGCCTTCAGCTCGCGAGGCAACGGCTGTTCCAAGTCCATCGCCCCATGCTGCCCGACGGCATCCCACGACGAGGAGCCGACCCCAAAGTGTCATTCCGTTAGGAGTTCTAACGAGCTCGTTAGGCTCCGTCCATGTCTGAGTCCACCTCCGATCCCCGTCTACAAGCCTTGATCAATCGACTGCAACCGGGCCCGGTAGAGAAGGCGGTCATCGTCGGCTTCGACGGCTCTGATGCCCTCGTGACCTTTGAGGACGAGGTCGGGCGAATCGATCGACAAGAGTTGTCGATGCGTCGTGTCGAGCATCCCTCGGAAATCTTCAGGGTGGGCCAGGAGATCGAGGCCGAGGTGATCGGACGTTGGCGTGGAGAGCTGCATCTGTCCGCAAGGGCGTGCGAGAACCCCGAACTGAGAGCCTTCCTGCTCGGCATTCGGCCGGGGCAAATCCTGACCGGAACCGTGTCGGCGGTCCACAACTTCGGGGTCTTCGTCCATATGGATGGCGAGCCTGATGGACTCTGCACTGGGTTCATCCGCGTCGTCGACCTGACGTGGTCGCGAATCAACCACGCCTCCGAGGCCGTCGAGGTCGGGCAGCGCGTCACCGGGGAGGTGATCACGTCCGAGACGCGCCGGGGACAGGTCACCGTGTCCTTGAAGGCCCTGCAGGAAGACCCGCTCCTTCGATTCGCCGATCACGTTGACCAGGTTATTTGCGGTCCGATCACGAAGATCATCCCGTTCGGTATCTTCGTGCAACTCGCTGACAGCGTGGAGGGCTTCCTGCACCTGTCGGACCTGACCGAGGAGCCTGTTGAGAGCCCTGACCTGCTCGTTCGCGAAGGTGAACTGATCACCGTGCGGGTCTCCGAGGTCGACCTTCAGCGTCACCGGGTCAGACTCTGCTCAGCCAGGACTGGCGACGACGTCTGACTCCTCGTCCGTTCATTCCCGCCACAGCCCGTTGAGTGAGGTCACAGCTGTGCGCGAGGACAGGTGCTCGCGCAGAGCCTCGTTGTCGTGGTGGAGGGCCGCGATCACGGTGGCCGCAGCGTCGAGACGCTCGTGGAGCTGGGTGCATCTGCCGGCCCCATCAGCACGCGGCTGGGGCTGTGCAAAAGGGGCTGCGCGACGATCAGAACCCGACGATCACGCACTCGGACGTTCTCGTGGCGGCCTGAGTACGAAAGTACATCTGGCCAGCGACAACCGGGCACGGCCGTTGGCCTTCTACGTCACCGCCGGCCAGGCGGACAATGCTCCCGCATTCGAGGCCGTCATGGCCAGGATCCGCATCCCCCGACGCGGACTCGGCAGGCCCCGGACTCGGCCGGAGACCGTCCTCGCGGACCGCGCGTACTCTTCCCGCGCGATCCGCGACCATCTCCGACGGCGGGGGGGCATTCGCGCCGTCATCCCGCAGCCTGCCGACCAGGTCGGACACCGCCTGCGCAGAGGGCGAGCCGGAGGTCGCCCGCCAGGTTTCGATGCGGAGGCATACACGCAGCGCAACACCGTCGAACGGTGCATCAACCGCTTGAAGCAATGGCGTGGTCTGGCGATGCGCACGGACAACCTCGCCCTGGCCTACGAGGCTGCTTTGCACTTGGCAGCCATCCTGATCTGGTCTCGCTCGACGCGGTGATCAGAGCAGCTCGTGCACGACCAGGCGCGAATGCTTCCCCGAAAAGGCGCCTCGCAGGGCTCGGGCCTCACGGTTCCGGGCAGCGAAGACTCCTCGCTTGTCCACGTGCACGACCACCACGTCATAGCTATCGATGACCTCGGAGATGCCCCGCGTCTGGATGGTGTCCCGCCAGGCTTCCGTGTTCCGGCCGAACCACTCCGGCAGTCCGCAAGGCTCAGCCACGGCGTCCCAGAAGTCATCGAGCGTCTCGATCGGCCTACCCCGCAGGTCAACCACCAGCTCCGACTCAATCCTCTTGGCCATCACGACAGAGTAATCGGCCCTCTTCCAAGGCGTCAGAGCTCCAAAGAGACAGGGCCTAACGAGCTCGTGCACGGTAGGCGGTGAGACGTCGAGCCTGGATGGTTGATCATGGTCGGGTGGTGGGGAACTCGACGCGCGCGGTGATCATCGGCAATCGGCGGATCACGGGGCTGACTGCCGGAGTGATTGCTGAACTCGTCGAGGAGATCGGACCGTTGTGGCATGAGCGTCATCAGGCGAGGCTTGCCGCTCGCCCGCGGCAGAGGGCTGTGGGCGCAGGCGCGAAGTACCGGCTGGTGTTCGTCGACCGGCTGCTGGCCACGCTGGTCCATCTTCGTCACGGGGTCACCCATGATGTGCTGGCCTGCTGGTTCGGAGCGGACCGTTCCACCGTCACCCGGGCCATCGGTGAGGTGCGGCCCCTGCTCGCCGAGCGGGGCTGCACCGTCAGCCCCGACGTGCGGCTGCGGTCTCTCGCTGAGGTTGTCGACCATCTCGGCGCGAGCGGGGCGACCGGCATCGTCGACGGCACCGAGATCCGGGTCCGTCGGCCCGCTGCCGGACGCAAGGACCGCGACAAGTTCATCTCCGGCAAGAACAAGCAGAACGCCGTCAAGTCCATGGTGGTCACGGACGGCGAAGGCCGCGTGCTGTGGTGCAGCCCGGCCCGTCCCGCAAGCTGCGCGGACATCACCCATGCCCGCCAGTTAGGGCTGGTCAACCTCTTGGCCGACGGGCCTGCAGTCGAGATCCTGGCTGATGGCGGCTACCAGGGACTGGGCGCCCAGACCGGTGGTCGGGTGGTGACACCACCGCACCGCAAGTTCAAGAAGAACGCCCCGGACTGGTACGAAGAGATGCACGAGCGCCAGCGCAAGGCGCACTCATCACGACGTATCCGTGTCGAGCACGGCATCGCCCATCTGAAGAACTGGCGGGCCCTGGCCCGCCACCTCGGCCGCCGCGAGCACATGAGCGACACCGTCCAAGCCATCGCCGGCCTGCTGTCCCACCAGCAGACCGCGGGCCTGAACCCGACATGGCAGATGTGAAGCTGGGTCGCACCGAAGTTCGCGACGTCTCACCGCCTACCGTGCACGAGCTCGTAAGGGCTGTCCCGCAAATGATCTCTGAGTGGCCTCGGGCAGTTGCGCGGAAACCGCGCACATCGTCGTCGCCGGCCCGTTCGGCCGAGCTAGCCGGTCTCGGGGTCGTCATGGATGGTCAATGATCCGGCGAGGTCCAGGTCGGCGACGTTGCCGTGTGCCCCGGCGCGGACGAGCAGCACTGCGCCGAGCGCGGTGCTCCAGAACGTCCTGGTCTCTACGTCGAGCGGTCGACGGGCCCTCCAGCCCCGACCGTCGATGAGTTGGCTCACGAAGCGCTCGGATTGCCGGAACAGCAACTGGAGGTGCTGGTCGACCACGGGGGCGAGTTCGGGCCTAGAGATCCCGGCGGCGAGTGCTCGCGCGACTGACGGGAGTGAGGGCATGGCCAGTACGGCGCGGGCGATGTTGCGCCGAAAGGTCGCCGCGTCGGGGGCTTGGCGACCGATGCGCTCAATCCGTCGGGCGTCGTGCAGCAAGCCGACAAAGGCGGCGTGCACGAGCAGCAAGTCCTTGGAGCCGAAGTAGTAGGTGACCTGATTGGGGAAGACGCCTGCCGCTTCCGCGATCTCGGCAACGCTCACCTCGGCACCGGGCCGTTCCGTGCAGAGCCGTGCAGTTGCCTCGATCAGCCGGCGTCTCGTCGCGCGACCGCGGTCGCGCGACGAGACGCCGGCTGATCGAGCTTCGGTTCGCTTCTTCTCCATGCCCAAATTGTATGTGATACAACAATGGCGTTCGCTTGTATCGCATACAAGAAAGGTTGAAGGGCATGCCCTGGACTGAAGTCGTCGTGACCGGACTCGGCGCGATCACGCCACTCGGCGCAAACGTGGCGTCTACGTGGGACGCCCTGCTTGCCGGCGAGTCCGGTATCCGCGGCGGCGTCCTGCAAGGCCACAACGACGTCGGCCTTCCCGATACCGCCGCGGGCACGATGGCGATCGACCCCGCCGAGTTGCTGCTGCCGGTGCAGGCCAGGCGGCTCGACCGCTCACAGCAGGCGGCCTTCGCCGCAGCGGGCGAGGCCTGGGCAGATGCAGGCACGCCGGAGGTGGACCCGGACCGGCTTGCATCGGTGATCGGTACGGGCATCGGGGGCGTACGGACGCTGTTGAAGGAAGATGACGTACTGGAGGCGGCCGGGGTTCGGCGCGTCTCGCCACGCACGGTCCCGATGCTCATGCCCAATGCGGCGGCGGCGCTGATCAGTATCGAATATGGTGCACGGGCCGGGGTCTACACGCCCGTCTCAGCGTGCTCTTCGGGTGCCGAGGCGATCGCTCTGGGAGCCAGGCTCATCCGTGCCGGCGAGGCAGACGTGGTCATCGCGGGCGGGACCGAGGCCGCGATCACCCCGATCACTGTCGCCGGCTTCGCCCAGGCACAGGCACTGTCGCGGCACACCGCCGAACCCGCTTCAGCGTCACGGCCGTTCGCCGCGGACCGCAGCGGATTCGTCCTCAGTGAAGGCGCCGCTGTCGTGGTGCTCGAAAGCACCGAGCACGCCAGCGCCCGAGGCGCGCGCGTCCACGCGGTGCTCGCGGGCGCCGGCATCGCCGCCGACGCCCACCACATCACAGCGCCAGCTGCCGACGGCTCCGGTCAGATCTCGGCCATGCGGAAGGCTCTCGCGCAAGCCGGCCTGGCTCCCGAGCGGATCAGCCACATCAACGCCCACGCCACCGGAACTCCGGTCGGCGACGTCGCCGAGGCGCACGCGATCGGGGATGTATTCGGCCGCGCCACCGTGACGGCCCCTAAGGCGGCGCTCGGTCATCTCTTTGGGGCTGCTGGTGCGATCGAGGCCCTCATCGCCGTCCTCAGTGTGGAGCACGGCGTCATCCCGCCGACCCGCAACCTCACCGAGGTCGGCGTCGGTCCCGACATCGATCTCGATGTCGTCGCAGAGCGACGAGACGTCCCCCAGGAGGCGGTGCTCAGCAACTCCTTCGGCTTCGGTGGGCAGAACGTCTCCCTCATCGTCACCGGCGCACGGCACCACGCGTCCCGTACGGCCTCGACCACACGGTGACCCACGCGAACGCACCATTGTCCGTGGAGGGTCGCCGCCGATTGATCGAGCGTTGCAGGACTCGTCCGATCGCGCATGTCGCCGCAGAGATGGGGATTTCCCGAGCAACGGCGTCGAAGTGGGTGAACCGGCACCGTCGACACGGCGAACTCGGATTGATTGATCGAGGCTCGACGCCGCATCATCAGCCGAGTGCGACACCGGTCGACGTGGTCACACGCATTGAGGAGATGAGGCGTGCCCACAAGTGGTCGGCCACTCGCATCGCCCACGAGCTCGCCGTCGACGGGATTGCGATCTCGCGCCGTACGGTCACCCGCCACCTGGCCATCCTCGGTCTGAACCGACGGAAGTTCATCGACCCCAACGGCAGAACCAACCGTCTTCTCGACTGGGTCGAACAGGACGTGCGCACTTACGCCGACGGCGAACCGCACGACGACGCCGCCCTGCTCGCCCTCACCTGGCTCCCCCGCCTTGGCAAGGAAGACGAAGGCGCAGCCGGCGACCACTGACGGCCTCCACCGACGCCTCACACTGCGACGAACCGCCGCCGCTCGCGAAGGCGGTCACGCCGCCTCATAGTGGTGCGCGCGCCCGCCCCGCCACTTCACCCACGCCGGATCATCCAAAAGCCCCTCCCCGGCCTCCAGCCCGGCACGACGCAGGAACTCGACGACATCGTGGTCCGACTGCGCGAGGCCGAGGATCTGTCCGCGCGCGGTCACCCGCCGGCCACCGGTACCGAGTGGCGGGTGCACGACTATCGGGGCGCTCGCCATACCTCCAGGATGCGTTCGCAGGCCAGCAAAGGCATCTAGACCTCCGCGCACACAGGAACACGCAAACGAGCCTGAGAGTGTGCCCGCCGCGTGAAGACCGGCCGGAGATGTGCAGGATTTCGTCAACACGGGTGGACCATGGCGGAACGTGGCAGATCGCAGCTCGTTGCCTCCGCTGAGACCAGCTGCGGAACCCATCGCGCGGACGAGCGAGCGGGGAAGTGCACACCCCGCAGCCGGACTCTTCCCCCTGGGACCTGGCCCCGCTTCCTCGAACCAAGCGGGGCCAGGTACTCCCCGACCGCCGACGACCGGGGAGCGACTGCCATCGGCCCTGCACGGGGTCCCGGTGCACAGCCGACTTGCCATGAACTACCGGCTCACGCCCGCGCACGGATGCAGCGCGCAGGACTTGGTCCGTGCTCACTGCCTTGGCCTCATTCCACGGAGCGTTACGCTTCTTCTGAATCACCTATTCCGGAGGCCTACCGGGAGGCGGATTGGTCGTGCCGTGGCCGGTCTGAGGAGCGGCGTGTGTGTCTGCGGGTTCCTGAGGCGTGTGCGAGATGGCTCTCAACACTGCTCCCCTCAGCTCCGCGGGCGGGATCACCGGGCTCGGCTTGCAGCTCATGTGGCAGGTCGTGGGGCGCATTTCACCTCGGCCACACGCACCTTGCTTCCTCCTGCCGCGGCAGGCGCGGGCCGTGAACCGGCAACCAGGCGCAGGCTCGGGCCGTACCCGCCTCATCAACGATGCGAACAGGATGTGCACTCTCACAGCTGCTCCCCTGGAGTAGTCGACCTGGCCGCTGAAGCGGCAGGTATCACCGCTTTCCTGCGGCGGCCATTGCCTCACCTGGTCGGGCGGTGTGGTGTGGATCCGTGTGCCCTCCGGTAATCCGGCGGCCTGTGACCCGCGGCTTGGTCTTCGCACAAGCCGTCACTCTTTCGCCCCACACACTGCCCTCCAGACCGTGGAATACCGACAACCCGGCGGCGCTGCCATCAGGGACCGCACTGCTCTGCCTGCTACTGCTGTCGCATGCCCCTTCATCCCCCAATGGCGTGAACGACCAATCCAAGCGCAGCGCAAGAACGGATTCACGGACATGGACGACGACTCGACTCCCACGCCGCTGCGCGGCATGAAACGCTTCTCTTTGGGCGCGCTCAGCGGCCTGCTCGCCGGATACGCGGCCATCGCGGTCGCCGAGCTGGTCTCCGCGGCAGTGCGGCCCGAATCTGGTCCGGTCATCGCGGTGGGCGGGGCGGCGATCGACCGCACCCCGCCTGCGGTCAAGGACTGGGCGATCCGGCAGTTCGGCACGAACGACAAGCTGGTGCTGCAACTGGGCATCCTGGCCGTGCTGACCGTGCTCGCCCTGGTGCTCGGGGCCCTCTCCGCAAGGTGGCGGCTGATTGGCTCACTGGGTGTCCTCGCGTTCGGCGTCGTCGGCGCTCTGGCCGCCACCAGCAGGCCCGACTCCACCAGCATCACGGACGCGCTGCCCTCCGCCGTGGGCGCCATCGTCGGGGCCTGCCTGCTCTACTACTTGATCGGCCGCCTAGGACGCACGGCGAACGTCGCCGGCCGGGCCACCGTCCCTCCAGGCTCGGTTTCGGAAGACTCCGCGGCGCAGGCACTGGATGACACAGCCCCCGTACATGACGCCGACGGCTCAGGTGAGTCCGGGTGGGACCGGCGCGGGTTCATCCTGGCCGCGACCGCCGCGGCAGCGGCTTCCACCGGTGCCGGGCTCGCGGGCAGGGCGTTGAACGGCTCGCAGGGCCAGAACGCCGTCGCCTCCCGCAAGGACGTGGTGATTCCCGCCCCCTCGTCGAAGGCGGCCCCGGTCCCGCGCGGCGCCGCCCTGCGCATCAAGGACATCAGCCCCTTCATGACGCCTAACAACGACTTCTACCGCGTCGACACCGCCTTGGTTGTCCCCAAGGTCGACGCCACCAGCTGGAAGCTGCGTATCCACGGCAAGGGCGTCGAGCGCGAACTGACCGTCTCCTTCGACGACCTGCTGAAGATGCCGCTCATCGAACGCGACATCACCCTGACCTGCGTCTCCAACGAGGTCGGCGGCCCCTACGTCGGCAACGCCCGCTGGATCGGTGTCCGCCTGGCCGACCTGCTCAAGCAGTGCGGGGTGAAGCCGCCGTCGAAGGGCGGGCCCGCCGACCAACTGGTGGCGCGGTCGGTGGACGGGATGACCATCGGCAGCCCCGTCGAGGATGTGATGGACGGCCGCGACGCGATGCTCGCCCTCGGCATGAACGGCCAGCCGCTCCCCTTCGAGCACGGTTTCCCTGTGCGCATGCTGGTGCCCGGTCTCTACGGCTACGTGTCGGCCTGCAAATGGATCCAGGACATCGAGCTGACCACCTTCGACGCCTACGACTCGTACTGGGTCAAGCGGGACTGGGCGCAGAAGGCGCCGATCAAGACCGAGTCCCGCGTCGACACGCCCAAGCCCTTCGCCCGCCCGAAAGCCGGCACCGTCATGGTCGCCGGAGTCGCCTGGGCCCAGCACCGCGGCATCGACAAGGTCGAGATCCGCGTCGACGACGGGCCCTGGGAAGAGACCCGCCTCGCCACCGAGGACACCCGCGACACCTGGCGCCAGTGGTCCTACCCCTGGCAGGCCACCAAGGGCGGCCACACCCTGACTGTGCGGGCCACGGACCGGACGGGCGAGACCCAGACCGAGAAGCGCACCCCGACCATCCCCGACGGCGCCTCCGGCTGGCACTCCGTCGTCGTCACCGTCGACTGACTCCTGGCCGAAGCGCACTTCGGGCCCTGATTCGAGTGGAAGGGCAACGCTGTGCGTTACTGGTGTCTTTGACCTGCTCAGCCACAGCCCAGCGGTGTTAGGAAGGCGGCACATGACACACCCCAGGCCGGTCGAGCCCGGTCCAGCCCCTGGACCTGATCTGCAGGAGCAGCTTGCCCTCGTCGCGCAGGGGGATCGCGAGGCGTTCTCCGTCATCTATGAGGCGGTGGCTGCGCCCGTGTTCGGCGTCGCGTGCAAGCTGCTGCGCGATCATGCCCAGTCCGAGGAAGTCGCTCAGGAAGTGTTCGTCGAGCTCTGGCGGACCGCGGCGCGCTACCGCGCGGATCGGGGCACGGTCCTGAACTGGGTGCTCACCTTGGCGCACCGGCGCACCGTGGACCGGATCCGCTCGGTGGAGGCGGCTGCCGCGCGCGACCACCGGGTCGCGCTGCTCGATCAGGTCCCGGAGTTCGACGAGGTGAGTGAACAGGTGGAGGGGCAGTTGGAGCGGGAACAGCTGCGCCGCTGCCTGCGTTCCCTTAGCGAGATCCAGCGTCAGTCGGTGACGCTGGCGTACTACCAGGGCCTCACCTACAAAGAGGTCGCGGAGGCGCTGTCCACCCCGTTGGGCACGATCAAGACTCGCCTGCGTGACGGTCTCATCCGGCTTCGCGACTGCTTGGGGGTGACCGCATGACCGCTCCGACCGACCTGCACACGCTGACGGGCGCCTACACATTGGATGCCCTGGAGGAAGACGAGCGCGTCGCGTTCGAGCAGCACCTCGCCAAGTGCGAGGACTGCGCCCAGGAAGTACGTGAGCTGACGGCGACCGCTGGACGGCTGGCGCTCGCGGCCACAATGCCGCCACCGCCCCGCCTCAAGGACCAGGTGATGGAGCAGATCGCCGGTGTGCGGCAGGAGCGCCCTCATTCCGCGGTGACGGGTTTGTCGCGCACAGCACGTCGCGGGCACGCCATGCGCTGGGCGCTCGCCGCCTGTGTCGCCGCCGCTGCCGCGCTCGGCGGCACGACGTTGTGGCAGCACCAGCAGGCCGACAACGCCCGTCAACAGGCCCAGACCGCACAGGAACAGGCCGACCAGATCACCGCCGTACTCGCCGCCCCGGACGCCAAGGTGACCTCGACGGTCGTCAAGGGCGGGGCACGCGGTTCTGTGGTCGTCTCGCACGACAGCGACAAGGCCGTCTTCATCGCCTCCGGCATGGCGAAGCCGCCGGAGGGCAAGGTGTACCAACTGTGGTTCGTCGACGGGGACCAGATGCGCCCGGCCGGCCTGATGAACCCCTCCCGGACGAACCAGAGCGTCCTGATGACGGGTGCCGTCAACAAGGCGTCCGGCGTGGGCGTCACCCTCGAACCGGACGGCGGCTCCAAGCAGCCCACCAACCAGCCGGTGGCCCTGCTGATGCTGCCAGGCTGATCGACCCCACCCTTCCTGGGCCTTGTTCAAGGGGTGCACCTTCGGTGCCTCCCTTGACTCCCCTTTTCTCTGCGACGGCGCTTCGTACCGCCGCACAGTCAGCTCCTGGGCATCAGGACACTGTCGATGATGTGGACAGTGGCGTTCGAGGTCTGCACATCGCCGCAGACAATGTTCGCGCTGTCGTTCACCTTGAACTTCTCGCCGGAGCCCGAGGTCGTCAGCTTGCTGCCCTCCAGCGTCTTGAAGCTGCCGTCGGCCAGCTTGTCCTGCGTGACCTTGTCACCCACCACGTGATACGTGAGGATCTTGGTCAGCTGGGCCTTGTCGTTGAGGACCTTGTCCAGATCCGCCTTCGGGATCTTCGCGAACGCCTCGTTCGTCGGCGCGAACACCGTGATGTCCTTCGCGCTGTTCAGCGTGTCCACCAGACCGGCCTTGTTCACCGCCGTCACCAGCGTCGACAGGTCCGGGTTGTTCGAGGCGGCCGTCGCCACCGGGTCCTTGGCCATGCCGTCGAAGGAACCTGCACCGCCCTTGGGGACGGAGGAGCAGGCTGGCCCGAAGGGGCCTGTCATGTCGTCGGCCGACGCCGCCGGGGCCAGCGCCGCCAGCGAGAACGGCAGCGCGAGCGCCGCCGCCCCGACCAGGATCCGGGTGCTTACACGATGAGCAGTCATGATCAACACTCCTTTGCGGCGGGCGAGCAGGTCCGCCGGCCCCCGAGCGGCCCGGGGCCGCTGAGAGCGCGGGCTACCGGGGGTCGGCGCGTCATTCGCGTCCTCACCAGGAATTCGACGCCACGCGAGATTCGGATTGCCCAGTTCTGAGAACTTTGTCACTTTCGGCAATCCGCAGCGGATACTGGTGCCGGATTACCGATGGAGGGCGCACCGACGGTGCGGCGCCATTCGCAGCGGGACCCGCGGGCGCACGGGACAGGAGGGGTGTTCCGAGGAGGAGTCTGGCCATGAACCGATCGAAGATCCGCACCCGGGCCTGCGCCGCCGCCCTGACAGGGGCCTTCGCCCTGACCGGCTTCGCCGTCAGCGGCAGCGCCCACGCCTCCGGCTGGGACCCGGACGACTGGGGGCCCGGCAGCTCCTGGTCGGAGTCTTGGACCTGGTCGGGGTCCTGGACGGTATCCGCGGCCGGGGCCTGGTCCTGGTCCGGGAACGGGCATGCCGACCATATCGCTCCGGCCGTCGTGACGGCACGGACCGAGGTCTACGTCCGTGACGCGCCGACCGTGCACGCGAGGGCCACCGCCACGCTGCCCGCGGGTTCACACATCCGACTGTTCTGCCAGACCGACGGCGGCCACGCGGACGGCACCTCGGTCTGGTACTTCGACAACGACGCCCACGGCTGGATCAGCGCCGCCCACGTCCGGCCCACCGGCTGGCAGCCGCCCAGCTGCTGACAGCTGCCCGTATCCGCCAGGAGGGGCAAGGAGGTTCTCGCCATGACCACACTGCACGCCGGTCCCCACGCCCGACCGCGGGTGAAGCTCGACGATCACCTGCCGGTCGACCACCGCCTGAGCCGGGTCTACCGGTTCAGCGCCGGAATCATGGGCTTGTTCCTCGTGGCGTTCGGCGTCCTGGGGCTCATCCGCCGGGTCGGCTACTTCGACACCGGCGCCAACACCGCCCTCGGCCTCAACACCAACGGGGCCCTGAGCGTCCTGTCCCTGGTGGTCGGCGGCGTGCTCCTGGCGGCCGCCGTCCGCGGCGGGAACACCGCGTCCACCGTGAACATGGTGCTCGGGATCGGCTTCCTACTGGCCGGATTCGCGTTCCTGTTCGCGCTAGACAGCCGGTTCAACTTTCTCAACTTCCGCATGCAGAACGTGCTGTTCAGCTTCGCCGTCGGACTGCTGCTGATGACCAGCGGCATGTACGGAAGAGTCAGCGGCGGGCTCCCGCACGACAACCCGTACTGGCGCTCCCGGCACCCGGACTGACCAGGGCGTACGGGGCTCTCCTCCCCTTGGTTTCACTCTTTCGGGAAACCGACCAATCCGCGGCGGCGACCGCACCGGATTCCCGGCGATGGAGGCGGATGGCCTCCACAGTTCCGATCGTTGAGGGATTTTCATGCAGACTCGCCTTCGTCGTGCCGCCGTCGTCGTCGCCGCCGCGGCCATGCTGCCGCTGGCCCTGACCGCATGCTCCGACAGCGACTCCAAGGACGAGGCCTCCAACAGCGCCTCATCCGCGTCGGAGGGGTCGGACATGGCCAGCCCCTCCGACGACATGAGCACCGCCGACGAGCCGTTCGGCCCGGCCTGCTCCTCCGTACCCAAGGACGGCGCCGGTTCCTTCGACGGCATGGCCAAGGACCCCGTCGCCACCGCCGCCTCCAACAATCCGGCCCTGTCGACCCTGGTCACCGCGGTGAAGAAGGCCGGCCTCGTCGACACCCTGAACAACGCGCAGAACATCACTGTCTTCGCCCCCACCAACGACGCCTTCGCCAAGATCCCGAAGGCCGACCTCGACAAGGTCCTCAACGACAAGGCCCAGCTCACCAAGATCCTCACCTACCACGTCGTCGGCCAGAAGCTCGCCCCCGCCGACCTGGAGAACGGATCCTTCGACACTCTGGAGAAGTCGAAGCTCACCACCTCCGGCTCCGGCGAGAACTACAAGGTCAACGACAGCGCCAACGTCGTCTGCGGCAACGTCAAGACCGCCAACGCCAACGTCTACATCATCGACTCCGTCCTCATGCCCAAGAGCTGACGGACCACGAGCCGACACAGCCGAGCAGAGGGAAGACGGGAAACCTGCGCCCCTCCTTCCTGCTGTCACCCACAGAAATCGGGGGCAGCATAAAAGAGGGGAACAGTTCCGGGCCGCTTGAGCGGTAGCCTCCCGACGGTTGTGTCCGGTGGGCGAGGCGGACGGCGATTCGGAAGCGCAGTCGCCGGCCGTCTCGTCCACCTTCTTCGTCTCCTGGCCATCTCCGAGAGGTTTGCGGACAGGGCCTCGCCGAGAGCTCGCAGCACGTTCAACTGAAGTGGGAAATGCGCGGGTGGACGTACTGAATGTGCTGGCCTGCCTACCCATTGGGGTGGTGGCGGCCACCCTGGGGCGTCTCCTGGACACCGGCGGCCCCGCGTGTCGGTCATGTGGACGATGGCGACCGCCGTACTGGCCGCGCTCATCGGCACGGGCGGTGCGTTCCTTGTCGCGCCCGCCTGACTTGCGGGTGGCGGCTGGATCTGTCTGATCCTTCAGGCCGGCCCCGCCATCGCTGCCGTGCTCTGTACGGAGTTCATCAGGCCCCGCAGCCAGACACCTCCGCCTCGATCCCCGGGGCCCGCCCCGCCGAAGACCTGACATCCATGGTGCCCACACGACCATGCAGCCCTTTTCCGACTCGCCGCGAACACCGGAGACCGGTCGAGGCGGGCCGGCACCGTCCGCAGCGGGTTTGGCGGATCATCAGATGGTTCCGGCCGGTCATGCTGTGGCGGGCGCACGAGTCCGCCCTGTCTCCCACCACGGGCCCGGTCCAGCGGCCTACAGAGGGCGCGTCATGCAGCATTCATACGCACCACATCCCCGGCGCCGCGTGATGCTGCGGCACCGGGTTGCGCGATACAGCGGAGGGGCCCCTGACGGGCCGACCGCCGGTACCTACGGGCGGTGGCCTACTTCCACATGCCCCTGTCGGCGTCGTGGTTCATCGAGCCGTGGTGGCCCATGTGGCCCTCGTCCCAGGCGTGATGGCCCCAGTTGCCCGAGCCGTTGGCGCAGCTGTTGCCGAAAGCCGGGTTGAGCAGGCCGATGAGGTTGACAGTGTTGCCGCAGGCGTTGACCGGGACGTGGACCGGCACCTGGAGGACGTTGCCGGACAGCACCCCGGGCGACCCCACAGCGGCGCCCTGAGCTCCGGCGTCCGCGGACGCCGCGCCCGCACCGGCCAGGACCGAACCGCCGATGGCCACCGCGATCGCCGCACTCTTCAGCACACGAGACATGAAACGCTCCACACTTCCGCACGGTCCCCTCCCCCTGAGGTCGGGGACGAGAAGCGGTTGGCTTCTCACTGGCCATCCGGAGCGTCCCTGAGGGCTGGATTGGCTGCACGGCTGGAGTTCACCCGTCCGGACTACATGCCACCCGTCGGCGCCCGTTTCAAGTCGGTGGCCCACCGGCGTCCGGAAGACACAACTCATCGGCGCATGCTGTATTTCCACGGCCCTTTCGACGAGCGCGACGTCGATACCCCAACCCGCGCCCACCCTGGCCGTCGAAAACTGGTGAACACCGCGTACGACTTGATGGGGCATCCCCCAGTGGAGCGCCCCTGCTGACGGTCCTCGACGCCGCGAACCGACCCCGCGCACTCGCCCAGATCTGCCTGTGCCTCACCGCAGTGTCACAAGGATCGGGGCGACGTCATCGCGAGTTGCCCGCCTTCTTGCAACGGTGTCAACCCGTCGCACCCGCCGGAGACTTCTCGACGGTACGCGCGAGGATGTCGAGCGTCGCGCGCAGGCCAGCCTCCGGGATCACCGGAAAGACGCCCGCCTCGCGGTACCTGTCATCAATCTTGCTCCAGTCGTAGTACGACGTGACGACCGTGGCGGAATCGGAGGGTTCGAGCCGGTAGCCGTACAAGTGACGGATAGGCGGCTGGATGGTGCCCGAGATCGTCCATTCCAGCAGGGCGTCGCGTTCGAAACGCATGATGATCACAGTCACGTCGTAGCGGCCCACGGGCAGGTCACCCAGCGCCTCCCGGTCCATGTGCACAACGAACTCGTCCCCGACCGCTCCCACGGGGTCGCCCTGCGCGGACTGCAGCATGCCCGAGCTGTCGATGCTCACATGTCCCTGCGGAGAACGCAGCACATCGAAGCTCACATGTCCCTGCGGAGAACGCAGCACATCGAAGACCGCAGAGGGCGAGGCGGCGATGTGACGCGTGACTTCGAAGCGTTCAGCTGTCATCCCTCCACCCTTGCACTCCCCCGTCGATCGTCCTACTGCCGGGGCGCCTGAATCTCGCAGGGCACCGCACGCGCCCGCCGATTACGGAGCAGTGGAGAATTCCTACACCTACAGCAATAGACATTGACGGCTATGACATACGGAGCAGATACCGTTCCGGATTGGTTCACGTCACCGAATCCCTTCGATCGGCTCAGCGGCGAACTTTCCTACCGCGCGGGGAAACGCTTCACCACTCAGGCAAGAGAACGAATTGCGCATGTTCGATGCGGTATCTACGAGCATCATCCGACCTGTTGAACGGGGTTGCAGTGCCACGTTTCACGTCTCCCGACCGCCAGTCGCGCCTGGGTGAGCGCCGACACTCATCCCTCTTTCGGCGCAACGCCCGTACGCACCCTGCATAACTTCTGGAGGTCCACTCTTCGCGCACAGGGGCCTCCTACCTGCGGTTCCCGAAGTTTCCGAAGTGCGACTCATGAATCGCGCCGCGAGAAATGGTCACTTGCGATGCGGCTCCCGTGCTTTTCTCCGTCAAGACATTTCCCATGTCTCGCAGTGAAGTCAGACTCTGATTGGCCGTCAGGTCCACAGCGCGCTGTTGGCGACGGGCCGGCCCGCACTGCGTCCACACTCCCCAGGCCGCACCGCTTCTTCGGACGGGCGTCCTGTCACGGAAGGAACCTCCGCTCATGTCCCGTACCAAGAGGCCGGCCAGACGTGTGGTCGACCAGGCGCTTGTCGTTCTAGGCTCCAGCGCACTGGCCGCGGGTCTGGCCGGGCTGGCCCTCGCGCCGACCCCCAGCGCCGCCTCCAGCCACCGCGAGGCGCCCCTGATCGCCGGAGATCCGCGGGCCGACAACACCGACGTCTACGCCTTCACCAGCCCCGACCGCAGTGACACGGTCACCCTGGTCGCAAACTGGATTCCCTTCGAAGAGCCCAACGGCGGGCCCAACTTCTACGCCTTCGCGGACGACGCCCGCTACCACATCAAGATCGACAACACCGGTGACGGGCGCCCGGACCTGACCTACACCTGGAAGTTCCGCAACCAGGTACGCGACGCGGGCGGACAGTTCCTTTACAACACCGGGCAGGTCACCTCACCGACCGACCCCGACCTGAACTTCCGGCAGACCTACGACCTCACCGTCTCCGACGGCCGGCACCGCACCCGCACCCTGCTGCGCAACGCCCCGGTGGCCCCTTCCCGCACCGGCAGCGCCTCCATGCCCAACTACGGCGCCCTGCGGACGCAGGCCGTACGCCCGGTCAACGGCGGAGCGAAAGCCTTCGCCGGGCAGGCCGACGACCCGTTCTTTGCCGACCTGCGCGTCTTCGACCTCCTGTACGGAGGAAACCTGAGCGAGCGCGGCCAGGACACTCTGGCCGGGTACAACGTGAACACCGTCGCGCTGCAGATCCCCAAGAAGGCCCTCGCGCTGCGCGGCAACAGCTCACGCAACCCGGTCGTGGGCGTGTGGTCGACCACCGAACGCCGCGGCGCCCAGGTGTCCGACAGCCGCTCCGGCCACCACGACGGCTGGCGCCAGGTGTCCCGCCTGGGCAACCCCCTGGTCAACGAGGTCGTCGTCCCCCTCAAGTACAAGGACGCCTTCAACTCCCTCTCTCCCGACCAGGACCGCACGGTCAAGCCCGTCGTCGACAAGGTCCTCGACCCGGTCCTGCCCAAGCTGATCCAGAAGGTCTACGGGGTACCGGCGCCCGCTACCCCGCGCAACGACCTCGCCGAGATCTTCCTGACCGGAATCTGCAAGGCATGCGGCCCCGTCAAGGCCGACCTCAACGCCCACCGCCTCAACAAGGACGCAGATCAGCGAAGGATCGTCCCCGCCGAGGAACTCCGCCTGAACATGGCCGTGGCTCCCACCGCCAAGCCCAACCGGCTCGGGGTGCTCGCCGGCGATCTCGGCGGCTTCCCCAACGGCCGCCGCCTCAGCGACGACGTCATCGACATCTCGCTCCAGGGCGTCGAAGGCGCAGCGCAGAGCGGCAAGCTTGTGCCCGCACTCGCCGACGGCGACAAGGTGAACGCCAACGACACCGCCTTCGGCACGTCATTCCCCTACCTGGCGCTGCCCAACACCAAGAGCGTCAACAAGTCGGCCGCGGGAAGCCCTGGCGCCCAGCAGTCGTCGCTGAAAACCTCGCAGGCGTCGACCGTCACCGCGGCCGGAGCACTCCTGCTCGGCGCCGGCGGCTACCGGATGCGCCGCAAGCGCACCACCGCCTGAGCCCTCCCACCGCACACCACCCCCGGCGGGCCAGACGATGATGCCTGGCCCGCCGGGGTCCACTCCTTGTTCCGGAGGTCTTCGTGGCCAGCGACCGTTCCCGCCGAACGCCTCTGCGGCGCAGACATCTACGCAGTGCGGCCGTCTGCATCGCCCTGGGCGCCGCCCTGTTCACCGCCGGGGCTCTGGGCTTCTCGCCACTGGGCTCCGCCACCCCAGAAACCGCAACTTCCGCCCACACCCTGCACGGTGGATCACTGGCCGCACTCCAACAGCGCGTGCGCCAACTCCCCACAGATCCCGACGCCTGGTCGGCCCTCGGAATGGCATACGTGCAGCAGGCCAGGCAGAACCCCGACCCGCCCACCTATGCCAGAGCCGAGTCAGCACTACGCCGGTCACTGAAGGTGCAACCGGCCGAAAACGATCATGCAGAGACAGCGATGGCGGCACTCGCCGCAGGCCGGCACGACTTCCAGCGAGCACTCTCCTGGGCGCTCCAAGCAACCACGACGAATCCGTACAGCGCACCGGCCTACGGTGTCCTCGCCGACGCCTACACCCAACTCGGCAGATATCAGCAGGCGTTCGATGCCGTCCAGCGCATGGTCGACCTCCGGCCGGACAGCACCTCTCTGGCCAGGGCCTCCTACATGTGGGAACTACGGGGCGACGAGCGTCAGGCTCGCACCCTGATGAGTCGCTCCCTCAAGGCCGCCGCTTCGCCCGCCGAGCGTTCATTCGCCTACACCCATCTCTCCCTCCTCGCCGCCGACACCGGTGACGCACAAGCCGCGCTGAATCAGGCACAGACAGGACTGAAGGAGACTTCTCACGACAGCGGGCTGCTGGAGGCACGCGCTCGTGCCCACACCGCGCTCGGCGACACCACGCAGGCTGCACGGGACTACAGCAAGGCCATTGCCATCGCACCGTTGCCGCACTACCTGCTGGCGCTGGGCGAGCTCCAGCAGTCCCTGGGACGAACCGATCAGGCGCGGAACCAGTACGCCGTCCTACGCGCCCAGGACGCCGTGCGAAAGGAGACCGGGGCACGGCCCGACACGGACGCGATCCTCTTCGAGGCCGAACACGGCGATCCCCGAACGGCCGTCGCCATGGGCCGCCAGGCCGTCGCCGCGCGGCCGTTCATCGCCGTGCACGACGCCTATGCCTGGGCCCTGCACCGCGCCGGCCGGAACGAGCAGGCCCTCGCCGAGGCCGACCGGGCCCTGGCACTCGGCACCCACAGCGCCCTCTTCCTGTTCCACCGCGCGATGATCCATCAGTCACTCGGCCATCGCTCGGCGGCCCGTGACGACCTTCGACACGCCCTCAGCATCGACCCGTACTTCCACCCCGTGCACGCCCCTGAGGCCCGCGCCACCCTCAGCACGATCGACGGAGCCCGATGAACCCGATCCCCCCACGCGCCGTTGCAGCCGCGCTGGCGGCCGTCGCGTGCCTCGGCACCGTGACCGTCGCCACCGCCCCCTCCGCGGCAGCTCACCCCCTGGGCAACTTCACCGTCAACCACCACACCGGGCTCATCCTGCGACCGGAACGTGTCGACGCCCGCATCGTCGTGGACCGAGCGGAAATCTCCGCTACCCAGGAACTCCCCGACATCGACACCGACCACGACGGACGCCTTACCGACAACGAGCGTGTGCGCTACGCACGTACGACCTGCCGCACACTGGAGCGGCAGCTCGTCACGACCGTGGACGGGAACCGGCTGCAATGGCGCCTCGGCTCCAGCGACTTCAGCCGCCACCCCGGAGAGGCCGGACTCCCGACCAGCCGCCTCCAGTGCGACCTCACCGCCCCGGCCGACCTGGGCTCACCGGCCGCGATCAGCCTGCGCACGGCGTACGACACCCGTCGCGTGGGGTGGCAGGAGATCACCGCGCGCGCCGACGGCCTCGCTCTGGCCTCCGCCAACGCGCCCGCGCAATCGCCGACCGCCGAACTGCGGCACTACCCCGCAGACCCCCTGGCGTCGCCACTGAACCAACGCAGTGCCGATCTGCGCACAGAGCCTGGCCACCAACAGGCCCTGGCCTCGGTGCGCGACGCCATGCCCTCGACCGGCCCTGTCGCCGCAGCCCTGTCCACCGTGCAGAACACCTTCGACTCTCTGCTGCGTGCCCGGAAACTGACCGTTCCCGTCGGACTGCTGGCATTCCTGCTCTCACTGCTGCTGGGCGCCTCCCACGCCGCCATGCCCGGACACGGCAAAACCCTGATGGCGGCTTACCTGGCCGGGAAACGCGGCACACCGCGGGACGCCCTCACCGTCGGCGCCACCGTCACCTTCACCCACACCGCAGGCGTCCTTGCCCTCGGACTCGCCCTGCCCCTCGCCACTCACCTCGCCGGCGAAACAGTTCTCACCTGGCTCGGCCTCACCAGCGGACTCATGATCACCGGCATCGGCCTGTGGCTGCTGCGTTCCGCACTCCTCAACCGCCACACACCTCACCATCATCACCACGGCCACAGCCACAGGCACCCCCATGTCCACGGCCACCACGACCACGCGGCGAGTGAGCCAGACCACTCTCACGAGACATCCGGCGACAACGGCCCGCGTCTCAGGCTCCCTGCCCCCCACCGAGGCGACCATGGACCGCACAACCATGCCACGTCAGGCTCCGTCGCCCTGCTGACCAAAAAGCGCCCGCACGCTCACACGCACACCGCTCCGAAGGCGAAACGCAGCGGGCTCATCGGCATGGGCGTCGCCGGCGGCCTCGTACCGAGTCCCTCCGCCCTCGTAGTCCTGCTCAGCGCCACGGCCCTGGGCCGCACCGCCTTCGGCATCATGCTCGTCATCGGCTACGGCATCGGCATGGCCGGTACGCTCACCCTCGCCGGGCTCCTGCTGGTACGCCTGCGAGACGGCATCGACAACGGCCTACGCAAAGCTGACGCCGCCCGGTGGACGCGCATGCGCCGAATGACACGCTTCGGCCCTGTCACAACAGCCGCACTCGTGTCGGTCGTCGGAATCGGACTCATCTTCCGCGCTGCCGCCGGCCCCTGGTGAGCAGACGGCCGAGGAGCCACGAGAGCGGGCGGTCCCCTCGCCCAGAGGCCCACCCGCTCCTCTCATCCCGGCTTCAGACGGTCAAAGCCCGATGCCCAGGCCCAGACCGATACCGAGACCAATGCCCCCTCCGTAGTAGTGATCGTGACCCCAGTAGCCGCCGTGGTGATGCCACGGCCCGTCATCCGCAGGAAGGGTCCGAACCGACTGGACCGTGTTCCGCGCCGGGGTCGCCGCCTGCGCGGCGCCGACCATCGGAAGAGCGACAGCACAAGTGAGAGCGGCAACAGCCACACCTCGGACGAACGTGATGCGCATGAGGAACTCCTATGTCCTGGTGCAACAACAACACGCTCGACGCTAGTGCCCTGACCGGGAAGGTTCGCCGGGTTGAGCGGGCGGTGGATGGCGTGATGGCTTCCGATGAGGGAGATCTGCCTCATAGGATCTTGAGCCCAGGCTCGGATGTCGGAGGGCGATGATGGAACTACCGCGGATACGCCTCGGCAGCGACGACGTGTGGGTGGAACTGGCTCGGACCGATGGCGACACCTGGCAGGTCACTGCCGATTGGTGCTCGTGGCTGACGGCTGACTTCACCGCGGATGTCAGCGCTGCGGAGGTCATGGACTTCGCGGCCCGCGTGCTCTCTCACCTGCGCGCGCCGTCGGGTGGACGCTTTTCGGTGGCGGTGACTCCGGGCCGGAGCAATCCGATGACGTTGAAGGCGGAGCCCGTCGGGGACGGTTTCGCCTTTTTCGTGCGTCTGACTCCCAACGGCGACGACGGCGTGTGTCATTTGCAGATGGAGATCGATCCGATCGCCACGTTGGAACTTCGTGAAGCATTCGATGCGCTGCACGCGGCGCTGGTTGTCTGACCCGCCGGAACATCTGGTCAGGCCGCCATCGTGAGCGGGCGTCCGCCCCATCGGATGCCCTTCTCGCTGCGGATGCGGGCGCGTTCCCTGCGTTCGGCGGCCAGGACGTCACGATGGCGGGCGTTGACGTTGCGCCAGCGCAGGTAGGCGTGCAGAGCCTTGGTCTGCACGATGTGGTTGGGGTGGTGGGAGTTGGCGATGGTGAACTGTCTCAGCGGTCCGAAGTGGGCCTCTATGGGGTTTGCCCACGAGGCGTAGGTCGGGGTGAAGCACAGCTCGACCTTGTTCTTCTTCGCCCAGCGGCGGATGTCGGCGCCCTTGTGGGCAGACAGGTTGTCCAGGATCACGTAGATCGGTGCGCCGTCGGGGCGGGCGGCACGGATCGACTTCAGCGCGGCCAGCGTGTTCGCGGCGCCCTTCTTGCACCGGTTGACGCCCCACAGGCGGTCGTCCCCAACCGAGTAGCAGCCATGGAAATAGCGCACCCCGTGGGTGCGGTGATATGTGGCGGGCAGTCGGCCGGGGCGCTTTCGTTCGGCCCAGCACGAGCCGGCGGTGGGCCGGATCCCGAGCGGGCCGAACTCGTCGAAGGCGAAAACCCGGTCGGAGAAGCGGTGAAGGACCTCTTCGATCCGGTCCAGCTTCGCCTCGCGGTCCGGGTCCGGCGACTCCTTCCATGTCTTGGTGCGCTGGAAGGTAACGCCGCGGCGGGCGAGCAGGCCACGTAACGCCTCGCGGCCGATGCGGATCACCCGGCCGTGAACTTTCCGCAGGTAGGCGACGAGCTTGCGCAGCGACCAGCGGGTGAAGGGCTGGCCGAGCTTGGTGGGGCGGGTGATGGCCGTCTGGATGACGAAGTCCTCGTCATCACGATCGAGCAGGCGGGGACGGCCTCCCGCCCACCGAGGGTCCAGGCAGGCCAGGCCGATCTCGTTGAACCGGTGGATCACATCGCGCACGGTGTCCTCGTCGGCCTGCACCAGCTTCGCGATCACCGGTGCCCGGTTCCCGCCGGCCGAGGCCAGCAGCATCATCGCCCGCCGGTACCGCACCGAACTGGTGCTGCCCCGGCGCACGATCTGCTGCAGCTTCTGCCCTTCCTGGTCAGTCAGTCTGCGCACCCGAACAGGCTCAGCCACCGCACCCCCAACGGTCGGATCGGACGTCACCGCACATCCAACCGCCACCACCAACAACCCGGCGAACCTTCCCGGTCAGGGCACTAGGGGCATCCCTCGGCACCATCACCGAACTCTTCTACCGCCGCATGTTCGAGGAACGGCCCGAACTGTTGCGCGACTTGTTCAACCGGGCGAACCAGGCGAACGGCGCCCAGCGTGAGGCGCTCGCCGGCGCCGTCGCCGCCTTCGCGACCGCGCTGGTGGACCACCCGGACGAGCGCCCGGACGCCGTCCTGGGCCGCATCGCGAACAAGCACGCCTCGCTCGGCATCACCTCCAACCAGTACACGCTGGTCGCCCGCCACCTTCTGGGAGCCGTCGCCCAGGTCCTCGGTGACGCCGTGACCCCTGAGGTGGCGGCCGCCTGGGACGAGGTCTACTGGCTCATGGCCAACGCTCTCATCGCCATGGAGGCGCGCCTGTACGCGCAGGCGCAGGTCAAGGACGGTGCCGTCTGGCAGACCATGGAGGTCAGCGACCGCCACGAGGAGACCCCCGACGCGGTCTCCCTCGTCCTGCGACGCGCCGACGGGGCACCGACCGGCCCCGTCGTCCCCGGCCAGTACGTCAGCGTGCGGGTCGAACTGCCCGACGGGGCACACCAGATACGGCAGTACAGCCTCTCCTCGGCCCCTGGCCTCAAGACCTGGCGCATCACCGTCAAGCGGGAGCACTCCCCCGGCGGCAGCGTTCCCGAGGGTGAGGTCTCCTCGTGGCTGCACGCCCACGCCCGCCCCGGCGACACGCTCCAGGTCTCCCTCCCCTTCGGCGACCTCCTGCTCGACCAGGGTGACGGCCCGTTGCTGCTCGCCTCGGCGGGCATCGGCATCACCCCCATGCTGGCGATGCTGGAGCACCTGGCCACTGTCTCGCCCGACCGACCCGTCACCGTCGTCCACGCGGACCGCTCCCCCGCCGATCACGCCCACCGGCTCGAACTCGTCGAACTGACCGAGCGGCTCCCGCACGCCTCACTACACGTGTGGTACGAGGACATCGACCACCCGGACGCCGTCGCGGTCCATGTGAACGAGGGCCTGACCGACATCGCCCGCCTTTCCCCCGCGCCCGACACCACGGCATTCCTGTGCGGCCCCCTGGCCTTCATGAAGGCCGTCCGCACGGACCTGCTCGACCACGGCCTGAGTCCCCGGTCGATCCACTACGAGGTGTTCGGCCCCGACCTGTGGCTCAGCAAACCGTGACCACCGACCTGCCGCCGGGCCCGAAACCCGCGGAGGCACTGCGCGCCGACGCCGAGCGCAACCGCCAGCGCATCCTGGCGGCGGCCCACCGCCTCTTCTCCCGCGAAGGGCTCGGTGTCTCGATGACAGCTGTCGCACACGAAGCCGACGTCGGCAACGCCACCCTGTTCCGTCGCTTCGCCACCAAGGAACTCCTCATCGAAGCCGTGTTCAAGGACCGCGTCGACGTCTACAACAACCTCGTGACCACCTGCTCGAAAAACCCGGACCCCTGGCAGGGCTTCACTGACTACGTCCAGTGCGTCTGCACCTTGCAAGCCTCGGATCCGGCCTTCCTCGAAGTCCTGACCCTCACATTCCCCGATGGCACCGTGGAGACCCGACGTGCCGAAGCGGAGCGTCATGTCCTCGACCTCATCTCCCAGGCCAAGGAGATCGGTCATCTGCGCCAGGACTTCAGCGAGCGCGACCTCACCATCCTGCTGATGGCCAACTCCGGTGTCCTGCGCGCGGCAGGCGCGACCTCCGATGCCTCGCGCCGGCTCACCGCACAACTGCTGCGCGCCTACGCCACCAGGGACGCGCCCCCCGTCGCCCTGCCCAAGGCACCACCGCGTGCGGAGCTCTACCACGCCATGATCCGTCTCCTACGGGGACACTCCACTTGACCCGTCCCGCCCATGCTGTGGCCCCGGGCCCCTGTCCGGGGCCACAGCATGGCGGCCGCCGCTCGTTCACCGCTGCGGGACCTCGACACGGCCGATACCGGCTCACTCCCCAGGCCAAAGCCCACGGATGCCGAGGCGGGGCGGGCGCGGACGCAACCACCCGCAGGCAATCGACGCGATCGCCTGGACGCTCCAGAGAGGCTCGCGATAGTGCGCCTCCCGGCGGAGTACGGCTCGTGGCACGGCCGGCCCGCCACCAGCGATGGCGGACCCGTCGTCGATCATCGAGCCTCTTCCAAGCTGGCGGCGTTGACCGCGAGTTGGACAAGCCTGCGCAATGACGAAGCTCCTGGTAGACGGGTTCTCGACCAAGATCACCCGTGTCTGCCAGGAGTTTCAATGACGATGTCAAGCTGCCTGTGCGAGCTGCGGCGCGGCGGCGGTGAAGACCCGGTGGTCGCGCAGGAGTGCCCACAGGACGCTCGCGCGTCGGCGGGCCAGGGCGATGACGGCCTGGACGTGCTTGCAGCCTTCGCCGCGCTTCTTGAGGTAGAAGTCCCGGTTCGGACCGTCTCGCATGATGCTGATCTGTGCGGACAGATAGAACACTCGGCGCAGGCGGCGGCTATAGCGTTTGGGGCGGTGCAGGTTGCCCGTGCGGCGCCCGGAATCCCGGGGCACGGGTACCAGTCCGGCAGCAGATGCGAGGTGGCCGGCGTCAGCGTAGGACGCCAGGTCCCCTGCTGCGACGACGAAATCCGCGCCCAGGATCGGGCCCATCCCCGGCAGGGACTCGATGATCTCTGCTTGCGGATGCGTGCGGAACGCCGCCTTGATCCGTTGATCGGTCCGCTTGATCCGGTCGTCCAGCGCCAGGACTTCGGTGGCCAAGTCCGCGACGATCTGGGCTGCGATGTCCTCGCCGGGCAGCACGGTGTGCTGGGCTGCGGCAGCCTCCAGCGCCGTGGCGGCCACCGCATCGGAACTGCGTACGCTGCGGTTGGCCAGCCATGCGGACAGGCGCGTCCGGCCGCGGCGGCGGATGGCCTGCGGGGTCTGATAGCCGGTCAGCAGAACCAGTGCACCCTTGTGGCTGGAGTAGTCGAAGGCCCGCTCCAGCGCGGGGAAGACGCCGGTGAGGACGTCGCGCAGCCGATTGATCATCCGCACCCGGTCGGCAACCATGTCGGTGCGGTGCGCGGTCAGCAACGCGAGATCAGCAGCGAGCTGTGCAGGTACGAGGATCGTGGTGAAGTCGCGGCGCTGGCGGGCTGTTTCAGCGATGACATAGGCGTCACGGGCGTCGGTCTTGGCCTCGCCCCGATAGGCCCCAGCCATGCGGTTGACAGTGCGACCGGGCACATAGACGGCCTGCTGACCGTGGGCTGCGAGCAGTGCCAGCAGAAGTGCCGAGGTGGTGCCGGAGATGTCCACCGCCCAGTGGATCTCGTCCGCGAGATCGAGGATTTCGCCGATCGCGGTCAGGATCGCCGACTCGTCGTTGTCGATCTTCTTGGACCATAGGGTTGCTCCGGTCTCATCCACCACCGATCCCCAGTGGTGGCCCTTGCCCGCGTCGATGCCGGCCCATAACCGGACCCGCCTGCTGATGTCCACGCTCGCTCCTCGTGCCGTGAGACTCGCCCGTCGGCCCGAGGAACACCCCGCCGTCAGCTCCGTAAACAGCGACAAGATCGCAGATTTCAATCAGCAGCCAGGGCGCCCCGAAGAACCGGGCGGCCACTCCTGGCGAGCCACTGAAGACAGCTTCGCGTAAGCCACACCCGGCCCTCCCGGGCCAGCCAACAACTTACGGAGCTCCGCGTGCTGTCTACCCGCCCTCGATCGACTTGTCCACCCGCGCTCTGCGGTTCCTGGCCGGACAACTGACAACCAGGCGCCGGGACATCGGGACCCGGTGGCGACGGCTTCCCGTGGCACGGCAGGCCCTGCTCGCCCTGGCCCACCTGCGGTGCGGCGACACTTACGCACGGCTCGCCGCCAGGTTCGGCATCGGGATCGCAACCGCCTACCGCTACATACGTGAAGCCATCGAGGTCCTGACCGCCCTCGCCCCGACCCTGACCGAGGCGATGAGGACCATCCGCACGAAGGCGTTCGTCATCCTCGACGGCACCCTGCTGCCCATAGATCCCATCGCCGCCGACACCCCTACTACTCTGGAAAACACAAACGCCACGGCATGAACGTCCAGGTCCTCACCGATCCGTTCGGACGGCTGCTCTGGGCCTCACCAGCCCTGCCCGGCTCGACCCACGACCTCACCGCCGCCCGACAGCACGGGATACTCGACGCCCTCGCCGCAGCGGGCCTCAAGGGCTGGGCGGACAGGGCGTATCAAGGCGCTGACAGACTCGTCCGCGTCCCGTTCCGTCGCCGCCGCCTCAAGCATTGGAAGCGTCGCCACAACACCACCCACGCCAAGATCCGCTGTGTCGGTGAGCAGGCCATGGCCATGCTCAAGGGCTGGCGGCTCCTGCGGAAACTCCGCTGCGGCACCAACCGCGTCACCAACATCGTGAAGGCCGTCCTCGTCCTTCACCACGCATCAGCGTGAGGTTGGAAAGAGCTCACTGGACGGGGCCACCGGCACCCTCAAGAGCCCTTGCCACCGCCGCGGTCGATCCCTTGCCCCGGACGATCACCCTGCGCGGCCGCGCACCCATCTCAGCAAGAGGTTGACGGACCGTCAGGAAAGTCAGCAAGCCGTCAGCATGCACCCTGGCTCACCTGACAACACTCGACCAAAGGTGCGACGCACCCAAACTTCCGGAACTGCACTCTGACCAGCTAAAACACCTGCTATGCGAGGCAGCGCGTACGCGGTGCCCTTGACACGGCGAAGAACATCATGAACGCGAAGACGCCGAGCGAGTGGCCGCGCGGGCCGAACCTGCGGGCGTACACGCCCGCGCCGACGACGGCGAGGAACGCCAGGTCGCGGGCGACCGGCACGCTGTGCAGCCCGGCCGCGAGCGCCAGGACCGGGAGGCCGACGACGGGCAGCAGCGCCGTCGTCACGGCCTGGCCGCGCACCGTCGGATCGGCCACCGTGAACAGGGCCAGCAGCGCGGCGAGGCCGCCGGTGATGGCCGCCACCAGTGAGTGCCCGCTCGCGCCGCACAGTGCGACGGCGAGCCCGATGCCGAGGACGGCTCGGCTCGCGAACCGCAGCCGCATCCGTCCCGGATCCGGTGCCACGAACGCCCTCTTCAGCAACTTGCCCCGCCCCTTACGTACTCGGTTCTTCGCGGACATGAGAAAGGCGCCGCGGAGATCCTCGGGGGATCCGCAGCGCCATCGACCCGCCCATCTCAGCACCTGACGGGCTGATGGTTCAACAGGGGCTGAAAGCCCTGAGCCAATGGTCCAGTGCGCGTCGGCGCGGCTCGGCCACGACCGGGCCAACGGACCATCCCGGGCCGGACCGAATCAGGAGGCCCGGGATCGGCGCGTCCGCGGCTCGGTCGCGATGGAGCGGTCGAAGCCCGCACAGAAGGCCGTGCCCTCGGCGGGGGCGACGGCGATCCACCCTCGCCCGAAACTCGCATGCAACATGCGGGAATCAGTCCCAAACTAGCGGTCCCCGGGCGCGTTCCTGGAGAAGAAGTGCAGATACAACGTGCAAGAGGGTTGACGCTGTTGCGGAATATGGACAACGATCCCGCATGCCGCAACTCAGTTTCACCGAGAGGACAGAGCAATGAGTACCGCCGCACCCCCCGAGCCCGCCGCGCGTCCCCGCGCGCGGCACGGCGGGCGTCTGTCCAACGGCGCCTTCGCGCTGCTGCTCACCGCGCCGGGCCTCGCCCTGTTCGCGGCGATCATCGTCTACCCGCTGGTGTCGGCGCTGTTCACCGGCTTCTTCAAGCAGGATCTCCGTCTTCCGGGACGGGAGTTCGTCGGCCTGGAGAACTTCACGTACTGGCTGGACGGCGACTTCCTCACGATCCTCAAGCAGACGCTGGTCTTCACCGTCGGCGCGACGATCGTCCCGTTCGTCATCGGCTTCGCGCTGGCGCTCGCGCTCAACACGGGCCTGAAGGGCAGCGGCTTCCTGCGCGGCCTCTTCCTGTTCCCGTGGGTGATCCCGGGTGTCGTGGTCTCGTTCCTCTGGATGTGGATCTTCAACGCCAACTACGGCGTGCTGAACGGGATCCTCATGGACACCGGGATCATCGACGAGTCCGTGACCTGGCTCGGGCAGCCCGGCACGGCGATGCTCGCCGTCATCATCACCAAGACCTGGGCCAGCTTCCCCTGGATGATGGTGATGCTCCTGGCCGGTCTCCAGACCGTGCCGAAGGAGCTGCACGAGGCCGCCTCGATGGACGGGGCCGGTGCGGTGCGCCGCTTCGTCGCCGTCACCTGGCCGCAGGTCCGCGGCGTCGCCTCGATCGTGCTGCTCCTCGAATTCATCTGGAACTTCCAGCACTTCGACACCATCTACGTGCTCACCGGCGGCGGCCCCGCGGGCGCCACGGAGACCTTCGCGACCGCCGTGTACCAGTCCGCCTTCAAGGGCTTCGACCTCGGCCGGGCGACGGCCCTGGGCGGCCTGTGGATGCTGCTGCTCCTCGTCCTCGTCGCCGTCTACCTCAGGATCACCGAGCGGAAGGGCGACGCCCGATGACCTCCACGACCACCTCCCCCCTGTCCGGCACGGAGCCGCTGAAGTCGGTGGCCACGCGCACCGGCGGCTCGACGCGACGCCGGATCCGCAAGGACCTGCTGCGCTCCCGCGTCGCCGCCTGGTCGGCGGTCCTGGTGATCGGCGCCTTCGGGATGGCGCCGGTGTACTGGCTGCTCGTCACGGCCCTGAGCCCCACGGACCAGGCCTTCCAGTTCCCGCCGAAGCTGATCCCCACCGAGATCACCTTCCACAACTTCTCCGCGCTCGCCGAGAACGACCAGCTCCTGAAGTACCTGGTCAACTCGATGATCGTCGCGACGATCACCGCGGTGCTCAGCGTGGTCGTCGCCACGTACATGGGCTACTCGTTCTCCAAGTTCCGCTACCGCGGCCGCCGTTCGCTGATGCACCTGGTGCTCGCGTCCCAGATGTTCCCGCAGGCGCTGCTTCTGGTGACGCTCTACACGGTGTTCTCCAGCTTCGGTCTGCTGAACACGTACACCGCACTGGTGCTCTCGTTCACGACGTTCACGATGCCGCTGTGCGTCTGGATGCTGAAGGGCATCTTCGACACCATCCCGGACGCCCTCCTGGAAGCAGCCTCCATCGACGGCGCCTCGCGCTGGCGGACGCTGCACTCGATCGTGGCGCCGCTCGCGGCCCCCGGCATGATCGCCGCCGGCCTCTTCGCCTTCGTACGCGGCTGGAACGACTTCATCTTCGCGCTGACGCTGGCCGACAAGGAGAAGCAGACGCTGCCGCCCGGCCTCGTGTCCACGTACATCGGTGAGTTCCAGACCGCCTGGCCCGAGCTGATGGCCGCGTCGCTCGTCGTGTCGATCCCCGTGGTCGTCGCCTTCATGTTCTTGCAGCGCTACCTCGTCGGCGGGATGACCGCCGGCTCGGTCAAGAGCTGACCCCCCACTCTCGTTCGCTCCGCCGCTCCTCTCTTTCCGTACTCGCACGCTTCTTTCCGTACTCGCACTGGAGACACCATGACCACCTCTGGCATCAGCCGGCGCAACGCTCTTCGGATGTTCGGCATCGGCGCGCTCGGCGTGGCCGGCGCCGGAGCGCTCGGCGCCTGCGCCCCGTCCGGCGGCAGCACCACCTCCGGCGGGGGCGACACGAAGTCCAAGAACTTCGACTTCTCCTCCTGGTCCCTGAACGAGGCGACCGCCAAGCCCGCCATCGAGAAGATCATCGCGGCCTGGGAGAAGGCCGAGAAGTCGAAGATCCGCACGGTCTCGTACCCCTACAACGAGTACCTGAGCCAGCTCACGCTCAAGCTCGGCGGCGGCGAGACCACCGGCGCGGTGCACCTCGACATGGCGTGGCTCGGCACGGTGGCGCAGATGGGCAAGCTCGCCGACCTCGGCTCCGTGGCCGGGAAGGGCGGCTACACCGATGTGGCGCTGAACAGCGGCAAGTTCGACGGCACCCAGTACGGCCTGCCGTGGAACACCGGCTCGATCGGCCTGATCGCCAACGCCAAGCTCCTCAAGAAGGCCGGGATCAAGGAACACCCCACGACCATCGAGGAGTTCGAGGCCACGCTGCGCGAGCTGAAGGGCCTGGGCGGCGGGATCGTCCCCTACGCCGCGGCCACCAAGGTCGCCCAGCTCAAGGACATCTTCCCGTGGATGCAGACCTTCGGCTGCACCCTCGTGGACGGCGACAAGGTGACCATAGGCGACGACGCCTCCATCGACGCGCTCACCTGGTACAAGAAGCTGCACGACGCGAAGCTGATCGCGGCGGACGTGGACCGCTTCGACGCGCGCGCCCTGTTCGGGCAGGGCAAGGCCGCGTTCTACGACGACGCGATCATCGGCAAGGGCGTGACCTCCGCGCAGTCCAAGGACAAGACGCTGGCCGAGGCGATGCAGCCGGTGCCGCGCCCGGTGCTGCGCGCCGGTGACTCGCCGCGCGCCCTGCTGTGGGGCGGCGTCATCGCCGTCGTGAAGGGCAAGGGGCAGGACGCGGCGACGGAGTTCGCGCTGCACACCACCTCGGACCGGGCCACCACGTCCCAGTACTTCGCGGACCTTGCCCTGCCGCCGTCCACCACGGCGGGCCTCGCCGATCCGAAGGTCGCGCAGGACACGTTCACCACGGAGTGGACCGAGAAGATCACCAAGACGGCGACCGGTAGCCCCTTCTGGCGGTTCGCGCAGAACGCGCAGATCGAGGAGGCGGTGGCCAAGCAGGTGCAGGCCGCGCTGGTCGGCAAGGCGTCGCCGAAGGACGCGATGAAGCAGGCCGGCAAGGAGGTCGCCGACCTTGTCAAGCGCTGATCCCTCGCCCGGCGGTGACCGCGGTGCCGGGACGAACCAGAGCGTGGAGCGGGCCATCTCCGTGCTGCGCTCGCTCGACTCCGGGCGCGCCGAACTGCGCGTCTCCGACATCGCCGACCTGACCGGGCTCGGCTCCTCCACGGCCTCCCGGCTGCTGTCCACGCTCGAACGCCTCGACCTCGTCGAACGCGATCCGGTCAGCAGCCTCTACCGCCTCAGCCTCGGCACCCTGCCGCTGGCCGCGACGGCCGTCAACCGCCATCCCGTCCACCGCGCCGCCCGCACCGTGCTGCAGGACCTCGCCGCACGCACCGGGCTCGGCGCCAACGTCGCGGTCCGCCGCGACGACGTCCTGATGTTCCTCTGCAACTTCGAGGGCTCCCGGGCCCCCAAGGCGCAGAGCCAGGCCGGACACACCGCGCCGCTGCACGCCACGGGCATCGGCAAGTGTCTGCTGGCCGCCCTCTCCCCCAAGGAGCGGCGCACGCTGCTCACCGAACCCCTGGAGGCACATACGGAGTTCACCACCGTCAGCCACGACCTGCTCGACGAGGAGATCGCCGCGGTCCGCCGGACGGGATACGCCGTCGAGGCCGAGGAGCGCGCGCTCGGCCGCGCCTCGCTCGCCGCTCCGGTCCGCGACGCCTTCGGCGACATCGTGGCGGCCGTCTCCCTGTGGGGGCCGATGTCCGTCCTCGGCTCCACCGTCGGCGACGAGGCGCGCGGCACGCTGGCCCGCGAGGTCGTGGAGGCCGCCGACGCGGTCAGTCAGGCGCTCGGCGCGGGCTGAGCCGAGGGGCGGGACGGGCCACCGCGCAAGTGGCCCGTACGGGTGGGGAGATGGACGCCGCACGAGGGCATCACGCACCATGGCTCACGTGCCACTTCCCCACCAGGATTCCCGCCCCGCCGCCCTGCCCGGCCACATGATCGTCTGCGGCGACGACGCGCTGGCCGAGCGGCTCGCGGCCGAACTGCGCGAGCTGTACCGCAGCCAGGTCACGATCGTCGTCCCCTCCGCGCCGTCGGCGTCCGCGCCGGAGCCGGGCGGCGTCGGGCGGATGCGGGCGGCGGCGCTGCTCGGCCGGGTGCAGGCCGCGATGAACCGGACCCCGCCCAGCGCGTCGGACTCGCTCGCCGGGCAGACCCCGCGCGTACTGGAAGCGCCGGTGCTCGACGAGGAGACGCTCACGCGGGCGGGCGTGGCGCGGGCCGACGCGCTGGCCTTGGTGCACGACGACGACGAGACCAACATCCGTGCCGCGCTCGCCGCCCGCCGGCTCAACCCCCGGCTGCGCCTGGTGATCCGGCTCTACGACCGCAGGCTCGGCCAGCATCTGGCCGACCTGCTCGACCAGGCCGCCGCGGTGGCCAGTCCGGGGCTCGACCTCGACGCCCTGGACACGTCCACCACCGTGCTGTCCGACGCGGACACGGCGGCGCCCGCGCTCGCCGCGACCGCCGTGGCAGGGACCAGCAAGGTCGTCCAGGCGGACGGGCTGCTGCTGCGCGCGGCGGAGCGTCCGCCGCCGGGCCGCGGGCAGATCACCGACCCGGGCCTGTGCACGCTCGCGCTGCTCTCCGCGACCACCAACGATCCCGCGGGCGCCGAGGGTTCGGACGCCTCGGGGCAGGACGCGCCGCTGCTGCTGCCGGACGACCGCACCGTCGCCGCGGCCACCGGGCGCGGCACCGTCGTCCTGGAGACGGTCACCCATGCGGCGCGGAGCCGTCCGCAGCGCGGTCTCGCGGGGCGCGGGCTGCCGCTCGGTTCACTGTTCTCGCGCCGCCTGCGGTGGACGGTCGCGGGTCTGGCCGCCGTGGTGCTCGGCCTTGCGCTCGCCACCTGGGCGACGACGGACTGGCACCCGCTGCGCGCCGGGTACGTCACGCTGCTCGATCTGTTCGCCATCGACGACCCGGCGATCGGCGAGCCCGCCTCCCGGCAGGTCCTCCAACTCCTCACCGGGCTGGCCGGGTTGCTGCTCCTTCCGGTGCTGCTCGCCGCGGCCCTGGAAGCCCTCGGCACGTTCCGCTCGGCGTCCGCGCTGCGCCGTCCGCCGCGCGGCCTGTCCGGGCACATCGTGCTCCTCGGCCTCGGCAAGGTCGGCACCCGCGTCCTGGCCCGGCTGCACGAACTGGGCATCCCCGTGGTGTGCGTGGAGGAGAACCCCGAGGCGCGCGGCATCCCGCTCGCCCGGCGGCTGCGCGTGCCGACCATCCTCGGCGACGTACGCGACGAGGGGGTCCTGGAGGCCGCCAAGGTCCGCCGCGCGCACGCCCTGCTCGCCCTCACCAGCCACGACACCACCAACCTCGAAGCCGCCCTGTACGCGCGCTCCGTGAAGCCCGACCTGCGGGTGTCGCTGCGCCTGTACGACGACGCGTTCGCCACCGCCGTCTACCGGACCCTGCGCGCCGCGCACCCGCTGGCCCTCACCCGCAGTCGCAGCGTCTCCTCGATGGCGGCGCCCGCGTTCGCCGGGGCGATGATGGGGCGGCAGATCCTGGGCGCGATCCCGGTCGAGCGCAAGGTGCTGCTGTTCGCCGCGCTGGACGTGGCGGGGCACCCGCAGTTGGAGGGGCGGACGGTCGCCGAGTCGTTCCGGCCCGGGGGCTGGCGGGTCCTGGCCATCGACTCGACGGCGCCCGGTGAGCGGCGTCCGGATCTGGCGGCCTCCCGGGAGGAGGACGCCCCGGCCGCGCCGCCCGCGCTCATCTGGCAGCTGCACCCCGGGTACGTCCTGCGCGCCACGGACCGGGTGGTCGTGGCCGCCACCCGGCAGGGCCTGGCCGAACTCCTGGGTCCGCAGGCGCGGGTGGACCGGGTCGCCAACTCCTAGGGCCTGTCTCCCAGATCCCTCCTGCCCCGCGACGCCTGGCACGCGCTCTCGCCGCACCGGGCCCAAGGCCAAGTACATCCAGTACGAGGCCCTGCACCCGGCACGCCGAGAGCACGCACCAGACGCCGCAGGGCCCGCCCTTCGGGCGGACGGAGGGATCTGGGAGACAGGCCCTAGTTCTATGTCCTGCCCGCCCTATCGGGCGCTGTCGAGCAGTACGGCCGCCGCCTCGCGGGCGTGGGCGGCGGCGGTCGGGTCCCCGGTGATGCCCGCGGTCACGATCGCCCCCTCCGCGAGGAGGAAGAGCGGCTCGGTGCGGGTGACCCCCGCGGCGCGCGCCCACCGGGCGAGCTGGTCGTGGAACTCCCTCTTGTGGGACCGCACTTCGGCCAGGACCGCCTCGGACGTGGAGCCGAGTTCGCCGTGGATGTTGATCCAGGCGCAGCCGCGGAAGCCGGGTTCGGCGAACCAGCGGGCGAGCCGGTCGAAGACGGCGAGGACGCGCTCGCGCGGGTCCTCGACCTGTTCCACGAACGCGGTGAGGTCGCCGCGCCAGCGGATGTCGCGGCGCGCGAGCATCGCGACCACGAGGTCGTCCTTCGCGGCGAAAAGACGGTAGATCCGCTTGAGCGGCAGTCCGGACGCGGCGCGGACCTCGTCCATGCCGACGCCGCGCACGCCCCGTTCACCCGGGAGACGGCCCTGCGGAAGGTGCAGGCGGCGGAGGACGCCTGGAACACCCGCGACCCGCGGCGCGTGGCCCTGGCCTACACGCCGGACTCGGTGTGGCGGAACCGGGACACGTTCGTGCGGGGCCGCGCGGAGATCGTGGACTTCCTGACGGCCAAGTGGGAGCGCGAGCGGGAGTACGCGCTGCGCAAGAGCCTGTGGTCGTTCGACGGGGACCGGATCGCCGTGCGGTTCCAGTACGAGTGGCACGACGCGCGGGGGCGGTGGTGGCGCAGTTACGGCAACGAGTTGTGGGAGTTCGACGCGCACGGCCTGATGCGGCGCCGCGAGGCGAGCATCAACGACGTCGCCATCGCCGCGTCCGAGCGGCGCATCCACGGCCCGCGGCCCGAGGAGGAGCACGGGGTCGCACTGCCGCTCCGGTAGGCGGATGACTGAACGGGAGTGTCCGGTTCCCGCCATGGCGGAGATCGGACAGCGGCGGGTGCTGTGCGGGCGCCGCGGCGCACGTTAAATCCTCTGCATGAGATCCATATCCAGACGCCGGCCCGGTCGGACCGCCGCCCTGACGCTGGTGCTCGCGGGCCTGACCATGGCCGTGCCGGGCCGGGCCGGCGCCGTGCCGGTCGCGGCGGAGACCCCGCCGCGGCCGGCACGGCGTACGACATCACCCTTGTCACCGGCGACCTCGTCCACTACACCGACCTGCCCGGCAGCCACGACATCGTGACGGTCGATCCCGCCGGTGACCACGGCGTGCAGGTGTCGACCCAGGGCGACGACACCTACGTCGTACCGGAGACGGCGACGTCCCTGCTGGCGGCGGGCAGGCTCGACCCCCGGCTGTTCGACGTCACCGCACTGGCGGCCATGGGCTACGACGACGCGCACACCGACACCGTCCCGCTGATCGCGACGGCGTCCGCCACGGGCCGCACCGCCCGGCCGCCCGCCGCGCCGAGCGGCGCCAAGGCGGTGCGCACCCTGAAGTCGATCGACGCGACCGCGCTGCGCACCGACAAGGCGAAGGCCCACGCGTTCTGGAAGGACATCGCCCCCGGGAGCGCGCCCCGCACCCTCGACGGTGGCGTCGGCAAGCTGTGGCTCGACGGCAAGGTGAAGGCGTCCCTCGCCGACGACACGGCGCAGATCAAGGCGACCGACGCCTGGCGGAAGGGCTTCGACGGCACGGGCGTCAAGGTCGCCGTGCTCGACACGGGCGCCGACCTCGACCACCCGGACCTCGTCGGGCAGGTCGACGCGTCCGCGTCCTTCGTGCCCGGACAGGGCGTCGACGACGGCAACGGCCACGGCACCCACACCGCTTCGACCGTCGCGGGCACCGGCGCCGCCTCCGACGGCAAGGAGAAGGGCGCCGCCCCCGGGGCCCGGCTGCTCATCGGCAAGGTCCTCGGCGACGCGGGCACCGGTGACGAGTCGTACTCCATCGCCGGTATGGAGTGGGCCGAGGCGCAGGGCGCGGACATCGTGTCCATGAGCCTCGGCTCCACCGAGGGGTCCGACGGCAGCGACCCGATGTCGCAGGCCGTCGACGCGCTGTCCGCCGACGGCGGGCCGCTGTACGTGATCGCCGCGGGCAACGCCTACGACCCCGGCACCATCGGCACCCCGGGCGCCGCCGAGGCCGCGCTGACCGTGGCCGCCGTCGACGGCGACGACGAGCGCGCCGAGTTCTCCAGCCAGGGCCCGCTGCCCGCGAGCCACGCCCTGAAGCCGGACATCTCCGCGCCCGGCGTCGACGTGACGGCCGCCGCCTCGCAGTCCGTGCCGGGCTGGACCGGCGGCCTCTACCGCACCATGAGCGGGACGTCGATGGCGACGCCGCTCGTCGCGGGCACCGCCGCGATCCTCAAGCAGCGCCACCCCGACTGGAGCGGCGAGCGCCTGAAGAACGCGCTGATGACCACATCGCACCGGACCGGCGAGACGCCGTACGAGGTGGGGACCGGCCGGGTCGACGTGGCCGCCGCCGTGGACTCCACCGTCGAGGCGACCGGGTCCGTCGCGGCAGCCGCCTACGACTGGCCCCACGCCGACGCGAAGGCGGCCACGCGCACGATCGACTACCGCAACGACGGCGACGCCGACGTCACCCTCGACCTCGCCACCGGCACGGACAGCGCCGCCTACCGCCTCTCCGCGTCCTCGGTGACGGTCCCGGCGCACGGCACCGCCGATGTGACCCTGACGCTCGACCCGTCGAAGGTGGAGGCGGGCACCACGTTCTCCGGGCAGGTCACGGCCACGGACGCCGCGTCGGGCGGGGTCGTCGCGCACACCGGCTTCGCGCTCTTCAAAGAAGCGGAGAGGTACGACCTCACCCTCAAGGTGAAGGACCGTGACGGGCACGCCGGTTCGTCGACGGTGGTCGTCCACGACGCCGCCACCGAGGACCCCCTGTACGTCACCGTCGAGGGCGAGAAGACGCTGCGCCTGCCGCCGGGCCGCTACACGGCGACGACGTACATGGACGTCCCGGGCGACACCTCCGACTCCCTCGGCCAGGCGTTCCTCGCCGCCCCCGAGGTCACCCTCGGCGCCGCGCACACCGACGCCACCGCCGTCCTGGACGCCTCCACGGCGCGCAAGGCGTACGTGGTGCCCGAGCGGGAGAGCGAGACCACCCAGATGGTCTTCGGTCTCCACCGTGACTACGCCGCTGCCGCCGACCACGACTGGTCGACCTCCTGGCAGTTGGCCACCAAGTACGACTCCGTCTACCTGTCACCGACCGAGAAGGTCGCCGACGGCTCGCTGAAGGCGTTCCTGCACTGGCGGCTGCGGCAGAAGGCGCTCGACGCCGAGACCGGCAGCGGCCGCGACGTCACGCTCGCGGCGCAGCCGAACACCGCCTTCCACGACGGCGTCTCCACCTTGCGGACGGTGTACGCCGGACCGGGCGCGGCGGCCGACTACACGGGGCTCGACGCGGACGGGAAGGCCGTCATCGTCGACCGGAACGACACGGTCACCGCGAACGAGCGGGCGCGGGCCGCGGCCGACGCGGGAGCGGCGCTGCTCATCGTCGTCAACGACACGCGGGGCCGCCTCAACCAGAGCTACTCGGGCGCCGACGGTCTGACCGTCGCCTCCGTGGCGCGGGAGACCGGCGCGCAGCTGATCCGCGAGGCCGCGTCGGGCACGGGGACGCTCCACGTCCGGCAGCGCCAGTACCCGGACTACACCTACGACTTGGTGCAGACGTTCGACGGCGTCATCCCTGACGCCTCGCTCGCCTACCGGCCCGCCAACAGCGATCTGGCGCGCGTCGACAACCACGTCCACGCGACGGACGGCACGCTGGGCTACGGCGGCCGGTACTTCGTCCCGTCCTGGGGTCCGGCCCTCGGCGTCGAGACGTACGAGCGCTGGTCGCGCACCACCACCGAGTACGTCACCGGCGGCACCGGCGCCATGGGGTCGTGGTTCGAGCAGCACACCGGACTCGGCGCCGCCGGCGGCTACTTCGAGCGTGGGCAGACGGCGTCGTACACGGCGGGCCGGCGGTACGACGGGTCGTGGTTCGCGCCGGTGCAGGCACCGCGCTTCAAGGACACCTACACGGCGTACGCGACGAGCAGCAACACCTTCTCCTGGAACGCCGCGATGTGGTCGGGCGGTGCCGACGACCACGTCGGCACCGGGGGCGGGACCAGGCAGACCGCGCTCTACCGGGGCGACACCCGGGTCGCGGGGTCCAACTCCCAGTCGGGCCGCGCGTACAACCTGACGGCCGGCTCGTACCGGCTGACGGCGACGGGGCAGCGCTCCACGTCGGCCTGGCCGACGTCCACGAAGACGTCCACCACGTGGGGCTTCGACTACCGGCCGCTGCCGTCGGGCACGGCGCGCGCCGACGTGCCGCTCCTGAACGTCTCGTACGACGTCGACACCGATCTGGAGGGCCGGGCCCGGGCGGGCGCGCGCCTGCGACTGGGGCTGCGCTCGGCCACGTACGACGAGGCGCGCGCCGCCACGTCGGCCACGCTCCAGGTGTCGTACGACGACGGCGCGACCTGGCGGGACGCGGACCTGGAGCGGACGGCCGAGGGGCGGTGGACGACGGTCCTCGACACCCCGCGCGACGCGGCGTCCGTGTCGCTGCGGGCGACGGCCCAGGCTCCGGGCGGCCTGTCGATCGCGCAGGACGTCGTCCGGGCGGTCGCCCTGCGCTGACCTGACAGACGTGTGACGGGCCGGGGGCCGGAGGGGACGGCCCGTCACACCCAGCCGTGGTGCCGGGCGTGCCACCCGAGTTGCATCCGGGTGGTCACCCCGGCCCGCGCCATGAGTGTCTGGAGGCGGCGCTGCACGGTGCGCACCGACAGGTCCAGCTGGCCGGCGACGGCGCTGTCGGTGAGCCCCGCGAGCAGCAGCCGCAGGATGTGCAGGTCCAGCACGTCGATGCCGGAGTCCGGGGCCCGGTAGGGGCGGGCGCGTTCCCACACCTGCGTGAACAGGTCGACGGCGAGCCGGGCGAGGCCGCCGCGCAGCACCATCGCCGGATCCACGGAGGCGCCCCGGCCGTTGAGGGGCAGCAGCGCCGCCTCGCCGTCGGCGACGATGAGTTTGCACGGCACCTCGGCGACGGCGCGGACCTCGACGCCGTCGGCCAGGGACTGGTGGAGGTGGGCCGCGGCCCCGGGTTCGGTGAGGAAGCCCTGGTCGACGACGGCGCGCACCCGGACGCTGCGGCTCATCGCGGTGACCTCCTCGCTGTCGTCGGGGGTGACGGCCTGCGGCTCGCCCGCGGAGAGGATGTCGAGGCTGTGCCGGGCGGACAGTTGGAGCTGGCGGTAGCACGTGCCGATCGCTTCGGTGCCCTCGACGATCTCGACGAGTTCGCGCTGGACGCGGTCGACGGCGGCCGTGCGGTAGACCTCGACGAGGCGGGCGACGGTCAGTTCGGCGCGGTGCAGGCGTTCGCGGTGCGCGGCGAGGTGGGCGCCGAGGGCGACGGCCGGGTGGGCGACGGTGTAGCGCTCGCCGTGGGCCGTGACGAGTCCGCGGTCGAGCAGGACGCGCAGCGCCGGGTCGGCTCGGCGCGGGGTCAGCCGGGACAGTGCGGCGATCTCGGCCCCGCTCGCCGCGGGGACGCCGACGAGCGCCCGGTAGACGGTGTCCTCGTCCGCCGTGAGCCCCAGATCCTCCAGACCCACCTCTGTCCGCTCCCTCATCCGCTCGGCGGCTGTGCCGTGCGCAGTGTCGCAGGTGGGGGCCGGGTGGGGGCGGTCGGGGCGGGTGCGACGGGAGGCGCGACACTGTACGCATGTCGTCCGATCGTTCCGATGCTGTTGATCGTGCGGCGGCCGGTGCCGCCGCTCCGCTGTTCTCCCCCGCCCGGCTGCGGGCCGACCTGGCCCGCGCCCAGGCGTCGTTGAGCGCGGCCCTCGCGGCGTGGGAACCGGCCGCCGTCCCGGGCGGCGACGGCTACGTCGAGTTCTGCGAGGGCCGGCAGGCCCAGGCCGCGCGGCTGTACGAGCTGGAGTACGGGGCCCGTTCCTCGCTGTGCGTCTTCCAGTCGGGGGCGAACACGGTGGCGCCGGTGCCGACGACGCTGCCCGAGCCCGCCGAGGAGGCGCCGGTGGTTCCCGGCCCCCGCAGGGACGGCAACCCCGACGCCACCTACCGTGTCGTCGTGGACCGGGACTTCCTCGCGGAGCCCGCCGCGCTGCACGCGCTCGACGAGCGGCTCGCCTCGGGGCATCAGGTGCGGGTCGTGGACCAGCCGCTCATCAAGCTGGTCGTCGCGGACGGGGAGGCGGCGATGGTGCAGGTGGAGCCGGGCCGGGCGATGCTCCTGCGGGCGCCGCTGGCGCTGCTGGCCACGGAGTTGTTCGAGGCGGTGTGGCGCCGGTCGCGCCCGTATCTGCGCGAGGACGGCGATCTGAGCCCCACGGACCGCCGCATCCTGCAACTGATGCTGTCCGGCCTGACCGACGCCGCCACCGCCCACCAGCTCGGCACGTCCTCCCGGACGGTGCAGCGGCGGGTCCGCGCGCTGATGGACGTCGCGGGGGTCTCCTCGCGGGTCCAGCTCGGGTGGTACGCGATGCGCAACAACTGGGTCTGACCGGCCGCCGGGAATCCGCACGATCCGAGAGGCCGGTGTCCGGGTCCCCGCCCTCCGGACACCGGCCTCGGTCACATCAGCCGCACGTAGTCCGCGAGGGACTTTCCGTGCACCTTCCGCACCGGCGCGGTCACTTGGTCCGTCATGGAGTTCTGCCGGAGGTAGTTCTCCACGACCCAGGCCAGGTCACGGGCGTCGACGGTGCCGTTGTGGTCGATGTCGGCGGCCCGGTCCGCGGTGCCGCGCGCGGCATGGACGAGGGCCGCGTCCCGTACGTCGATGACGTCGTCGCCGTTGACGTCTCCGGCGACCAGCGCGGCCTCGGAGTGGGCGACGGTGCCCGCGAGGCCGCCGTCGACGTGGGCCGCCAGGTCGATGTCCTCGCTCCAGGTGAAGTGGCCGGGGACCTTGACGGTGAAGCGGTACGGCTTCCCGGACGGTGCGAGGGAATCGGCCCCCATCCGGGCCGCCGTGTCGGCGGTCAGCGTGTGCCGGGTGCCGTCCGGAGCGGTGAGGCTCGCCTCGATGCCGTCGGCGCTGTAGTCGCGGGCCGTGTCGAAGGCCGAGCCCTTGGTCAGCAGGGCCTGCGCGGCGGGGCGCGCGCTGAAGGAGGAGGTGGCGTTCAACTTCCGTACGCCGCCGTAGAACTGGATGTTCAGGGGCACCTTCACCCCGGCGGTGTCGACGGCGGAGGTGGTGCCCGTGCCGAGACCCGCCGAGGCGGCCCAGACCCCCTCCTTCACCTTGTACGTGACGGTGACGAGCGGCATGGCGTCCGCCGTGAGTCCGTCGGTGTCACCGACGTCGAAGGAGAGCGTCGTCGACGAGGAGGACCCGGCCGACACGTCGGTGGAGCGGATCGCGGACGGGTCGTGGGCGGCGAGTTCGGCGGTGGGTTCGACGGCGACGACGTCCAGGTTGCGGTCGTCGTAGCGGATCTGCGACGAGAAGCTCTTCCAGTGCTTCAGGTCGTGCGCGGTCAGGGTGTACGTCACCGTGTCGCCCGCGCGGGCCTGCGCCGTGCTCGCGTCCCCGACGACGTACGCCTTGTCGTCCGCGATCAGGTTGATGGACCGCACGGCGCCGATGTTGCCCGCGGCGTCGGTGGGCCACAGCTTCACGTAGTTGGTGGGCGGCCCCTTGGGCAGGGCGATGGAGGTGCTCACCCTGCCCTGTGCGTCGGGCCGGGTGCTGCCGTTGGGGGCCAGGGGGCTGTAGAGGGAGTAGTAGAGGACGTTGTCGTCCTGGCCGATGTCGAGGCCCGCGGCGCGGATCGCGTCGGTCTCGGAGTCCTTGAGGGTGCCGGCGACGGCGAACGACGTGGCGTCGGCGGGGCGTTCGACGACCGTGGGGTGGGCGGGGTCGGCCGCCCCGTAGGCGTCCTCGTACGACGGGGTGTGCTCGTCGACGTAGATGTCGCGCAGTGCGGTGTCGGTGTGGCCGAAGCCGTCGGTGCCGACGATCCGCAGCTTGTAGTGGCCGTCCTCGACCCAGCGGCCGCGCGGGTCGAGAGGCATGTCGTCGCGCCCGGTGAACGGCAGGTACCAGCCGCCTACGGTGGCCGGGCCGTACAGGACGCCCTCGGTCAGGCCGACGGTGCCGACGCCGCCGATGTAGCCGAGGTCCTTGCCGTCGGCGTCGGCGAGGAACACGTCGACGCTGCGCAGTTGTCCGGCCATCCGCAGGTCGAAGGTGACCGCGCCGCCGCCGACGGAGCCTTCGTCGGAGGCCCGGCCCGTCGACATGACCGGCTTGGTCATGTCGATCTCGGCGAACCCGGACTTCCCGACGCGCAGTCCGAAGGGGACGCGCAGCACGTGAAGTGCCGTGCCCTTGGCGGGGGTCAGGGTGACGACACCCTCGTAGTAGGCGGCGGGAGCGTCGTCGGGGACGTGCAGGGCGGTGCGTACGGTGGCCTTCCCGTGGGCGCCGACGGTCACGGTGTCCCGGTCGGGCGTCAGGCGGATCCCGGCGGCCCGCGCGTCGCCGGAGGAGCCGGAGCCGCGCGTGAAAGCGACGTCGACCGAGTAACGGGCAGGCGCCGCGGCCTTGTTGGTCAGAAGCAGACGGCGCCGGAGATCCGTGGTCTCACCCACGGGCAGCAGCCCGAGGTCCAACGCGCCGGTCCGCTGGTCGAGTTCGCCGAACGTGCCGTCGTCCTCGGTGATCGGGGTGGTCGCCGGGACGGTGAGCGCGGTCGTGGTGTGCACGGCGTCGTAGGCGTCGACGGCACCGGCGCCCGCCTCGAACACGCTGACGTCGCCGGGGAGCGGGCGCGCGGTGTTCATGAGGGCCGTCTTGATGTCGTCCGGGGTGCGGTCCGGGTCGTCCTGGAGCATCAGGGCGGCGACGCCCGCGACGTACGGGGTGGCCATCGAGGTGCCGCTGAGCCGGGCGTAGGCGTACGTGTAGTCGTCGCTTCCGGGGGTGACGGTGTCGGCGGGCACGGAGGACAGGATGCTGACGCCGGGGGCGGTGATCTCGGGCTTGATGGCGCCGGTGCCGTAGACCGGGCCGCGCGAGCTGAAGTCGGCGAGGCCTTCGCCGCCGAGCCGGAAGGTGCCCGCTGTGGTGAAGGTGACGTGTCCGGTGAGGGCCGGTCCGTCGGCGGCGCTCACGGAGAAGGTGGGGACGTAGGCGGCGCTCTCGCCGAGGTAGTACGGGATGTGGCCCTCGTCGGCGTCGTCGTTGACGAGCAGCACGGCGGCCGCGCCCTTGGTCTTCGCGCGGCGCACCTTCTCGTCGAGGGGGACGGCTCCCCGTACGATCCTGACGGCCTTGCCGGTCACGTCCTTGCCGGTGTATCCGGCGGCGGTGCCGGTGGCGACGTCGACCACGTCGAGGCCGGCGCCGTCGGTGAGCTGGTCGAGGCCGTCGCCGTACGGCTGGGCGAGCAGCCGGCCCTCGACGCCGGAGCCGCCCGCGGTGAGCGTGTACGACGGCAGGGTCAGCGGCGCGTCGTGGGCGCCGACGGTGAGGGGCAGGGCGGCGGCGCCCGGCGTGCCCAGGGTCTTCGCGTCGGGGCCGCTGTTCCCGGCGGCGATGACGGTGGTGATCCCGGCGAGGACGAGGTTGTCGGCGGCGACGGCCTGCGGGGTGAGCGGGTCGTTCAGGGTCGCGCCGAGCGACATGTTGACGACGTCCATGCCGTCCTTCGCCGCGCGGTCCATCGCGGCGAGGATGTCGCTGGTGTACCCCATGCCGTACGGGCCGAGCGCCCGGTACGCGTAGACGGAGGCGCCCGGGGCGACGCCGTGCGCGGCGCGCTCCGTGCCGCTGTCGCCCCGTCCGGCGACGATGCCCGCGACGTGGGTGCCGTGCTCGGTGTAGTAGGGGGAGCCGTAGTTGGTCTCCGCCTTGCCGGACGCCTTCCAGTCGGCGTACGTGGTCTCCATCGGATCGTCGTCGTCGTCCACGAAGTCGTGGCCGCCGGCGTAGGCCGCCTTCAGGTCAGGGTGCCGGTAGTCGATGCCGGTGTCGATGATGCCGACCTTGACGCCCTTGCCGGTGAGGCCCTCGTCGTGCAGGCGGGCGAGACCTTGGGCGTCGGCATTCTCCTTTTCCGTGGCGGGAGTTGAGGGTGCCTCGGTCGTGGCGGTGGCCTTGACCTCGGTGTCGGGCCAGACCGCCGTCACGCCGTCCTGGTCGAGGAGGTCGGCGACGCGATTTCCGGGCAGCCGCACGTTCACCCCGTCGAAGCTGTGGGTGTAGGCGCGGCGCACCGTGGCGTCCTGCGCGCCCATCATGGCGTGGAGGCGTCCGCGGAACCGCTTCTGTGCCGTGCCCACGGCCGCTTCGGCGGCGTCCGCGCTCAGGCTGTGGCCGCGCGTGGCGGCGAGCAGTCGGGCCGTGCGGGCGGGCGGCGTGTCCAACTGCACGATGACGTCCACGGGTTGGGCGGACTTCAGCGCCTTCCGGTCCGTGACGTGCAGGCCCCCGAGGTTCAGGGAGGCCGTACGGTGCAGCGCCCGCAACTCCTGGTCGTCGAGCGAGGCGAGCACGTCGCGGGCGCTCGCCGCGGACGCGTTCGGGGCGGCCGGGGCGGCTGGTGCGGCTGTCGCTGAGGGCGCCGCCCCGGCGAGCAGGGCGAGGACGGTGACCGCGATCGCAAGGGTGGGGCGCCCGCGTCCGGGAACGTGCCGCATGATTCCTTCTCCGCTCTGCTGCTCCGCTGCCGACGAATCGAACGATCATGAGCTCGGGGGCTGTTGGGGTGGAAGGGATGAGGCTGGCGGGATTACGACGTGTCGGCAATACGACGCGGCGACGGGTCGGCGCGGGTGGTGCGCACGGCCACGCCGGTCCTCTTCGTCCGCACGACCCGGCGACAGGTCGGCGCGGGTCAGGGACGGGCGTCACGCCGGCCCTCTTCGTCCGTACGACGCGGCGACGGTCGGTCCCGGTGGTGCGCGCGGGCCACGCCGGCCCTCTTCGTCCGCACGACGCGGCAACGGTCCGTCCCGGTGGTGCACGCGGGCCACGCCGATCCTCTTCGTCCGTCCAACGCGGCGACGGTCGGTCCGGGGCAGGGACGGGCGTCACGGCGGCGCTCTCCGCCGCCCCCTGGCAACAATGCGTCGTGTCGTCAAGTCGCCACCGCTCAGGCCGCTTTGACCGGCGGCACGCTGTCAACATCGGCCGGGTCGTTCCCCTGCGAGCACCGGGAGACCCCCTCCGTGCATCCGAGACCCGCCGCAACCGCGGCCGCCCTCGCGGCCGTCGCCGCGTTCCTGCCCGCCACCGCCGTCCACGCGACGGCCGCCGCCGACCGGGCCCCCGCGTCGGCCCGCGCCCCGATCACGACGGCCGGTGTGCCGCTGCCCACCGGTGACACGGTGACGGTGGAGCGGCGTGGCGACACCGTCCGTTCCGCCACCGTCACCCCCGCGCCGGGCCGTTCGGGCCAGAGCTTCAGCATCACCACGCTGCCCTCCGGGCATGTCAGCGTCGTCCCCGCCGACGCCGAACCGCTCCTCGCCGCGGGCCGGATCGACCCGCGCCTGTTCGACGTCCAGGAGTTGCTGGACGCCGGGTACGGCACGAAGGGGCGCGCCGCGAAGCGCACCGTCGCCATGCTCGTGCAGCACGGCAAGGGCGCCGCCGCCGGACGCGAGGCCCGCAACGCCGCCGGTGACGCCGCGCACCCGGGGCGCACCCTGTCCCGGCTCGGCGTGACCGCCCTCTCGCCCGGCAGCCGCGCCGACGCCGCCACCACCTGGCGGCACCTCACCGCGACCGGCCACGGCCGCACCCTCGCGGGCGGCGTCCGGAAGGTGTGGCTCGACGCCGGCATGCGTGTGGCGCTGGACAAGAGCGTGCCGCAGATCAACGCCCCGCAGGCGTGGCGGGACGGCTACACCGGCAAGGGCGTCACCGTCGCCGTCCTCGACACCGGCTACGACTCCGACCACCCGGACCTGGCGGGCCGCGTCAGCGTCTCGGCGGACTTCACCGGAGCCGGCAGCGCGGAGGACGACAACGGCCACGGCACGCACGTGGCCTCCACCATCGCGGGCGTCGACAGCACGTACCGCGGTGTCGCGCCCGACGCGTCACTGGCCGTCGGCAAGGTCTGCGACAGCAGCGGCAACTGCAAGACGTCCGCCGTCCTCGCGGGCATCGACTGGGCCGTGAACACCGTGCACGCCAAGGTCGTCAGCATGAGCCTCGGCGGTCCCGCCGACGAGACGGACCCGGCGATCGCCGTCATCAACGAGCTGTCGAAGAGCACAGGGACACTGTTCGTCGTCGCGGCCGGCAACGACGGCGAGTCGGGTACCGCCACCGTCGGCGCCCCGGCCATCGCGGACTCCGCCCTCGCCGTCGGCGCGGTCGACTCCGACGACGCGCTGGCCGCCTTCTCCAGCCGTGGTCCCCGCCCCTCCGACAACGCCGTCAAGCCCGACATCACCGCCCCCGGCGTGAGCATCGTCGCGGCGAAGCTGGGCGGCGGCCACACCGCCAAGAGCGGTACGTCGATGGCGACTCCGCATGTGTCCGGTGCCGCGGCGCTGCTCGCGCAGGCGCACCCCGACTGGAGCGGCGAACAGCTGAAGACGGCGCTGATGACCAGCGCCGACCCGACCGCGGGTCTCTCCCCGTACCAGCAGGGAACGGGCCGGGTCGACGCGGGCCGTGCCGTGGAGCAGAAGGTCCTCGCCTCTCCGCCCAACCTGACGACGACCGCGGGCTGGGCGGACACGGCGGGCAAGGACACCGAGCACACCGTCACCTTCACCAACACCGGTGACGAGGAGACGACGCTCGACCTGGCGATCGGCACGCCGCTGTCGCCGAAGGCCCAGCCGGGCAACGCCGCGCAGTTCTCGGTCGACCGGGACTCCGTCACCGTGCCCGCGCACGGCACCGCGACCGCGCAGGTCACCGCCCGCGCCTCGCTGCTGCCGCACGGCCCCTGGTCCGCGATCCTCACCGCCTCGCACGCCGGAACCCCGGTGACCCGTACCGTCCTCGGCGTCAACAGCCCGCTCCCCACGCACCAGGTGACGGTCCGCGCGATCCAGCGCGACGGCGCCGCCGCCACCGGCACCGCGCTGCTGGTGAACCGCTGGACCGGCGACCGCTACCCGGTGCGCCTGACCGGGGGCACCGGCACGGCGTCCGTGCCCGAGGCGCAGTACTGGATCGGCATGACCATCTCCTCCGGTGCCGGCACCGAGCGGACCACCACGATGGCCGCCGCGACCGTGACGCCGCTGGCGGACACCTCGGTCGACCTGGACGCGCGCGACGGCGTCCCGGTCGGCGCCGACGTCCACGACGACAGGGCCGCGGCCACGGCCGTGCAGGCGGCACTCGCCGTCCCTGCCGGCGAGGGCGTCTACACGATGAGCGCGGTGACGACCGGTGCGAACGCGGGCCGCTCGCTCTACGCGGTCCCGTTCGACGCACAGGGCACAAACGACGCCACGTACCGGACGTTCGCCGTGCTCGCGGCCGAGGGCGCCTCGTCGTCCGCGCCGAGCCCATTCTTCTACCACGTGGCCCGGACCTGGACCGGCGGCGTCCCCTCCGACCCGTCCGTCTCGGTGCGCCGCGCGGACCTGACGGACGTGCGCGTCGGTTTCCACGCCCAGGGCGCGCCCGCGGCGGGCACCGCCGGGGCCGCGCCGGACCACGCGTCGCTGCTGCCGGTCTTCATCGACCAGTCGGTCCGCTTCCCGACGACCGTCCACGACTACCGCACGACCGGCGACTGGCTCGACCGGGTCACGATCGCCGGGCGTCAGTCGCTCGCCACCGCGTCGCGGGCGTTCGGCCCGAAGGCGCTCGACCGTCTCGACTTCGCCGCCGCGGTGATCGGCCCGGCCCTGCCGTCCGCGCCCCTGCGCCGCACGGGCAACACGATGGCGTGGACCGGGAGTTCGTGGTTCGTCGACGGTGACGGCAGCCGCGGCGGCACCGACTGGGGCGCCACCGGCACCCTCGCCCTCACCGCCGACGGCGCGCCGGTGAGTTCGTGGAACGCGGTCGGCTCCGGCAAGACGCTGACCGTCCCCGCAGGCAGCCGCCGCTACACGCTCAGCGCCGACCTCACCCGCGCCCAGTCCTACGCCGCGCTGTCCACCCGGGTGCGGTCGGTGTGGGGCTTCGACTCCGCCGCGGACGACGGCTCGGGCACGGTCCTGCCGCTCATGGCCGTCCGGCTGACCCCGCGCGACCTGGACGCGTCCGGTTCCGCGGCACCGGGTGCGACGACCCGCGTCGACCTCGCGGTGCGGCGGGCGCCCGGCGCCGCCGAGGCCACCGTCGGCCGCACCCGGCTCGACGTCAGCTGGGACGACGGCGCGACCTGGACGTCCGTCACCGTCAAGGCCGACGCCACGGGACCCGGTGAGCACGCCGACCTGACCCCGCCGGCCGGCGCGTCCTTCGCCACGCTGCGCGCCGAGGTCTCGGCGAGCGACGGCAGCACGGTGACGCAGACGATCACCCGCGCCTTCGGTGTCGCGCCGAGCACCTCGACCACGCCATGACCCCACCGCATCCCCGCCAGACACGCGAAAGGGCACCCATGTCCCGTTCCATCCCGCGCCCCGGGCGCCGGTGGGCCGCCGCCGCGCTCGCGGCCGGCCTGACCGGCTCCCTGCTGAGTCTCGTGGCACCGCCGGCCCAGGCGGCCGCCGTGCCGCACCCGCTCGGCACGGCCGTCACCGACTCCCCCAAGAAGACACCGCACACGAAGCACGACAAGCTCGGCACGCACGACCGCACACTGCTCCAGAAGGCCGAGAGCAAGAAGCGCAAGACCGTCACCGTGCTGCTCGCCACCGGCCAGGGCGACACCGCGGCGGTCCGCGAGAAGGTCGTCGAACTCGGCGGCCGCATAGGCGAGTTCACCGACAAGCTCGGCTACGTGCGGGCCACCGTCCCCACCGGCAAGGTCACCGCGCTGACCGCCCTCTCCTCCGTACGCGCCCTCGACCTGAGCGAGACGTACAAGATCCCCGACCCGTCGCCGGTCGCCGCGAAGGACCGGAAGGCGGGGGCGTCCGACGGGGACACCCCGGCCGCGCCCGGCAAGGACACCCCGGCCGACAATCCGTATCTGCCGACCGGGGAGACCGGCGCCACCGACTTCACCGCCGATCACCCCACCTGGGACGGCCGCGGTGTGACCATCGGCGTCCTGGACACGGGCGTCGACCCCTCGCACCCCGCGCTGCGGACCACGACCACGGGCGAGCCGAAGATCGCGGACTGGGTGACGGCGACCGATCCGGTCACCGACCCCGACCCGACCTGGTTGCAGCTGAACCTGAAGGTGTCCGCCGTCAACGGCGCCTTCACGTACGGCGGCGTCACCTTCAAGACGCCCACTCCGTCCGGGAGTTACGAGTTCGCGTACTTCGACGAGGACGAGACCTGGGGCAGCGAGCTGGAGGGCGACGTCAACCGTGACGGCGACTACAAGGACCGCTTCGGCGTCCTGTACCGCGCGTCGGATCACACGGTGTGGGTCGACGCGGATCTCGACCACGCCTTCGGTGCCGGGGACGTCGTCGAGCCGTACGCGAAGAGCGGGAAGTGGGCGCGGTTCGGCACCGACGACCCGCGGACGCCGGTCGCCGAGTCGATGCCGTTCACCGTGGAGCACCGCGACGACGTGGACCTGTCCGCGCGCGGCGGCACCAGCGTCGGAAAGACGGCCGACTTCGTGAACATCGGCATCGTCTCCGGCGCGCACGCCACCCATGTGGCGGGCATCGCCGCGGGCCACGGCATGTTCGGCGGCACGATGAACGGCGCGGCGCCCGGCGCGCGGATCGTCTCCGAGCGGGTGTGTCTGTTCGCTTCGGGCTGTACCTCGTACGCGCTCGCCGAGGGCATGATCGACGCCGTCGTGAACAAGGGCGTCGACGTGGTCAACCTGTCGATCGGCGGGCTGCCCGCCCTCAACGACGGCGCCAATGTGCGGGCCGTGCTCTACAACCGCCTGATCGACAAGTACGGCGTGCAGATCGTCTCGTCGGCGGGCAACGACGGCCCCGGCATGAACACCGTCTCCGACCCGGGGGTCTCCGACAAGGTCCTCGCGGTCGGCGCCTCCGTCAGCAAGGACACCTGGTGGGCGGATTACGGCTCGCGGGTGTCGGCGCGGCAGGGCCTGTTCCCGTTCTCGGCGCGCGGTCCCCGCGAGGACGGCGGCATGAAGCCCGAGGTGGTCGCCCCGGGCGCCGCCGTGTCGTCGATCCCGACGTGGCTCGCGGGTGAGGGCGTGCCGCAGACCGGCTACGAACTGCCCGCCGGATACGGCATGTTCAACGGGACGTCGATGGCGTCGCCGCAGGCCACGGGCGACGCCGCGCTGCTCCTCTCGGCGGCGCGCGCGACCGGCAGGAAGGTGTCCCCGGCGGCGCTGCGCACGGCGCTGACCGGTTCGGCCCGCTTCCTCGACGACGTGCCCGCGTACGCGCAGGGCGCCGGCCTCCTCGACGTACCGGCGGCGTGGAAGACGCTCGCGAAGGGCGCGGAACCCACGGCGTACTCCGTCGAGGCCCCCGTGTGCACCGCGCTCGCCGGGCTGCTCGCCACCCCGGGGACCGGCACGGGCATCCACAACCGGTGCGCGGCCGGCGACGGTGGACAGGAGCTCGGCAGGGCCCGTACCTACGACGTCCGGCTCACCGCCGACACCACCGGCACCGCCGAGCTGTCGTGGCTCGGCAACGACGGCACCTTCACCGCCCCGAAGAAGGTGCGGCTCACCGCGGGCGAACCCGCGACCGTCGCCGTCCGCGCGCTGGCCCGGTCGGCGGGCGCGCACTCGGCGCTGCTGCGCGTCGACGACCCGGACACGGCGGGCGTCGACCGGTACGTCCCGGTGACCGTCGTGATCGGCGACACGCCCGACCGGCCGTCGTACGCGGTGTCCGGCGCGGGAAGCGTCGACCGCAACGCGACCCGGTCGGTCTTCGTCACCGTGCCCGAGGGCGCCGCGGCCGTCACGGTCGACCTGTCGCGGGTCGCCGACGGCAGCCAGACCCGGTTCCTCGCCGTCGACCCGCAGGGCATGCCCGTCGAGGACACCGGGGCGGGCCGCTGTTACACGCACTACTCCGACACCGACGACTGCGACCCGAAGACGCGCACGTACGCGCGACCGATGCCCGGCGTCTGGGAGTTCGAGGTGGAGGCGCGCCGCACCTCGCCACGGCTGGAGAACCCGTACCGGCTGACCGCGACCGTGCTCGGGGCCACGTTCGACCCGGCGTCGTCGGTGATCGACGAGAGCGCGGTGCACGCGCCGGCCGAGAAGGCGTTCACCGCCGTCAACCGGTTCGCGCCGGTGACCGCGCACGCCACGGGCGGCGCCCTCGGTGCCCTGTCGCAGGCCACACCGACCCTCACCGACCAGGCGATGACGGGCAAGACGGTGACGGTGCCGCGCGACGCGACGCGCCTGGAGGTGTCGATGGGACACGCGTCCGACCCGGACGCCGATCTCGATCTGTATCTGATCGCCCAGTCCGGCGCGCTGGTCGCGTCGTCGACCAACGGCGGCTCCCGCGAGTCGCTGACGGTCGAGGATCCGAAGCCCGGCTACTACACGCTGTACATCGCGGGCACCTCGGTCCCGTCGGGCTCCACCACCTTCGACATCCAGGACACGCTGTTCTCCGCGTCGCTCGGCGCGGTGACCGTCGACGACGAGAAGCCGGTGCGGCTCGACGCGGGCGAGAAGACCCGGGTGGGCGGCCGCCTCGTCGCCGACACGGCGCCGCCGGCGGGCACACGTCTGGTGGGCCGGTTCTCGCTGGCCGCGGCCGACGGCACCGCGCTCGGCAGCGCGGACGTGCTGCTCGGCAAGGTGACCCAGCCGTCCGCGACGGTCACGTCGTCGTTCGGGCCCGCGGTCGGCTTCTCCTTCGACGACGGCGGGCGGATCGGCGGCTCCCGGCAGGTCTCCGGGGTCAGCCGGCCGATGATCTGGGACGCCGAGCACGGCATGAGGCTCATGGACGACGGGGGCGCGCGCAACGGGTACGTCCTCGGGCAGAGCCGTACGGGCGGCTACGCCACCGGTCAGCTGACCCTCAGCGGCGGTACCCGCGCCGCCCTGTGGGACAAGGACGGCGCGCTCACCGCGCTGCCGCTGCCCGACTGGGAGACGTACACGTACGACCGCGGGTTCGCCGTGAACGCGAGGGGCACGGTCGTGGGCAATGCCACCGGCTACATCAAGAACCCGGCGACCGGCGGAAACCAGCAGGTCAACGACGCGTTCACGTGGAGCGCCGCGGACGGCTTCCGTAAGCTGGAGCACCTCACCGACAACCGGGCGCTGACCGAGCCGCTGGCCATCAGCGACACGGGGGTGGCCGTCGGCCACTCCTCGGTGGGCGGCAAGCGGCACGCCGTGCGCTGGGACGCCGAGGGGCACGCCACCGACCTCGGCACGCTGCCCGGTATGACCGACAGCACCGCGCGCGGCATCAACGCCTCGGGCGAGATCGTCGGTTCCAGCGGCGACGACGCGTTCGTCGTCCGGCCCGGTGGCACGATGACCCGGCTGCCGGACTTCGGCTTCGACGCGAAGGCGCTCGCGGTCAACGACGCGGGCTGGATCGCCGGCACCGCGGAGACGGCGCCCGACACGACGACCGCCGTGGTGTGGGACCCGCAGGGCCGGATGTACGACCTGCACGCCTTGGTCGACGCCTCCCTGTGGGTGCCGACCGAGGGCATCGGCCTCAACAACAGGAATGAAGTGGCCTTCTACGCCATGGACCTGAAGAACGGGGGCGACACGAAGATCCTCGTCGCCGGTCTGCCCGACTGAGCACGGCCGAGCATGGCCGCGACCCCTGCCCCCCGTATCGAGGGGGCAGGGGTCGCGGCCGTTCGAGCTCCTGCTACTTCCCGGTGAACACCGCCACCGTCCGGGCCGGCACCTGGAAGGTGCCCGAACCCTTGTCGTACGAGGCCGACTTGACGGCGTCGTCGGAGCCGGCGGCCTGCACCGGGTGCAGCCGGTACCCGTCACCCGCGACGGCCGCGACCGTCTGCTTCTGCCTCGTCGGCGTGGCGTTGAAGACGATCACCAGGTCGCCCAGGCGCATCGTGATGACGCCCGGCGTCTCCTCCTTGCCGGAGAGCGGGAAGGACAGCGCCTTCTGGACCTGCGCCGCCGAGGACAGGTGGAACGCGGGCTCGGCCGTGCGGATCTTCAGGAGGTCCTGGTACGCGGCCGACGCGCCGTCGATCTGCGCGCAGCCCGGCACCTTCACCGACGCCAACAACGGCTTGGCGTAAGGCCACTTGGACCGGTTGTCGGCGGCCGGGGGCAGGCCGCGGCCGAAGCCGTTGCCCGCGGCGCAGTCCCAGCGGATCGCGTTGAACCAGTCGCCGCTGTCGAAGGAGTTGCGGTCGAGCGACTTCGAGCGGAGCAGGTCGCTGCCCGCCTGGGAGAGGGCCGGGCCCTGCGAGAGCGAGGCGGTGGCCATCGCGAGGACCTGCATCCGGGCCCGGTCGGAGGTCGACGTGCCCGCGGGCAGCTTGTACGTCAGCGCGTCGTACAGGGACTCGTTGTCGTGCGCGTCGGCGTAGGCGAGGGCGTCACCCGGCGCGTCCGCGTACCCGGCCGCCGCGCCGTTGTAGTCGACCTGGGACCCCTTCACCTTCTTGCCGTCGGTGTCGGTGAACTCGTACGCGGCGAGGTTGCCCGACAGGCCGACCTTGATGAGGTCCTGGTAGTGCAGGAGCCGCGCCTTCTGCTGGTCCGACGTGCCGTTCGCCCGGGACGCGTTGGGGTCGGTGTAGAGGCCGGAGGCGAAGCCCTGGACGCCGGGGTCCTCGTCGAAGGGGCCGCCGCCGCGGACCGCGTCGCGGGCCCGGTCGGAGAAGGTGGCGATGCCCGTGCCCGCCATGTTCTTCTGCGTGGCCTGCACGAAGCGGGCGTCGTCGGCGACCTCGCCGAAGTTCCAGCCCTCCCCGTAGATGATGATCTTCTTGCCGTCGACGCCGTCCTTCTCCAGGGTCAGCGCGTCGAGGGCCTTGCGGACCGCGAGGATGTTGGCCTTGGGGTGGTGGCCCATCAGGTCGAAGCGGAATCCGTCGACCTTGTAGTCCTTGGCCCAGGTGACGACGGAGTCGACGACGAGCTTGCCCATCATCGTGTTCTCGGGCGCCGTGTTCGCGCAGCACGTCGAGTTGGCCACGGTGCCGTCGGCGAGGAGCCGCTGGTAGTAGCCGGGGACGATCTGGTCGAGCACGGACGTCTTGTCCTGCCCCGCCGCCGCCGTGTGGTTGTAGACGACGTCCATGACGACGCGCAGACCGTCGTCGTTGAGGGACTTGACCATCTTGCGGAACTCGACGGTGCGGTCGGTCCCGTCCGGGTCGCCGGCGTACGAGCCCTCGGGCACCGTGTAGTGGTAGGGGTCGTAGCCCCAGTTGTAGGCGTCCTTCGCGGCCGTCTTCGCGACGCAC